>NZ_JBPKBO010000018.1:0-99936 GCF_051172775.1 Arthrobacter sp. Ld5
CGGTCGGAATGACCCGCTCGGATCCCAACCGCGATGTCCGCCCGATCCGAGAACGTCAATGCTCTGCGCCCCACCAGGCAACTCCCTCTATCCAGTTATGTTGTTGCTACGACGCTATGACACCAAGCCGTGTACGCCACGAAGAAGCAGGCACGACGCGATGTCATTGCCTACATCGAAGGCTTTTACAACAGCCGCCGCCGGCACTCCGGACTCGGCCACCCGATACCCGAACGAGGTCTACTACAGTTACCGGCAGCCGGCCCTGGCAGCGTAAAGACAACCACCAACTCCGCTGTCCGAAATCACCGCAGCAGCCCAATCAGGGTGTGCCTGGATCGCCCGGGGTGGAGGTGACAGTGATCGCCGATTCCTTCGTCGCTGTTCTCACCCAGTGAATTGACGCACTCGTCGCCAAGCAGGGTCAGGTGTCGGTTCGATCGCTAGATGGTTGGAGCGGGCCCAGTCGTTCATGGCGGCTCCGACATTCTGGTCCTCGCCGTCGGTGTAGACATGGAACGTTCGACGGCCTGAGGTGGTCTCATGCCCTACCAGCAGACCGCGGAAGCCAAGAAGTGATTCCAGCTCGTCCTCGAGCCTTCGAAGGGGATCGAGGGCGGCTCCGTCCGCTGGAAGTCCATTGGCTTGCGCAGCGAACGCAGCATGAACGCCGTTGTGCACGTCAAGAGTCGGGTAATCGATCCACCGCAGGACTTGCCGGAAGCTCGCAATCGTCGGGACACCATCCGCGTCTTCCCAACGGAGCAGTGTCCATTTGTCCCGGTCTTGCTGCTCGGCAACCGACGCGACAGCATGAAGCAACCCGGCGCCGGTCACGAGCTCAGCCGGCGCCGTCTCGAGTGCCTCGATGTGGCCCAGCCACCGCTCGACGTCATCCTCGCCGAGAAGCCAGTCGAGAACTAGGAAGGTCACTTGCAGCCGTGCGGGCTCCGGTAGATCCGGGAACGCCGGGTGGTAGACACCAACGTGCACCCTGAGTTTCCGCGCCGAGGCCTCCGCCCTGAATCTTGTTTCTGAGAGATCAAGCTCGCTCCCGGCTATCTCCAGGACATTGCCCAGGGCGTTCGGGTCGGCCTCTTGACTCGAACGGAACTCCCAGACTGCATTCTCCGGCGGTGCGGCGTGCAGCCAGCGCTGGGCCGTCGGGCGTACTTCCGCAGTTCCCCCTGCTGAGACCGTGAGTCGGTGTTTGGACTCTCTGCCCGGGCCGAAACTCCAGGTCAGGTCTGGGTGGATCGCTGCGACCTTTCTGCTCAACTGTTCCAGCGCGGGCGATTGCTGGTGCGGATCGATCGTGTGGCCCTGGCTTGTCCACCATTCCCAAAAAGCAGAGATCGGGTGCGCGGAAATAGGGCTGTTACTTCTACGGAAAAGGCGCATAGCATGAAGACTTCCATTAGGGCCATGTTCACACAACTTCGTGGCATCCTCATGCCGCGTCGTGCGATTGTGTCAGCTCTTCGTGGCTTCCGCCAGTAATGCACGCGCAAATACCGACCAAGGACCTCGTAAAGAATGTTCTGCGGGCACTTACGCCGACTGGTCGAAGGAGCATCGCTCATACCGCTGATGGGGACAAAACTCTGCCCAGAACCCGGCCCAAAGACCACCGCCGACTTCCCGCACGAAGCCCGGCAGAATGAACACGGCAAGTGTTCTCGCCCGTATGCACATTCCGAGGACGACGCTGCTGACTGGAGTATCGGAGATCAAGCAAGGTATGCCATGGTTGCTCGCAACGTCTCTCACGCGTCAACGGCGTCGGCTCACGAGGACTCATCAGCGGGATGTCCCCACAGGATGGCGATGCTGTGCGCAGCAAGACGACCGCGCTCTTCAGGGACGATGACCGTGCGCTGTGCGTTCTGCGCCGAGCTCACCGGTGCAAGCGTCGCTGACCGTGAGCACCGGCTCCGGCCGATCGTCCGTGATCAGGTGAGGCGTTCGGTCAGGTGCACGGTGACCGCGTCGCCCAGCTCCTTGCCGAGCTTCTCCCGGAGCTTCGCACTGATCGAGAGCATGTGCCCGCCGACGCCCGTCGGCATCAGACCGGCTGTGACCGGTTCGCCGTCGACCGTCGCAACAACCTTGACGGTCTTTCCGGTGCCGAACCGCTCAACCGAATCCGGCACCTCCACGCAGGACCAAAGGTCGCCCTTCACGGTGACGCCGATCGGCGCGATGAAGGTGACGTCGAGTGGACCGGGGCTCTTGCTCACGGGGATACTCCTCATCCTCGATATCGGCTTATTCTCGATAGCGACGCGTTTCTCCTGAGGGTACCGAAGATCGGCAAGCCCGTCCCAGGACACCGGTAGCGGACCATTGCCGCTGTCTGCTTTCTCCCCTCGAAGGATTGCCTGGCGGGTGGCCCGAACGGCTGTCAGATCTGTTCGGTACCAGTTCCGTGCAGAGCCCGAGAACGAGGGCGGGCGCATCCTCCGGGGTCCACGGGCGCAACCCGACGGACATGGGTCCATTGTGCCGAATACGCGGACAACGATTGGCCCAGGGGCGTCGCCTCACGGCAGTACTACCGTGGTCTGCATGCCGAAAGACACGTGGTCGGCGGCCATCGCTCATCATGTCACCAACGCCGTCGGAGGTCTCGGCTTCTTTTCCCTCCCTTCCCGCGTGGTCGGAATCGGGAGCCATGACCACGGAAATCACTCGCTGCATCGAGGCGGCTCTGCTGATCACCAACCGAAGGGGGACCTACGGATCAGAACCGGCCTCGCAATAATGAGCTGAAGCGCCGTTGAGCTAGGCGCTTGCGGGGCTGTTTCACAAGCCGATCCCACTACAGACGAAGTGGCAATCGACTCAGTGCGCCGAGTCCGTATGCCGAGGTGGCCAGACAACCTCGAATCGCTCGAAGACGATCTCATCGCTTTCCGACCATTGACGTCCTTGAGCTGCGGACACCCGAGTCCAGTAGCGGCGGTGTTCACGCTGCCAGCTGTCGAGGCTTCGATCGTCTTCGCCTTCGTCAAAAGCGAACGCAGCATCAGCGCTTTCGAAAGAACCGATGCGCAGTTCAATACTGCGAATGATGATGCTCGGAGTGCCATTCCCATCACAGGCAATCCAGTGAGAGCCGATCCGGGGCACCTGTTCACCTCGCGCTGGGAAGTCCGCAACGAGCTCCGCGGTCGCCCGTTTCCTCCCGCTCACAACATGAGCGAGAAGTTCGTCAGCTAACCGCTTCGTGTCACCGAAGTGCTCGATTGTGTATTCCGGGGACGCCGCTACCGCCTCCGGGTGAGCAGCACAGTATTCCTGCCACATCCGAAGGCCTGCGTCATGGTCGGCTGGGCCAACAGATTGAGATTCCACGACTTCATGATGCCAGAAGCCGATGCCCGTAATCCGGTCGTCTCCGGTCCCTGCTGGAACCTCGAGGGTCCTTGATCATGAACGATGTAGGCGCGAGAAGTTCCACTTGCATCGGAGACTGGCGGAGGAATAGCCAAGGGATCTGACACCGAACACCACGGCCCGGAGCCCGAACACGAGTCGGTCTGCGGTCAGCAGTAACACTGCACTTACCGTGATCAATGCAGGAAGAATCAGCAGGACAATAAGCATGCTTTCAGGCTGTGCTCTCAATGCCCCCACGTGTCGAATTCACTCCCACTGAACATGCACCGTGGTGACTGCCTCACAAGGTCTAGGGTGAAGCACATGATCATTCGCAGTGTAGACATCTCTGATGAGCGGATCCTCGCTGATGCCTATAAGGTCGAGTGCGCTGCCAATGCAAAAGCACGGCCCAAATGGATCGGACGTGGTGTGGAAGCCCGCATTCTCGGGTGGCGCGCTGAGGACGGCTGGGCCAAACATCTCCTCGAGTCATGGGACAGTGCCGAATTACAGGGCTTCGTAGCCTCCAGGGCCTCCGAGGGTGAACCGGGAACGGGAACGACGTGGATCTTCCCGTGGGCTCATCCGCGGTACGAGGGCAAGGGGGTGGGCGCCGGGTTGATGCGTGCCGCGGAAGATGACTGGCCGTCAACGACGACACGATTCATCGCCAGCGCCTACCGTCCGGCCCTGGAGGCCATCGCTGCACTCGTGGAGCGGTTCCTCACTCCGCTCGGGTACACGGTCGCAACCACCGAGACCGTCGTCGACCTGGATCTAGAATCCTTTGGATCTGCCGCCCGTCCTGCTGGCAGAGCGATACAACATTCCCACCCACATCAACGGTGTGCCCGCTCCTCACCGTGAGCAAGTGCGTCAGATCAAGGGCCTGGTCGATGCGGAAGCACCTAACGGGGACCTGGGATGGGGTCGGCCGCGGTGACGCCGGCTGACCATGTGAGGGAGATTGACAGGTGGGTCGCACAAGGAGCGACTGCTGTGGAGTCGATAGCGGTCGATACTCGTGGTCATGTGCCCGCGTGGACGTGCGTGGTGAGCTCGACGACCAATGAGCGGCCGACCGCGGTGGAGGGGACCCTGGTTCTTCGCAACCATCGAGGACACGGTCGTGGAGCTGCAGTGAAACTTGCGTCCTTGTGGGAGGGGAAGGAACTCAGGAAAGCGCGTCGCGTGAGGTGAGAAGTCAGAAATTTGCAAGGATAGGAGGGCGCGGTTCTGATGACTTCAGCAGTAAATCTAATTCGGCCGACCACGTTGTCGGATGCAGTTCAGTATGCCTACGCCGCGACTGCGCCGGCCGATGCGCGACTGATCTTCCTTGCCGGGTCCTGTCCGCTCGACGAAGCGGGAGCAACGGTGGGCGAGGGCAACTACACGGTTCAGGCGGAACAGTGCGTTCGGAACATGACGGCTGCGCTCAAAGCAGCTGGAGCGACAATCGGGGACGTCATCAGTACCCGCGTACTCGTGGCGTCGACGAATCGGGATGATCTCGTCACCGCGTGGGAAGTTGTCCGTAGAGCGTTCGGTGCCCATGACGTTCCGAGCACACTACTGGGCGTGACGGTTTTGGGCTACGAGCACCAACTCGTGGAGATCGAAGCTGTGGCAGTTATCCGCGACTGATCATCCGCTCCAGCGTCCCAGCTAGCGAAAGTTCGCCGGTCCGCACGGGTCCGGTGACGTGTTGGCAGAGGTGATCGGCGATGATGCAGCGCCGGGGAGGGGCTGACCCGTTCTGGGAGAAGGTCGTCGAGGGCCTGCGGCCGTTTGATTCCTGAGTCTGCACCGGCGCAGTGGCCGACCATGGCGACGGGCGATTCTGGGTCCGCCCAGACGGCGCCCTTGCTGCAGGGGCAGGCCGGGGTCGTTCCTCGCCAAAGTGACGACGGATCGGGTGTGACTATTGTTAGCAGCGTGAATCGAGCTAATCAGGGTGGGGTCACGGGACAGGCGGCGTCATGAGCGAAGGCGCGAACCCTGATGCCACGGACGAGTCCATCCCTGAGGGACTTACTGCAGAGGATCTCCGTCTGGGCAAGAAGGCTTCCAGGTCGATCGACATCGCCTGCGTTGTCGCTTTCGCTGCGTGTGTCGCGATCGCTGCCTTCGTCTTCCTGAATGTTCCGTGGGACACCCGGATGCCGTACAGCGGTCGATTTGGCCGGAATGGCATCATTGCGCCGATCGCACTTTTTCCCACCTTGGTGGTCCTCTTCGGTTTTTGGAGGTCGGGGAAGAAGCCTGACGCCCATCACATGCGTAAAGGCTCCCGCGTCGGGTCATACGTCCTCGGTACAGCGATCATCGCTGCGTGCGTCTACTTCCAATCGATCTTCGCGGGGTCGATTCTGGAAGCCGCCGACTATGGCCGCTGATCATGAGCTGGAAGCAAAGAGGTCACTATGTTTGTTGATTGAGCCAGTATGCGCACCGCCGCCACGCGACCTGACTTCTCGTGCACCGGTTGCCTGGGTCATCACCACGGTACGGCTCTGGGTCCTCTACGCATTCCTGGTTGCTCGGCAAGGCTTCGTTCTTGCAGTCCTTCCGGCCGTCGTCGCATTGTTGTGGTCCGCCGATTGATTCAGTGGAGCGCACAGGCCTCAGTCCGGCAGTAAGCTGCCCTACTTCGACCAAATCAGTGGCACCGCCCTGGCTGACGGGACTGGGGCTTCTCAAGTTCCTCGTCATAGCGCTCGGTGGAGGAAGAGAAGCTGGCACCCTGAACCGCTTCGAAGTTGGCGACGGCGTGGACAACATTATTGAGATTCCTTCGGATTATGCGCCCCCGCTCCACAGCGTCAATCGGCTCCGTCAGTATCGGACACGCCAGTCCGTCGGGAGCGAGCGAACTCACCGGCAGGCAGAAGAGAACTGTGAGCCTTGCAGTGGCTGGTCTGGGACTCACGGCCATCGTCGTGGAACTTACCTGTTGAGGGCTGCCCGTAAGCCGGCCGTCTTCAGGGCCTGCTGGAACCTCAAGGGTTGGACGGCCCCTCAAACCGTGGGAGCGGGCGTATGCCCGGGACGATGAAAGCGGGCGCAGGAATGCCTTCGCAACACTGGGGCATCACCGGCACGAACGGCACCTGGCCAGGCCTGCGGGAGGCGCTGGCTTCCTGTCGACGCCGCCTAATACACGCGAGGCGAGATCGCCGAACTCGCGGCGTCTCCCGGACGACCGTTGGCCGGGAGATCCAACGATGAGCCCGACCTGCCACTTCAGGACCGCTTCAGCGGTGCCTCGAGGGCGGGGCCGAGGTCCCGCGGCGCGCGACGATCCGGGACCGGTTGGCTGGAGATACCTGCTGAGGATGACAATGGCGCCGTCGCAGCGTCTGCCCGCAGGTGAGAGATCGTGGGCTGGACCCGGAAGGACCTGGGAATGAAGCAGCTGCTGACGTCCGGAGGCGTGACCAACGCGTCGATCCGCAGGATGCTGGAGGCGATGCTCGGGAAGCCGGTGCGGAAGTGCGCTGCCCAGCATCGGGTCGGGCGGTTGGCTCCAGTGGGTGCACGATGCTGACGTCCTCCTCGCGGATGGCGGGGAGGCGATCCATCTCGCGCACTGGATGCGTGGTGATGCCTCCGCGCATCGGCCGGCAGTTCACGGACTGGACTCCCGGCGGGACCGACGAAGGGCTCGGCGTCGTGGACTTCTCGATCGTCCCTCACCTGGATTACCCGGGCTGGGCGTCGAACACGTCGGAGAGCGCACGTCGTTGGGCGGAGGACATCGGTGGACCGGCGTATGCGATGGATGATCAGACGGCCATCTCGGTGGTGGACGGCAGCGTGGAGGTCGTCTCCGAAGGTTCCTGGCACCGGTTCGCCCACAAGACCGAGGCACGGCGCTGAGGACGGCGGTCGGGACGTCACGCCCGGGGCACGCCGGACGGCGCATGGAACGGCCGCCTGGTCCTCCGCTGCGCGAATTCCCCGACCGCGCGGAGGCAGGCCTCCCGGAGCTGGCCGGCGGATTCCGCCCACGAGTAGGTTGCAGCACGCTCGAGCCCGGCACGCGACGCCTCGGCCCAGCGGGTCGGATCCTCGAGGGAGAGGACGGCATCCGCGAGCGCCGCGGGATCGTCGGGATCCACGAACAGGGCTGCAGTGCCGCCCACCTCGCGGAAGATCGGGATGTCGCTGGCGATGACGGGGGTTCCCGTCGCCATCGCCTCGATGAGCGGGAGCCCGTAGCCCTCGGCCCGGGAGAGGGTGACGAGCGCCGTGGAGTGGGCGAGCAGGTCCTCGTACTCGGTGTCGGTGACGCCGTCGTGGAAGACCACGCCTCCCGCCGCGGGGGAGAGCGCCTCGAGTTCTGCCCGGCGGTCGGGGGAGATCCTGCTCAGCATGTGCAGCGTGTGTCCGGGCAGGGACGCCATGGCACGGACGATGGTCTCGACGTTCTTGTACGGCATGAAGGACCCCATGTAGAGCAACGACGGCGACCGCGCGGCGTCGGGGTCCCGCCGCCGCGATGTGCTCCGGGGCGCGTTGCCCACGAGCACGACGGGCCGGCGGGTGAGCCGGTAGCGGCGCATCAGGTCCGCCGTGGTCGCGGAGATCGTGGCGACGACGTCCGCCCGGTCCAGCAGGAGCCGCTGGGGCCAGTACGCCAGGTGGTAGAGCCGCCAGAGCGCGCGGACCGGCAGCGGCAGGAAGGACGGCGGCGTCGGGTTCTGGTAGTAGATGAGGTCATGCAGCGTGAGGACCAGCGGATACCGTCGGCCCCAAGAGCCCATGGTCTGCATCGGGCAGACGACGACGTCGGGCTCCAGCCGGTTGATGCGTGCGGCGACGAACAGCTCGGCGGGGGAGAGCGGGCTGTTGATCAGCACATGCGGGACCTCCGGCAGGAGGGTGAGCTGGCGGCGGTCGCTGACGAGCATCACGACGTCGTCCGTCGAGGCAAGGGCGGCGATCAGGCTCGCGCCGTACCGGCTGATGCCGTCGTGGTGGTCGGTGCGGGTGAAGCGTGCGTCGAACAGGATCCTCATGCGGGGACGGCCTCCAGGAACTTCCCGATCAGGTGGGCCGCCTCGCGCGGCTTCTCGTAGTGGACGAGGTGGCCGACGGCGGGCAGGATCTCGAGGCTTGCCGTCGGCATGAGGGCCGCGAGCTCCCGCTGGCTCTGCACCGACCCGATATCGTCCTCCGCCGCGGCCACGAGCAGGACGGGCAGCCGCAGGTCGGCCGCCCGATCCCTGACGGTGCCCGAGATGGAGGCGCGGAAGGCCTCGAGCACCACCCGGCGGCTGGCGAAGGAACTGAAATACGCGCGGTGCTGGCCGTGGATCCAGCGGCGGAGCGCACGGTCCCTCGTCTTGGCCATGAAGCTGCTCATCCCGCGCACGATCGCAGGGTTGGCGAGGAGCGCCCGGCCGGCGGCCTCGGGCAGCCGGTCCGCCGCGACGTAATAGGCCTCCGCGACCCGGGACGCGGTGCGGCTCGGTCCCTCGAGGGCCGGGGCGCTGATGGGGTTGACCAGCACCAGGGCCGCGGCGAGGTCCGGGTCGAGCGCGACGGCCTCCGCCGCGACGATGGAGCCGAACGAGTGCCCGAGCATCACGCGCGGCCCCTGGGTGAGCTGCCGCGAGCAGGCGGTGATGAAGCGCGCGTAGGCTCCGACGTCGTGCGTGCCGGGCAGTTCCTCGCCCTGTCCGAACCCGGGCAGGTCCGGCAGGAGGACACGGTGTCCGGGGAGTTCCTCCGCGAGCCGCAGCAGGCCGTGGTGGTCACCGCGGAAGCCGTGCACCATGACGATCGGCGGGCCGGGCGTGATCCCGGGTCCCTCGGTCGCCGGGAAGTCCCACACGCGCTGGAGGGTGCCTTCCCACACCAGGGTGTGGACGACGGCCTGCCGCATCAGCCCACCTTGTCGGGATGCGAGCCGAAGCGCTGGTCGCGCTCCAGCGCGTCGAGCGCGTCGAGCTGGCCGTCGTCGAGCCGGAACCCGAAGATGTCCAGGTTGGAGGCGATGCGTTCGCGCGAACTGGCCTTCGGGATGGTCAGGATGCCGTGCTGCAGGTGCCACCGCAGGATCACCTGGGCGGGGGTGCGTCCCAGCTCCGCCGCGATCCGGGCGATGACCGGATCGGTGAGGACGTTGCCGCGCCCGAGTGGACTCCAGGCCTGCGTCGCGATGCCGTGCTGGTCGTGGAAGGCGCGGAGCGCGTGCTGCTGCAGGTACGGATGCAGTTCGACCTGGTTGAGGACCGGCACCACGCCGGTCTCGGCGATCAGCCGCTCGAGGTGGTCCTGCTGGAAGTTCGAAACGCCGATGGACCGGACGCGTCCATCCGCGCGAAGTCGCTCCAGTGCCCGCCACGACTCGACGTACAGGTCCCGGGACGGGCAGGGCCAGTGGATGAGGTACAGGTCGAGGTACTCGAGGCCCAGCCGCTCCAGGCCGGCGTCGAACGCCCGCAGGGTGGCATCGTACCCGTGGTCGTCGTTCCAGACCTTCGACGTGATGAACAGGTCCCCGCGCCCGCCGGCGTAGGCCCGGGCGGCGGCTCCGACGCCGGCCTCGTTGCCGTACAGGGCCGCCGTGTCGAGGAGGCGGTAGCCGGCGTCGAGCGCCGTCGTGCACAGTTCCTCGGTGTCCTCGGGCGGGACCTTGTAGACGCCGTACCCGATCACGTCGATCGAGTGGCCATCGGCCAGCGGCACGCGGGGAACGGAGGAGTCCATGGGTGAACTCTACCGAGAGCGCCGGGGCGGTGGTGCGGACGGGGCCTGACGTCGGTCAGTGCGGTGTGATCGCATCGAGGACCAGCTCCAGTCCGTGCTCGAACTCGTCCGCGAAGTCGTACCCGGGCTGCATCACCACCCCGCTCGCGATCTCCACCATCCAGGGGTACGTCCCGTCCGCGAACAGGTCCATGATGGGAGCCGCCACCTCGGCCACCGAGTCGACCCCCGCGAGGGGCAGGGCGGCCTCCTGGAGCGCGAAGCCGTAGAGGTAGCTGTCGAGCAGCGCGTAGGCGTGCGCCGTCGCCCGGAGGGGGAAGCCGTCGCTGCGGAGGGTGCCCAGCGTGGCGTCGTGGTGGCGCAGGGTGGCGGGGCCGGGAGCGGCCCTGGACTCGAGGAGGCCGACGGCCCAGCGGTGTCGCGCCAGCACCTCGCGCATCGATCGTGCGCGCCGCAGCATCTCCGGGCGCCAGGGATTGCCGATGACGGGCAGGTACACCTCCGCGAACACCAGGTCCACGATGCCGTCGAGGATCTGGTCCTTGGTGGCCACGTAGTAGTAGAGGCTCATCGGTTTGCTGCGGAGCTCCTGCGCGAGGGTGCGGATGGTCAGGCCGCTGAGGCCGTCGCGGTCGGCCAGGGCGAGGGCCGCCCGGAGCACGCCGTCCCGCGTCAGCCCGGTCCGGGCGCCGCCGTCGTTCCTCGTGACCATTGCACCCCTCGTTCTTTCGTACCTCGTACGATACGCTGCTCCGCATCTGGCGCC
The DNA here is from genome assembly GCF_051172775.1 of Arthrobacter sp. Ld5. Taxonomy (NCBI): domain Bacteria; kingdom Bacillati; phylum Actinomycetota; class Actinomycetes; order Micrococcales; family Micrococcaceae; genus Arthrobacter; species Arthrobacter sp. Ld5. Next base: position 10,871 of record NZ_JBPKBO010000018.1, read on the forward strand.
GCGCACGGTGTGCGGCCTGGAGGAGGCGGTCATGCGGCACCATTCACCCAGGAAGACAGTGACGCCGAACGCGGCACCCGGGGCGCGCGGGACCATGCGTGCCGTGGTGCAGGAGACATTCGGCGGCCCCGACGTGCTCGAGCTGCGGGAGGTCGCGGTGCCGAACATCGCGGGGGACGAGGTGCTGGTGCACGTGCGTGCCGCGGGCGTCGACAGGGGCGTGTGGCACACCATGACCGGGCTGCCGTACCTGGGGAGGCTCGCGTTCGGCCTGCGCCGACCGCGCAATCCCGTGCCGGGCATGGACCTCGCGGGCGTCGTCGTCGCGGTCGGTGCGGAGGTCACGGGCTTCGCCGTCGGCGACGAGGTGTTCGGGGGCGGGCGGAGCACCTTCGCGGACTACGCCGCCGCCGGGGAGCGGTCCCTCGCGCACAAGCCGGCGGCGCTGTCCTTCGCGCAGGCGGCCGCGGTCCCGGTATCGGCGGTCACGGCGCTGAAAGCGGTGCAGGACGTCGGACGCGTCGCGGAGGGTTCCCGCGTGCTGATCCTCGGCGCCTCCGGCGGAGTCGGCAGCTACGCGGTCCAGCTCGCGAAGGCGGCGGGGGCGCACGTCACGGCCGTCTGCAGCGGCGCGAAGACCGACTACGTGCTCTCGCTCGGTGCGGATCGCGCCATCGACTACGCGGCCGGGGACGTCGCCGGCGGCCCGGAGACGTACGACGTCGTCCTCGACATCGGCGGGAACCCGTCGGTGTCGCGCCTGCGGCTATACCTCACGGGCAAGGGCACCGCGGTCATCGTCGGAGGGGAAGGCGCCGACCGGTTGACGGGCGGCCTGCACCGGCAGCTCGGCGCGCTCGCGGTGTCCCCGTTCGTCCCGCAACGGCTGACGACGCTGCTGGCCCTGGTCCGGGCGGAGAGCCTCGAGCGGCTCCTCCCTCTGCTGGAGACGGGTGCTGTCGTGCCGAGCATCGACCGCACGTTCACGCTCGGGGAGGCCGCCCGGGCGATGGACCATCTCGCGTCGGGGAAGGTCCGCGGCAAGATCGTCCTCACGCTCTAGCCCCCGGGCCGCGCGGGGTACCTGCACGCGCGCGACCGCGGGCCCAGGCGCCGGGTCTAGGCGTGCAGGAGGCGGCGTGCGGAACCCTCGTCGAGGATGAGGTCCGTGGCGAGACTCGCGGCCAGGGCGCCCCGCAGGCCGTCGATCTTCGACTCCCCCGAGACCACGCAGATGCGCCGCCGGACCCTCCTCAGGGCGTCGAGGTCCGGACCGGTGCTGCGCTTGTTCAGGAGGATGTCGTGGTGGCTCCCGTCCGCGCGGAAGAACATGGTGGCCACGTCCCCGACCACTTCGTCCCGCTCGAGCGTGTCGAGATCCTCGCGGTCGAGGTACCCGCCGCTGTACACGTGGCTGGGAACCCCCGCACCGATGGACCCGACACCGAAGATCGCCATGGTCATCCGGCGCTGCAGATCGAGGATGCGCCGGACGCTGCGCTCGTCCCACATCGCTGTCTTCGTCTCCGCGTGGTCGAAGAACGCCGGCACGGGGAACTGCTCGACGCGCGCGCCGTAGGCCTGCCCGAAGCGGCGCAGGATCTCGCTCGCGTAGGTGATGCCGGTGGTCTGCGTGTTGCCCGCCCCGTTGAGCTGGACGATCGTGCTGTCGTGGGTCTGCTTGCGCGTGAGGTGGTGGCTGACCGCGCTGAGCGTCGAGCCCCAGGCGACGCCGATGATCGCGTTGGACTCGACCAGCGGGCCGATGGTCCTGGCTGCCTGGATCGCGACGCGATCGAGGACCTCGGTGTCGTTCACCGAATCGGCCACCGGGACCACGTGCGCCTCCACGGAGAAGCGCCGGCGGATCTGCTGCTCGAGCGCTGGTGCCCGCTCGGAGGGGTTGTTGACCTGGATCTGCACGAGGCCCGTCTCCCGTGCCATGGAGAGCAGGCGCGAGACGGTGGACCGCGAGGTGCGCAGTTCCCGGGCGATCGCATTCATGGTCAGGTCCTGCAGGTAGTACATCTGGGCGGCCCGCAGGGCATCCCGGGACCGGGATCCCGGGGAACGCTCGCGTGCTGCCTCGTCTGTCTCGGAACCACCCCACGTCGTCGTCATCCCCTCAGTCTGTCCTGCGCTGCACGTTTGTGCAATGCGGTTGACTGCTATTCCCAGTCCTCGAAGAATGAGAGGTGCAGTAACCAATCCCGACATTGACGTTACGGAGTAGTACCTTGAGCATTCCAGCCGACCGGACCGACGGTGAAGGCACGACGACATCGACCCGCAGGGTGGTGCAGGAGCTCCGGGACAACCCCCGGGCGAAGGTCCTGATCATCGGTGGCGGCATCAACGGGGTCGGCACGTTCCGCGACCTCGCTCTCCAGGGAATCGATGTCGCGCTCGTCGAGCGCGGCGACTACTGCCAGGGCGCCTCGGGTGCTTCCTCGCACATGATCCACGGAGGCATCCGCTACCTCGAGAACGGCGAGTTCCGCCTCGTCCGGGAATCCGTCGTCGAGCGCAACGCGCTCCTGCGCATCGCCCCCCACTACGTGAAGCCACTCCAGACCACGATCCCGATCTACACGACGTTCTCCGGGATCCTCTCCGCTCCGATGCGCTTCCTGACGCACCGCCAGGGCAAGCAGGTGGAGCGCGGAGCCGTGCTCATCAAGGCCGGCCTGACCATGTACGACTTCTTCTCCCGTGACGGCGGCAACGTGCCCCGTCACTCGTTCGTGGGCCGCAAGAAGGCCCTCGCGGCCATGCCCGACGTCCGCAAGGACATCAAGTACGCGGCCACCTACTTCGACGCCTCGGTGCACAACCCCGAGCGGCTGACCCTCGACGTCCTGCGAGACGGGAAGCTCGCCAACCCGTCGGCCCGCGCCGCGAACTACGTCAGTGCCGTCGGGACGAGCGACGACGGCGTGCAGCTCCGCGACGAGCTCACGGGCGAGACGTTCACCTTCCAGGCCGACGTCGTCGTCAACGCGACCGGCGCGTGGACCGACCGGACCAACGCCACCCTCGGCGAGGACACCCGCTTCATGGGCGGCACCAAGGGCTCGCACATCGTGCTCGACCACCCCGAGCTGCTCAAGGCGTGCAACGGCACGGAGATCTTCTTCGAACACGTCGACGGCCGGATCGTCCTGATCTACCCCATGGGCGACCGCGTCCTGGTCGGCACCACGGACATCGACGTCGACGTCGACGAGCAGGCCGTGTGCACCGACGAGGAGATCGACTACTTCTTCGAGCTGATCGGCCACGTCTTCCCGGACATCAAGGTCACGAACGACGACATCGTGTACAGCTTCTCGGGCGTCCGCCCGCTGCCGCGCCACGACGAGACCCAGCCGGGGTTCGTCTCGAGGGACTACCGGATCGAGAAGCGCGAGGAGAAGCTCGGCGACCGGAAGGTCACGACGCTGAGCCTTGTGGGCGGCAAGTGGACCACGTTCCGCGCCCTGTCGGAGCACCTCGCCGACGAGACGCTGGCCGCTCTCGGAGCCGCACGCAAGACCTCGACCGCCGGTGTCGCCATCGGCGGGGGTACGGACTTCCCGACCGACGAGGCCGCGGAGCGCGCATGGATCAGGAAGGCCGTGCGCCCCGGAGTCGACGAAGCCCGCGTCGAGGTGCTGCTCACCCGTTACGGGACACGCGCGACCGATGTCATCGACTACCTGACAGAAGGCCCCGACAGGGTGTTGAATTCCACGCAGGAGCTGAGCACGCGCGAACTCGCCTACATGGTCGAGAACGAGCAGGTCGGCCACCTGATCGACGTCCTGATCCGCCGTACCTCACTCGCATTCCGGGGACTCGTCACCGGGGAGCTGCTCGCGGAACTGGCCGACACCCTGGCGCCCCTCCTCGGATGGGACGCAGCGCGATCCGCAGCCGAGATCAAGCTCGCCGAGAAGGTCCTCGCGGACGCGCACCGGGTGCATGTCAAGAACCTGACGCCGTAGCGGCATCCGCCGTATCGGGGTCGAACCGCTGCTTCCCGCAGCGGTGCAGTACCAACGGCAGTGGTTGCCGGGGGAAGCGAACGGGTGCCGTCGAGGCGGCGGCACCCGTCGATAAGTGAATAGACAAAGGAGTCAAAGATGTCTCTGGACGTGTTCGTAGCCGAAGCATTCGGCACATTTATGCTGTTGCTGCTCGGTACCGGCGTGGTCGCGAATGTCGCGCTCGCAAGGACCAAGGGCAACAACGGCGGTTTTCTCATGGTCAACTTCGGGTGGGGGCTCGCCGTCTTCGCAGGTGTCTTCGTCGCCGCGCTGTCCGGCGCCCACCTGAACTTCGCCGTCACCGTGGGCCTCTGGGTGAACCCCGACACCGCCGAGTTCGCTCCCGGCGTCGACAAGGACTTCATCAACGCGATGGGCTACCTCGCCGCGCAGATGCTCGGCTCCATCCTCGGTGCGGTCGCGTGCTGGCTCGCCTACAAGCAGCACTTCGACGAGGAGCCGGAGCCCGCGAACAAGCTCGGTGTCTTCTCGACCGGTCCCGCCATCCGCTCCTACGGCTGGAACGTGGTCACCGAGATCATCGGGACGTTCGTCCTCGTGTTCGTGATCCTGTCCTTCGGCAACACGCCGTCCGGTCTCGGCCCGCTCGCCGTCGCGCTGCTCGTCGTCGGAATCGGCGCCTCGCTCGGTGGTCCCACCGGGTACGCCATCAACCCGAACCGTGACCTCGGCCCCCGTATCGCCCATGCCCTGCTGCCCATCAGGGGCAAGGGCAGCAGCGACTGGGGCTACGCCTGGGTCCCGGTCGTCGGACCGATCATCGGCGGTGCGCTCGCCGGTCTCGTGATCCAGTTCGTCTCGTTCCCTCCTGCAGCCTAGGAAGCCTTGCCACGTGGCGCCCCCACGGGCGCCCACTTCTCCACGTCGTCATCCAATGAAGGAGTAAGACATGTCGCAGCAGTACGTCATCGCCATCGACCAGGGCACCACCTCCAGCCGGGCCATCGTGTTCGACCACAAGGGCGATATCGTGTCCTCCGGCCAGAAGGAGCACGAGCAGATCTTCCCGAAGGCGGGCTGGGTGGAACACGATCCCGCCGAGATCTGGGCCAACACCCGCGAGGTCATCGGCAACGCGCTGTCCAAGGCGAACCTCACCCGCCACGATATCGCCGCCGTCGGCATCACCAACCAGCGCGAGACCGCCGTCGTCTGGGACAAGACCACCGGCCAGGCCGTGTACAACGCCATCGTCTGGCAGGACACCCGCACCCAGAACATCGTCGACGAGCTCGCCAAGAACGGTGGTGTCGAGCGCTACAAGGACAAGGTGGGTCTGCCCCTGGCGACCTACTTCTCCGGCACCAAGATCAAGTGGATCCTCGACAACGTCGAGGGTGCCCGGGCGAAGGCCGAGGCAGGCGACCTCCTGTTCGGCAACACCGACTCCTGGGTCACCTGGAACCTCACGGGCGGCACGGACGGCGGCGTGCACATCACCGACGTCACCAATGCCTCCCGCACCCTGTTCATGGACCTCGACACCCTGTCCTGGGACGAGTCGATCCTCGCGGACTTCGGCGTCCCGCTCTCGATGATGCCGGCGATCAAGTCCTCCTCGGAGGTCTACGGCACCGTCCATACCTCGCAGCTCCTCCGCGAGGTGCCGGTCGCCGGCATCCTCGGTGACCAGCAGGCTGCCACGTTCGGCCAGGCGGCGTTCGAGAAGGGCGGCGCGAAGAACACCTACGGCACCGGCAACTTCATGATCGTCAACACCGGCGAGGAGATCGTCCACTCGAAGAACGGCCTGCTCACGACCGTCTGCTACAAGCTCGGCGACGCGAAGCCGGTGTACGCGCTCGAAGGGTCGATCGCCGTCACCGGGTCGCTGATCCAGTGGCTCCGGGACAACCTCGGCATCATCCAGAGTGCCCCCGAGGTGGAGCAGCTCGCGACGACGGTCGACGACAACGGCGGCGTCTACATCGTCCCGGCGTTCTCCGGCCTCTTCGCGCCGTACTGGCGCTCCGATGCCCGCGGCGCCATCGTCGGCCTGACCCGCTTCGTGAACAAGGGACACATCGCCCGGGCGGCACTGGAGGCCACGGCATTCCAGACCCGTGAGGTGCTGGACGCGGCGAACGCCGATTCCGGCGTGAACATGGAGGACCTCAGGGTCGACGGCGGCATGGTCGCCAACGACGCGCTGATGCAGTTCCAGGCCGACATCCTCGGCATCCCGGTCATCCGTCCGAAGGTCACGGAGACCACGGCCCTCGGCGCCGCCTACGCCGCAGGCCTCGCCGTCGGCTTCTGGAAGGACACCGACGAGCTGTCCAGCAACTGGTCGGAGGACAAGCGCTGGAACCCGGAGATGGACGACGCCGAGCGTGAGCGCCAGCTGCGCATGTGGAAGAAGGCCGTGACGAAGACCTTCGACTGGATCGACGAGGACGTGCGCTAGCTGTACTGGGCTGGGACGTTGTTGACGCGGGGGTCTTGAAATGGAGGAGGACCTCCGGGCTAAGTGGAGCTGTCTAGTTCCCACACTTCGTGCTCGGAGGTCCTCGTGTCTCACGTTAACGCCCGCCTGACCGTTCATGGAAGGCGACTGCTTGTTGATCGGGTCGCCGCGGGCCGGCCGGTCGCGCATATCGCCGCGGAGCTCGGCGTGTCCCGGCAGACCGCGTACCGGTGGGTGCGACGGTTCCACCTTGAAGGCCCCGCCGGCTTGCAGGACCGCTCGAGCCGACCCCTGCATTCACCCGGACGGACCAGCCCGGACCGGGAACAGGCCGTCCTGGACGCCCGGCACCGGTTGCGGTTCGGGCCCTTACGCATCGCGGCGGCCACCGGGGTCCCGGCGCGGACCGTGACCCGGATCCTGCACCGCCACCATGTGCCGCGACTGGCGGACTGCGACCCGCTGACCGGGACCCCGATCCGTGCCTCCCGGGCGACGTCGACCCGGTACGAGCGCGATCGGCCCGGGGACCTGGTGCACCTGGATGTGAAGAAACTCGGACGAATCCCCGACGGAGGCGGCTGGCGCGCCCACGGCCGCTCCGAACAGGTCAGGAGCCGGGGCATCGGCTACGACTTCGTGCACGTCGCCATCGATGACCACACCCGGCTGGGCTACGCGGAGGTCCTGCCCGATGAGAAGGGCCTCACCGCGGCCGGGTTCCTGACCCGCGCCGCCGCGTACCTCAACACTCATGGCATCGACCGGATCGAACGCGTCATCACCGACAACGCGTTCGCCTACCGCAACTCCGCGGCCTTCAAGCAGGCCGTCGCGGATCTCGGCGCCGTTCAACGATTCATCAGACCGCACTGCCCCTGGACCAACGGCAAAGCCGAGCGCTTCAACCGCACCCTGCAAACCGAATGGGCCTACCGCCAGGTGTTCACCAGCAGCGCTCACCGTCAAGCCGCCCTTGCACCCTGGCTCGAGCACTACAACACTGAACGTATCCACACCGGCATCGGAACCACACCCATCACCCGAGTGTCACCAACCTGACGGCTCAGTACAGCTAGCACCGACGCGTCAGGGGCGTCCTGGGGTCCGACGGGCCGCAGGACGCCCTTTCCATGCCGCAGCGCGGCGGGGCACCGTCCCGCGCGCACTGCTAAAGTGAAGGCATGCTGCGCGCCTCGCTCCTTACGTAGCCGCACGGTCTCCGCCGTGCGGCCAGCCCCTCCCGTCTGCGAGGGGCTTTTGTGTGTCCGGTGCAGGACCGCCCCGGGGCCTCCGGGTTCGCAGCAGGAGCCAGGCAGCGACGCACCACCGCAGAACCACGTTCCACCGACAGGACAGGCCAACATACAGTGAGCAGCAACCCCGAGGTCGCTCAGCCGGACGACAACACCTATGACTTCCCGGCCATCGAGGCCAAGTGGCCGGCGGTCTGGGACCGGCTCCGGGCCTTCGCCCCGGCCGACGACGGGTCGCGCGAGCGGCGCTACGTCCTGGACATGTTCCCCTACCCGTCCGGCGACCTGCACATGGGCCACGCCGAGGCGTTCGCCATGGGAGACGTCGCCGCGCGGTTCTACCGGCAGAAGGGCTTCGACGTCCTGCACCCGATCGGGTGGGACTCGTTCGGGCTCCCCGCCGAGAACGCGGCGATCAAGCGCAACGCGCACCCGGCGGAGTGGACGTACGCGAACATCGAGACCCAGGCGAAGTCCTTCCGCCGCTACGCGATCAGTGCGGACTGGGACCGCCGGCTGCACACCTCGGATCCTGAGTACTACCGCTGGACCCAGTGGCTGTTCGTCCGGTTCTTCCAGAAGGGCCTGGCGTACCGCCGGGACTCCCCGGTGAACTGGTGCCCGAAGGACCAGACGGTGCTGGCGAACGAGCAGGTCATCAACGGTGCCTGTGACCGCTGCGGGACCATGGTCACCAAGAAGAGCCTGAACCAGTGGTACTTCAAGATCACGGACTACGCCGACCGCCTGCTGGACGACATGGAGCAGCTCAAGGGCCACTGGCCCGAGCGCGTGCTGGCCATGCAGCGCAACTGGATCGGCCGGTCCGAGGGAGCACACGTCCGGTTCCGGATCGGGGCCGACGCCGGCCTGCCGGACACGGACGTCACCGTCTTCACCACGCGCCCCGACACCCTGTACGGGGCCACCTTCTTCGTCGTCGCGGCGGACGCCGAGCTCGCGCTCGAGCTGGTCACCCCCGAACACCGTGCGGCCCTCGAGGCGTACCGTGAACAGGTCAAGGGCCTGTCGGAGATCGAACGGCAGGCGACGGAGCGGGAGAAGACGGGCGTCTTCACCGGCCGTTACGCCGTCAACCCCCTCAACGGCGAGAAGCTGCCCGTGTGGGCCGCGGACTACGTGCTGGCGGACTACGGCACCGGTGCGATCATGGCCGTCCCCGCGCACGACCAGCGCGACCTCGACTTCGCGCGGGCCTTCGACCTGCCCGTGCGCACTGTCGTCGACACCGGGGCGGACGACGCCGCCGCCACCGGGATCGCGACGACCGGCGAGGGCACCCTCGTCAACTCGGGGGAGCTGACCGGCCTGGACAAGACGACGGCCATCCGCCGCGCCGTCGAGCTGATCGAGGCGCAGGGCACCGGTGAGCACACCATCAACTACCGGCTGCGGGACTGGCTGCTGTCGCGGCAGCGCTTCTGGGGTACGCCCATCCCGATCATCCACTGCCCGTCCTGCGGCGAGGTGCCGGTGCCGGACGACCAGCTGCCCGTCACGCTGCCGGAAGGGCTCCGCGGGGAGGCCCTGGCGCCGAAGGGGACCTCGCCGCTGGCCGCGGTGGAGGAGTGGGTCAACGTGGCCTGCCCGTCCTGCGGAGGCGCCGCGCGGCGTGACACCGACACCATGGACACCTTCGTGGACTCGTCCTGGTACTACCTGCGGTTCATCGACCCGCTCCTGGAGACCGCGCCCTTCGACACCGAGGCGGTCAACCGCTGGCTTCCGGTGGGACAGTACGTGGGCGGCGTCGAGCACGCCATCCTCCACCTGCTCTACAGCCGGTTCTTCACGAAGGTGCTGTTCGACCTGGGCATGGTCTCGTTCACGGAGCCCTTCAGCGCCCTGCTCAACCAGGGCCAGGTGCTCAACGGCGGCAAGGCCATGAGCAAGTCCCTCGGCAACGGGGTGGACCTCGGCGAGCAGCTCGACCGGTTCGGCGTCGACGCCGTCCGCCTCACCATGGTGTTCGCGTCCCCGCCGGAGGACGACGTCGACTGGGCGGACGTCTCGCCGTCGGGCTCCGCGAAGTTCCTCGCCCGCGCCTGGCGGCTCGGTGGCGACGTGACGAGCGCCGCCGGGACGGATCCGTCGACGGGTGACCGCGCGCTGCGCTCCGTGACCCACAGGACGGTCGCCGACGCCTCCGAACTGATGGAGGCCAACAAGTTCAACGTCGTCATCGCCAAGCTGATGGAACTGGTCAACGCGACCCGCAAGGCGATCGACACCGGGGTGGGCGGCGGCGATCCGGCCGTCCGTGAGGCGACGGAGGCCGTCGCAGTGATCCTCGGACTGTTCGCGCCCTATACGGCGGAGGACCTGTGGGAGCGGCTCGGACACGAGGCGACCGTCGCCACCGCGGGCTGGCCCGTCGTCGACCCGAGCCTGCTGACGCAGGACAGCGTCGTCGCCGTCGTTCAGGTGCAGGGTAAGGTGCGCGACCGCCTCACCGTCTCGCCGGACATAGGCGAGGACGCCCTGCGCGAGCTCGCCCTGGCCAGCGATCAGGTGCAGCGTGTCCTGGACGGCCGCGATGTGCGCACGGTCATCGTGCGCGCGCCGAAACTGGTCAACATCGTCCCGGCCTGATGAGGTCCCGATGAGGCAGGCCCCGGCGGACGGTGGACCGGCACGGGAGGTTCGATGCGCATAGCGGTGGTCACCGACTCCGCCGCGGGCTTCCCGCTCGGCTGGCGCCTGCCCGGGGCGCCCGCCGAGGGGATCGAGGTGGTCCCCATGCCGGTGCTGGTGGGCGACGAGATCCTCACCGGCGAGTACGACGACGTCACCGGTCCGCTGATGCTGGCCCTCGCCGCCGGTGCGGACGTGCGTACCTCCCGACCGTCGCCCGGCCAGTTCGACCGGTTGTACGGCAGGTTGGCCGACGACGGGTACGACGGCATCGTGTCCGTGCACCTCTCGGGGCTGCTGTCCGGGACCGCGGACGCGGCGCGCCTGGCGGCGTCCCGCGCCGCGCTGCCCGTCGAGGTCATCGACACCCGGACCGCTGCCATGGCGCAGGGCAGGGCCGCCCTCGCCGCGCTGGCGGCCGCGCGCGGCGGCGGTGACCTGCAGTCCTCGGCCGCCGCCGCCGCCATGGCCGCCCGCGGCTCGGCGCTCTACTTCTACGTGCCGAGCCTCGAGCAACTGCGCCGCGGAGGGCGGATCTCCGGTGCTGCCGGGTGGCTGGGGACGCTGCTCTCCGTCCGCGTGATCCTCCATGTGCAGGGAGGGCGCCTGGTGCCGCTGGAGAGGATGCGCACCGCCGCCCGGGCACTCCAGCGGTTGCAGGAACTGGCCGAGGCGGACGTCACGCGGCGGGGCGGTGCAGCCCGACTGACCGTGCACCACTTCGGCAACGAGGAGGAGGCGTCGGACCTCGCCGAGCGGCTCGGCCACGGCGTCGGACCCGAGCGCGTGTCCCTCGCGTCCTGCCCGGCGGTGCTCGCAGCCCACGCCGGCCTCGGCGTCGTGGCCGTGACCGTCAGTGCGGAGCAGACCGGCATGGCCTGACACCGCGGGCGTGCGGGCCGGAGATGTCCACATAGCCGCACCGGCGACGGCCCGCGCGCCACGCCCCTCCTAGGTTGGCTGCATGGGTAAGCACCGATGGCCGACGGCCGGCGACGCCTGGCCGCCGCCCCATCCCGTTCCGCACCGCGAGGTCGACGGCGAGGGCGATGGCGACGGCTATGGACACCCCCGCGAGGACGACGCCGGTCCTTCCCCCCGCGGAGGCATCCAGTGGCGCGTCGCTCGCTCGGCGGCGCTCGTGTTCCTCGGGGTCGCGCTGGCGGTCGGAGCGGCGCTCTTCCTCGTGCGCAGTTCCGAACCCTCCGCCGCCGCGGTGTCGGTGGAGCTCGACGCCGGGCCACCCGATACCGGGCCTGCCGGTGACCGGGAGGCCGGTACCGGGCCTGCCGGAAGCGGTCCCGGGCCTACGGGTGGGGCGTCCGCGGCCGGGAGTGTTCCTCCTGGCGGAGGCGCAGGGCCCCACCCGCAGGCCGGGACAGGTCCGGGGGAGGGGCCGGTGATCGTGTACGTCACCGGGGCGGTGGCATCCCCGGGAGTCATCGAGGTCCCCGCCGGCACGCGCCTCGTCGAGGTGATCGAGCGCGCGGGAGGCGCCCTCCCGGAGGCCGACCTCGAAGCGATCAACCTCGCCGGCCTCCCGACCGACGGCCAGCACATCCACCTGCTGGCGGTGGGCGAGGAGCCACGCCCCGGCGCGGAGGGGCCCGCCCCCGGATCGGGCGGGACGGCGGCCCCGCCCGATCCTGCTGCCGGTGCTGCCGGTGCTGCCGGTGCCGCCGATCCCGCAGGGGGGATCATCGACCTCAACACCGCCACCCTGGCCGAGATCGAGTCGCTCCCGGGGGTGGGGCCCGTCCTCGGGCAGCGGATCATCGATTGGCGCGAGGAACACGGCCCCTTCACCCAGGCCGCCGACGTCGACGCCGTACCCGGCATCGGTCCCGCCCTGCTCGAGGGAATCCTGCCACGCGTCTCCGTCCGGTGAGCAGCTCGACCGCCCCGGGTACCCGCGGCCCCGGCGCCGGACCGGAACGACATCGGACGGCCGGTGCGACCGCGGACCCTGACGTATCGGACCTCCGGCCACCGGAACCCGCCGTGTCGTTCGCCGCGGCACAGGGCCGGGCAGCAGAGGTCCCGGCAGCACGGGACCGGGCAGTACAGGTCCGGGCAGCAGAGGATGGTCGGCGGTGGCTGCGCTGGAGCGGCGATCTCAGGCTCGTGCCCTCCGCCGCGGCAGCGTGGATCGCCGCCGCGACCGCGGTCCACGGCGGAGCGGCGGGCGCGACGGCGGGAGGCCTTCTCGCCGGCGCGGCCGGCCTCGTCCTTGGGTGCGTGCTCCTCCTGGCGCCCCGGGCACCGGTGGCGACACCACCACGGGTGTGGACCGTGCTGTCGGCACAGGCACTCGCCCCGGCCGCTGCGCTGGCCCTCGTCCTGCTGGCGGCAGGGGGCAGCCTCGCCCGCGCCGAAGCAGGACCGGTCGGGCGGGCCGTGCAGGCTGGCGTGCCGTTCACGGCGACCCTGCGGATCTCGGGCGAGCCGGCCCTCCTGCCCCCCGGCCCCTTCGGGGGCGGGAACCGCTACCTGGTGGACGCCGACGTCATCGGGGGCGTCCTGCAGGGGAACCGCTTCTCAGCCAGGACGCCGGTCGCGGTTCTCGCCCCCGAGCCGTGGGGCGGTGTGGGGACCGGGGACACCGTACGCGTGCTGGGGACCGCGAAGCCCTCCGATCGTGTCGGCAGGGCGAGGGCTGTCTTCCTCCCCGCCAGTGCGCCGACCGTCGACGAGGCGGACGGGTGGCTGGGCTACACCGACCGCCTGCGCACACGCTTCCGGGAGCACTCCCTGCGCGACGACCGGGACGGGGGCCTGCTCCCGGGAATGGCACTCGGTGACAGGACCGGCCTGGACCCCGGCCTGGCGGACGCCATGAGGACGACCGGCCTGACGCACCTGACGGCCGTCAGCGGGGCGAACTGCTCCTACGTCGTGGCGTTCGCCTTCCTGGCCCTGCGACTCGTCCGCGCCCCGCGCGTCCCGGCCGCCGCGGGAGCCGTGCTCGCCCTCGTGGGGTTCGTGATGCTGGTCCGGCCCGAACCAAGTGTCCTCCGCGCAGCCGTCATGGGTGCGATCGGCGTCGGAGCCGTCCTGTCCGGACGCGGCAGGGCGTCGCTGACCCTCCTCCTGGTGTCCGTCATCGTCCTGCTCGCCGCGGATCCCTGGCTCTCCGTGTCCTACGCCTTCGTGCTGTCCGTCACCGCGACCCTGGGCCTCGTGCTGGCGGGACCGCGGGTGTCGGAGGCCCTCCAGCGGGTGATGCCACGACCCGCCGCGCAGCTGCTGGCCATCCCCCTGACCGCGCAGCTGTTCTGCACACCCGTGCTCGTACTCATCCAGCCCGTGCTGCCGTTGTACTCGCTGCCCGCGAACGTCCTCGTGTCACCCGTCGTCCCGGCGATCACACTGCTCGGCATGCTCGCGGTCCTCGCGCTCGCCGGTGCCCCCGCCCTGGCGCCCGTGCTGGTCGGCGCGGCCCAGTGGGGAACGCGGTGGGTGGCGCGCGTCGCGGAGCTGCTGTCCGCCGGGCCGGGCGCGGGTATGCCCTGGCTCCCGGGGATCCCCGGCGCGGTCGCCGCAGCGGCGGTGTCGTTCGTGGTCTTGGCGGTCCTCGTCGCCGTCGCCCGGCGCGGCCCTCCCGGCACCACGCGGCGCTACTCATCCGTCGTCGTCCGGGGAGGCGCCGCCGGCAGCCGCCCGCAGCCCGCGGCCCGAGCCGCCCCGCACTCCGCCTCGAGGACCGCACGACTCCGCCGCGGGCGGGCGACGGTCGTCCTCGCGGTCCTGATCCTGTGCGTCGCCGTCGCCGTCGCGATCGTCCGGGTGAGGGCGGGACCGGCCGTCGCTGCATGGGATCTGGCCATGTGCGACGTCGGCCAGGGCGACGGCGTGGTCCTGGCGACGACGCCCGGGCACGCGCTGGTGGTCGACGCCGGGCCGGACCCGGACACCATGGACCGCTGCCTGGACGCGCTGCGGGTGGAGGTGATCGACGCCCTGGTCATCACGCACCTGCACGACGACCACTACGGCGGCGTGGAGGGCGTCGTCCGGGGACGGTCCCTCAGCGCCCTCTACTACTCCAGCGGGGAGCCCGGCCTCCCCGCGTCGGTGATCGACGTCGCGCGGGCGACCGGGATCGATCCCGAGCGGCTGGACACCACGACCACCCTGGACCTGCCGCCGCTCCGGGTGGACGTGGTGTGGCCCACCCCGGAAGCCGACGTGTCGGAGGAGAACAACGCGAGCGCGGTGCTCGACGTCGAGGTGCCGGCGGACGGCCGCCCGCTCAGGATCCTGCTGACGGGCGACCTCGAGGAGGACGCCGCGGCAGCCCTCCTGGGCGTCCATCCGGGTCTCGCGCACGGCGGGGTCGACATCCTCAAGATCGCGCACCACGGGGCGAGGAACGGGGGTACGGCGCTGATCGACGCGCTCGATCCGCGGCTGGCCCTCATCTCGGCGGGGGAGGACAACGAGTACGGCCATCCGCATCCGAGCATCCTCGACGCGCTCGGCCGGGCAGGGATCGTGGCGGCCCGCACGGACGACCTGGGGTCCTTCACGGTGGACGCCGTCGGCACGAGAGTCGACGTCCGCCCGCTCCGATGAGGCCCCTCCGCGTCGGGAGGGTGGGAACTTTGAGGCACGTCGGCGCCGTGCAACAGTAGGAGGTGTTTCGAGGGAAGGAACCCCGCCACGTGGCAACGAGATCACCGGCCGGCCGGACCGGCGCCGCCCACCAGCAGTCGGCCTCCTGGCGCGACGTGCAACCTGCCGGCGTCGTCCTGCTCGCCGGTCCGGAGGACTACCTCGCGTCGAAGGCGGCAGAGTCGATCCGGCAGCAGGTCCGCACGGCGCAGCCCGACGCCGAGCTGGTCCGGTTCGACGCAGGATCCTACGAGGCCGGCCACCTGGCGATGCAGGCGAGCCCGTCGCTCTTCGGGGACTGGAAGATCATCGAGGTGGCCGGGCTGGCCCAGATGAACGACGCCTTCCTGGTCGACGCGCTGTCCTACCTGGCCGACCCGGCGCCCGACGTCGTGCTGGTGCTGCGGCATTCGGGCGGCAATCGCGGGAAGAAGCTGCTGGACGCGGTCAAGGCCGCCCGGGCGACCGTCGTCGACTGCCAGCCGCTGAAGAAGGACGGCGAGAAGGCCGAGTTCGTCACGACCGAGTTCCGCGCCGCCCGCCGCCGCATCGACCCGGATGCCGTCCGCGCCCTCGTGGCGGCCGTGGGATCGCAGCTCCCGGAGCTCGCGGCGGCCTGCCAGCAGCTCATGGCCGACATGACCGGCGACGTCACCGTCGAGACGGTGGAGAAGTACTACGGGGGCCGCGTCGAGGCGACGGGCTTCAAGGTGGCCGACGCCGCGCTGGCGGGACGCACCGCGCAGGCCCTGTCGATGCTCCGGCATGCCCTCGCGACGGGGGCCGACCCCGTGCCCATCGTGGCCGCCCTCGCGATGAAGGTGCGGGCCGTGGCGAAGGTCCACGGGGTTCGCGGGTCCTCGATGCAGCTGGCCAAGGACCTCGGCATGGCGCCGTGGCAGGTGGATCAGGCGCGGAAGGAAGCCCAGCGCTTCAGTCCCGACGCCCTCGCCCGCTGCGTGCGGGCCCTCGCGGAGGCCGATGCCCAGGTGAAGGGCGAATCCCGCGACCCCGTCTACGCCGTCGAACGGGCCGTGACCGTCATCGCACTCGGCGACGGCTGACCGGGCGTCCGGCCGGGCGGCGGCCCTGACGGATTCCGATGGAACGACAAAGGGCCGGCCCCGTCAGGAGCCGGCCCTTCGTCGAAGGTTCCGTCGCTCAGAGCGCGTTGACCTTCTTGGAGATCGCGGACTTGCGGTTCGCTGCGTTGTTCTTGTGCAGCACACCCTTGGTCACAGCCTTGTCGAGCTTGCGGCTGGCCGCCTGCAGCGCCGTGGCGGCAGCATCCTTGTCCGCGCCCTCGACGGCCGTGTTCACGGCGCGGATCGCGGTCTTGAGCTCGGACTTGACCGAGTTGTTGCGCTGCCTCGCCTTCTCGTTGGTGAGGATGCGCTTCTTCTGGGACTTGATATTTGCCACGTATGAGAACTTTCTTTGTTTTTGCGGACTGGTCGTGAGGGTATTTCGGCCGACCGGAGACTGAGCGGCGTGGGGACACCGTGGAGAGATCGGCCAAAGTGCCCGAAGACCTGCGCGGACACACAGCTATACAGATTAGCAGAAAGCCGCCCGCAACCCGAGCGGTCCGGGGCCGGGAACCCGTTCCGGCCGCGACGTGGGCGACCGGCGACTCACCCGAGCAGATGCCGGGGGACCCTAGCGATCACCGTCTCGTAGTGCCGGCGCGGAAGGACGGCACCCTCCCTCCGGATGTCGTCCGGCCGGATCCGCAGCAGGCGGTCCACCTTCACTTCGCTCGGGCGCCCCTGCCGATCCCATGCCCCCGTCCCGATGTCGACGTAGCGATCGTCCTGGTCCCGCGCGTTGTTGCGGTCGCGGCTCGTGAGCATCAGGCCGAGCAGGGCGTTCCCCTCCCGGCCCACCAGCAGCACCGGGCGGTCCTTCCCCCGGGCGGGGTCGTCCTCGTACGGCACCCACGTCCAGACGATCTCCCCGGGGTCGGGCCTGCCGTCCGCGGTGGGGGAGTACGCGAGCAGGGCCGCCCGCCGGGCACCGTGGGCGGCCCGGGACGGAGGGGCGCCCGCGGGTCCGGTTGGGCGCCGCTGGGCAGGGGCGTCCTCCTGCCCGGGTACCGCGCGGCCCGCGGCGCGGACGACGCGGTTCGTGAAGGACAGGAAGGAGCGCAGGGTGATCGCCATGGTCGCATCCTAGCGAGCGCGTCGGGCGTCGCCGGCGGTTCCCGCGGCCGGCGCGGGCCGGGCGGGTGACGTCGTCGACGTGGGACCTGCGGCGATTGCCGCGGCCGCGCGGCAACATGGGACACTAGGGAGAGTGGCCGCGGACCGGTGCCGCCGGACACCGTCCGGGCACAGGGCCCCGTCCCACGAGAGACGTTCCACAAGAGTCCCTGTTCAGCAAGAGTGAGGAAGCTACGTGTCACCCATGGCCCGCACCGCTCCGGTGCCTGCCGCCACCGATCCGGCGATCATCAGGAACTTCTGCATCATCGCCCATATCGATCACGGGAAGTCCACGCTCGCCGACCGCATGCTGCAGCTCACGGGGGCCGTCGAGCAGCGGGACATGAAGGCGCAGTACCTCGACCGGATGGATATCGAGCGCGAGCGCGGCATCACGATCAAGTCCCAGGCCGTCCGGCTGCCCTGGGAGGTGGATGGCACCGCGTACGCCCTCAATATGATCGATACTCCCGGCCACGTGGACTTCACGTACGAGGTGTCGCGGTCCCTCGCCGCCTGCGAGGGCGCGATCCTGCTCGTGGACGCGGCCCAGGGCATCGAGGCCCAGACCCTCGCGAACCTCTATCTCGCGATGGAGAACAACCTCACGATCATCCCGGTCCTGAACAAGATCGACCTGCCTGCGGCCCAGCCGGAGAAGTACGCGGCGGAGCTCGCGAGCCTCATCGGCGGCGAGCCCGAGGACGTGCTCATGGTGTCCGGGAAGACCGGCGTCGGCGTCGAGGCCCTGTTGGACAAGATCGTGCGGGACCTGCCGGCGCCGACGGGTGATCCGAACGCCCCCGCCCGGGCCATGATCTTCGACTCCGTGTACGACACTTACCGCGGGGTGGTCACGTACGTGCGGGTCGTCGACGGCAAGCTCAGTCCGCGCGAGCGCATCCAGATGATGTCCACGCGGGCCAGCCACGAGCTGCTCGAGATCGGGGTCAGCTCGCCCGAACCGAAGCCCAGCAAGGGCCTGGGCGTCGGCGAGGTGGGGTACCTGATCACGGGCGTCAAGGACGTCCGCCAGTCGAAGGTCGGCGACACCGTCACCAACCTGGCCAAGCCGGCAGCGGAGTCCCTGGGCGGGTACCAGGACCCGAAGCCCATGGTCTTCTCGGGTCTCTACCCGCTCGACGGGACCGACTACCCGGTGCTGCGGGACGCCCTGGCGAAGTTCACTCTGAACGACGCCGCGCTGGTCTACGAGCCCGAGACGTCCGCGGCGCTCGGTTTCGGCTTCCGCGTCGGCTTCCTCGGTCTCCTGCACCTCGAGATCACGCGCGAGCGCCTCGAGCGCGAGTACAACCTGGACCTCATCTCCACCGCCCCGAACGTCGAGTACGAGGTGACCCTCGAGGACAAGCGCGTGCTGAAGGTGACCAATCCCAGCGAGTACCCCGTCGGCAAGATCGCCGAGGTGCGCGAGCCCATGGTGTCGGCGACCATCCTCGCGCCGTCGGAATTCGTCGGAGCCATCATGGAGCTCTGCCAGCAGCGCCGCGGCGTCCTCGGCGGCATGGACTACCTCTCCGAGGATCGCGTCGAGATCCGGTACCGGCTGCCGCTCGCGGAGATCGTCTTCGACTTCTTCGACCTGCTGAAGTCCAAGACCCGCGGGTACGGGTCCCTCGACTGGAAGGCCGACGGTGATCAGGTGTCCGACCTGGTGAAGGTCGACATCCTCCTGCAGGGGGAGCAGGTGGACGCGTTCAGCGCCATCACCCACCGCGACAAGGCCTACGCCTACGGCGTGATGATGACGGGCAAGCTCCGCGAGCTCATCCCGCGCCAGCAGTTCGAGGTGCCCATCCAGGCGGCGATCGGGGCACGGATCATCGCCCGGGAGAGTATCCGTGCGATCCGCAAGGACGTCCTCGCCAAGTGCTACGGCGGCGACATCTCTCGCAAGCGCAAGCTGCTCGAGAAGCAGAAGGAGGGCAAGAAGCGCATGAAGATGGTGGGGCGCGTGGAAGTGCCCCAGGAGGCCTTCATCGCGGCCCTGTCCTCCGACGAGTCGAAGGACAAAGCCAAGAAGTGACGCACAACCGTTCGGGACGTCGTGCCTAGCGCCCTGCCGCTCGGCCTCCCGGCGCCGGAGGACGGCGTCCTGCCGTCCTCGGCGGCCGAGGGCGCCGTCGACCGCGCCTTCTGCCTCTACGTCCACATCCCGTTCTGCGCGGTGCGGTGCGGCTACTGCGACTTCAACACGTACACGGCGACCGAGCTCGGCGGCGGCGCGTCGCAGGACGCCTACGCCGGCTCCGTCCTCGCCGAACTCGCGCTCGGAGCCCGGGCGCTGGAGGCCTCCGGGGTGCCGTCCCGACCGCTCGCGACGGTCTTCTTCGGGGGCGGGACGCCCACGCTGCTCCCGGCGGAGGACCTCGCCGCGATCCTGCGGGCCGCCCGCGACCAGTGGACCCTGGCGCCCGACGCGGAGGTGACCACCGAGGCGAACCCGGACTCGGTCACGCCCGAATCGCTGCGCGTGCTCAGGGAGGCGGGCTTCACCCGGGTCTCCTTCGGGATGCAGTCCGCGGTACCCCACGTCCTCGCCGTCTTGGACCGCACCCACTCCCCGGAACGGGTGCCGCAGGCCGTGCAGTGGGCCCGGGAAGCGGGGCTGCACGTCAGCCTCGACCTGATCTACGGCACTCCGGGGGAGTCCCTGGAGGACTGGCGGACCACCCTGACGACGGCGCTGTCCTACGCGCCTGACCACATCTCGGCCTACGCCCTCATCATCGAGGACGGGACGAAGCTCGCCTCGCGCATCCGCCGCGGACAGGTGCCGCCGATCGACGACGACGACCACGCCGACAAGTACGAGCTCGCGGACGAGCTGCTCACCGCGGGCGGACTGCAGTGGTACGAGGTGAGCAACTGGGCGCGCACCCCCGCTGACGCGTGCCGGCACAACCTGGCCTACTGGCGTGGCAGCGACTGGTGGGGGGCAGGTCCGGGAGCCCATTCGCATGTCGGCGGGACCCGCTGGTGGAACGTGAAGCATCCGCGCCCCTATGCGGACGCCCTGGCGGCGGGCCGTTCCCCGGCGGCCGGGCGCGAGGTCCTCTCGGCCGAGGACCGCTACGTCGAGGACGTGATGCTGCGGGTACGCCTGCGGGAGGGGCTGGCCACCGACACCCTGACGGCGCCGGGGCGCCGCGCCGTCGCCGGGCTCATCGCCGACGGTCTGGTCGAGCCCGCCGCGGCCTTCGCAGGGCGGGTGGTCCTCACGTTCAGGGGTCGGTTGCTGGCGGATGCCGTGGTCCGCCGACTGCTGCCCGACTGACCGGATCGGATCTGCCGGACCGGTCCGTCAGGCGTGCTCCGGGCCGCTCAGCGGATCAGGCGGAGATTCAGGGGGTAGCGGTAGGGCCGGCCACGGTTGACCTGGACGCCGGCCTTGACC
This sequence comes from Arthrobacter sp. Ld5, assembly GCF_051172775.1. Taxonomy (NCBI): domain Bacteria; kingdom Bacillati; phylum Actinomycetota; class Actinomycetes; order Micrococcales; family Micrococcaceae; genus Arthrobacter; species Arthrobacter sp. Ld5. The sequence continues at coordinate 31,474 of NZ_JBPKBO010000018.1, forward strand.
GAGAAGACGGTGATCGTCAGCCAGATGAGCGCGTTCACGACCGCGAACACCCCGCCGACGACCGGCAGGAGCGAGAGCAGCCACGCGGCCAGCGCGAGGATCGTGGGAGGGAGCGTGAAGTTCAGCGCCTCCTTCGACTCCTGGGCCGTGAAGGGGCCGCGACCCTTGAAGATGAGGAAGATCAGCAGGGACGGGATGAACCCGAGGATCCCGCCGAAGTGCGCCAGGGTGGCGAACTGGCGGTCCTCCGACGCCGTCAGGGGGAGGGCGTTGGCCGGAGTGCCTTCGAACGCGGGCTGCGACCCGTCCCGTCCGTGGTGCTGTCGGTCGGCAGTGTTGGGCAACGTCGATTCCTTTGCTGGCTGTCGTGGAACTTCCCCCCGGAGTGCTCCAAGAATACGCGGTGGCGGCGCCGACCTGTTCAGGGACGGTCCGGGGTTGCGGTGAGGAAGTCGATCACTTCCTCCACGCGGCCCAGCAGCGACGGTTCCAGATCCGCGTAGGTGACGACACGACCGAGGATGCGCTTCCAGCCGTTGGCCACGGCGGCCTGATCGTGGTGCGGCCAGCCGAGACCGGCCAGGATGCCGGTCTTCCAGTCCTGGCCGCGAGGGACCACGGGCCAGGCCGTCAGCCCCAGCGCCGCCGGCTTCACGGCCTGCCATACGTCCACGTACGGGTGGCCGACGATCAGCACGTTGCCGCGGGCCCCGGGGGCGGTCATCGCCTGCTGGGCGATCCGGGACTCCTTGGTGCCCGGGAGCAGATGGTCCACGAGGATGCCGAGCCTGCGCTGCGGACCGGGACCGAAGGCACGGATGGCGCCTTCCAGGTCGTCCACGCCGTGGAGCGGCTCGACGACGATCCCTTCGAGGCGCAGGTCGTCACCCCACACCTTCTCGACGAGTTCGGCGTCGTGCTGGCCCTCCACCCAGATCCTGCTCGCGCGCGCCGTCCTCGCCCGCGCGTTCTCGACCCGGACGGATCCGGAGGCGGTGCGTGCGGCGGCAGGGCCGGCCGCACGGGCAGCGGCCGGGGCGGGCGCGACGACGTGCACCGGGCGGCCGTCGAGGAGGAAGCCGTGGCCGAGCCGGAATGTCCGGGTCGTGCCACGCCGGTCCTCGAGCACCATCACGTGGAGTCCGCCGGACTTCTCCACCCGGATCACCGCGCCGACGAATCCACTCTGCACGTCTTCGAGGACCAGGTCCTTCTCGACGGGGACATCCGGGAGCGCCACCCGCTTCGGAGCCGATATGTCCTGGGCTCCCCAGCCGTAGTCCATCCCCGGTTCGTCCTTCCCACGGGGGCTCCGGCGGTCTGCCGCAGCCCGGGCTCCCAATGCTAACAATCCACGCGGACGTACTAGACTTGGCACTTGGGTGTGTCGAGTGCTAACCGCCGGGACCACCCGCCGCGCGACCAGACGAACGGATCCGGAGGTGACACAGGAATGAGTGAACCGCGACGCCTGGAGGTGCTCCGGGCCATCGTCGAGGACTACGTCCACTCCCGGGAGCCGGTCGGGTCCAAGGCCCTGGTGGACCGCCATCGGCTCGGGGTCTCCTCGGCCACCATCCGCAACGACATGGCCGTCCTCGAGGAGGAGGGCCTGATCACCGCCCCCCACACCAGCTCGGGACGCATCCCCACCGACAAGGGCTACCGCCTGTTCGTGGACCGCATCTCCGAGGTGAAACCGTTGTCCGCGCCGGAGAAGAAGGCGATCCAGACCCTCCTGGAGGGCGCCGAGGATCTCGACGACGTCATGGACCGCACTGTGAGATTGCTCGCGCAGATCACCCAGCAGGTGGCCGTCGTCCAGTTCCCCCGCGTCGGCGGGGCGTCCGTGCGGCACATCGAATGCGTGCTGCTGGCGCCGCAGCAGGTCCTCGTGGTCCTGATCGCGACGAACGGCGTGGTGCAGCAGCGCATCGTGCGGACGACCGCGGACATCGAGGAGTCGGAGCTTTCGGAGCTCAAGCAGCGCATCCTGTCCGCCGTGGCGGGGGTGAAGCTCACGGCCCTGCCGGGCGAGCTCGCCGTCGCCCTCTCCCGGCTCCCTCCGGGGCTGCGCGCCCACGGGGGTACGATCGTGAAGGCGCTCGAGCAGCTTGCCGGGCTCGGTCGGGACGATCGCATCCTGCTCGCCGGCACGGCCAACCTGGCCCGCTCGACCGGGGACTTCCCCCTGAGCATCGGGCCCGTCCTCGAGGCGCTCGAGGAGCAGGTGGTCATGCTCCGGCTGCTGTCGGAGATGGAGTACGACGCCCGCGGGATCTCGGTGCGGATCGGGAGCGAGAATCCCTATGGAGGCCTGTCGGAGGCCTCCGTGGTGGCGACAGGGTACGGGCCGGACGCCGGGGCGAAGCTCGGGATCCTCGGGCCCACCCGGATGGACTACCCGACCACGATGGCGGCCGTACGCGCCGTCGCCCGCTACCTCTCGAGGATCCTCGAGGAATAACGGGGCAGCGGGCCGCGGTTCTGGGTTGTCGACGGCCGCCCAGGGCCGACCATGGCCTTTCCGCCGGCACAGCCGGTGAGCAGACGACAGAACGTTCAACAGGAAGTGATGTGCAGGAGTGAGTAATCACTATGAAGTTCTCGGTGTAGCGCAGGGTGCGACCGGGGAGGAAATCAAGAAGGCGTACCGCAAGCTCGCCCGGAAGCTCCACCCCGACGTCAACCCGGGCCCGGACGCGTCGGAGGAGTTCAAGCGCGTCAGCCACGCCTACGAGGTCCTGTCCGACCCCCAGAAGCGGCGGGTCTACGACACCACCGGCAACGAGAACGGGACGGACAGCGGGTACGGCGCGGGCTACTCGGGCTCCGGCTTCGCCTTCCAGGACATCTTCGAGACCTTCTTCGGCGGCGGCGGGCAGCAGTCCGGCGCGCCCTCGCGGACGCGCCGGGGCCAGGACGCGCTCATCAACGTGCGCATCGACCTGAAGGACGCGGTCTTCGGCACCAACAAGAAGATCGAGGTGGACACGGCGGAGACCTGCCCCACCTGCGACGGCAGTTGCTGCCAGCCGGGCACCTCGCCCCGGACCTGCGACATCTGCGGCGGGTCGGGCCAGGTCCAGCGGGCCGTGCGCTCGATCCTCGGCCAGGTCATGACGAGCGCCCCCTGCGGCACGTGCCAGGGCTACGGCACCGTCATCCCCAGCCCCTGCCACGAGTGCAGCGGCGAGGGACGGGTCCGCGCCCGCCGCACGCTGACCATCAAGGTCCCCGCGGGCGTCAGCACCGGCACGCGCATCCAGCTGGCCGGCCAGGGTGAGGCGGGGACCGCCGGCGGGCCGCAGGGCGACCTGTACGTCGAGATCCGGGTCGCCACCGACTCCACCTTCCTGCGGGACGGCGACGATCTGCACGTGACGCTGAGCGTCCCGATGACCGCGGCGGCGCTCGGCACCACCGTGCACCTCGACACCTACGACGGCGACCAGGAGCTCGACATCAAGCCCGGTACGCAGCCGGGGGAGATCCTGACCCTGCGGGGCCTGGGCGTCACGCATCTGCGGAGCCAGGGCAGGGGGGACCTGCGGGTGCACCTCAATGTGGAGACCCCGCGCAACGTGGACCCGCAGCAGGAGGAGCTCCTGCGCAAGCTGGCCGAGCTGCGCAACGAGGAGTACACCGACGGCCAGCTGGCCAGCAGCGGTTCCGGCGTCTTCGCCCGCCTGCGGGAGCGGCTCGGAAACCGCTGAACATGACGCGTCCCCTGTTCTTCGGGCCGGGCGAGGCGGTCCGTGCAGCGACCCCCGGCAGCGTGTTCGCGCTCGGGGGGGACGAGGGGCGCCACGCGGCCATCGTCCGCCGCCTCGGTGAGGGTGAGCGCCTCGACGTCTCCGACGGCGCGGGCTACCGGATCGGTGGCGTCATCACCGCGGTCGGCAACGGCACGGTCGATCTCACCGTCGAGGTGGCCGGCCAGGAGCCCGCGCCACGGCACCGGCTGGTGCTCGTCCAGGCGCTCGCGAAGGGCGGACGCGACGAACAGGCCGTGGAGGCGGCGACGGAGCTCGGGGTCGACGCCGTCGTGCCCTGGCATGCCGAGCGGAGCATCGTGCGCTGGCGCGGCGACAAGGCCGAGAAGGGCCGGCAGAAGTGGGCGTCCCTCGTGGGGGCCGCGTCGAAGCAGTCCCGCCGGTCGTTCGTGCCGGAGGTCCACGCCGTGCTGGACACCCCGCGCCTGGCCGCGTGGGCGGCGACCGTCGACCGCGTGATCGTCCTCCACGAGGACGCCGACCGGCCGCTGACCGACCACGTGTCCGCGCTGCTCGCCGTCGGATCCCCGGCAGCGACGTCGACGGCCGTCGTCGTCGGACCGGAGGGCGGCATCAGCGAGGCGGAGCTGGCGAAGCTGTGTGCCGCCGGGGCCCGAACCGCACGCCTCGGACCGCACGTCCTGCGCTCCTCGACGGCGGGCCCTGCGGCCCTCGCGCTGCTGAACCACCTGCTCGGGCGCTGGTAGCGGGCGCTCCGGCCCTCGGCTATCGGACGACGACGGTCTTCGAGTCCCCGGGCGCCGCGCCGCCGGGGGGAGCACCGGGCACCGAGACGGTGATCTCGTACCGGCCCGGCGGCAGGTTCACGGGGAACGAGTAGGCTCCCGGCGCGCCGTCCTGGGGAGCGACGTCCACGGAACCGTCCCGGAAGAGGCTCGTGGCCCCCGCCGCCGAGCCGTCGGTGCTGCGATCGATCCGCCAGGTCAGTTCGTCCTCCGACGCCGGACCGACCCCGTGGACGGTGAGGCTCCCGGCGTCGGCCTGCGTGTCCTCCTGCGGATCGATGATCCACAGCGGCGCGAGGGTCGCGGCGTCCCGCGTCCACTCCCCGCCGAGATCGATCGATCCGAAGGCGCGGTAGTGCGCCGCGCCGTCGACCAGGACGACCACGGAGCTCGCCTCCCCGCCCGCGATGAGCCCCGCGTCCGACGCCGCCGCCGTGGCCGTGTACACCAGCTGCTGCAGCGCGAGGCGGCCCTGCTCCTCGTCGAGGCGCGGCGGGAACGCATCCGAGGAGATGTCGAGGGTGATGACGTTCTTCGTCGAGATGGACGAACTGACCGACGACGCCGGCCGCCAGGACGAGTGGTAGTCGGGGTCGAGCGGCTGCCCCGCGGTCATGAGACGGACGGCGTCGGCGATCGGATCGCCGGCGGAGTCCCCGGGTGCGGGCAGGTACTCGCGGAAGAGGCGCTCGTCGTCGTCCCCGGCCCCGTCGCCGAGCCAATAGACGGGCACGAGTGCTCCGACGGCGTCCGACGGTCCCGTGCTGAGGGCCTGCCCGGACGCATCGGCGGGCGGCTCGGTGGTGGCTGCCTCGGTCGGCGTCGTCGCACGGGGATCCGGGAGGGGTGCCATCTGCGCATTGCCCGCCAGCAGTCCCAGTTCGGGGAAGAGGAAGGCTGCGCTCCCCAGCAGCACGCCACCGGACACCAGGAGGATGCCGCCGAGTCCCAGCCGGTTCTTCTTCAGGGGGTCCTCGCGGTGCATGCTCGCCTCCTTCCGTCGGGTGCGCGCCGGTCTCTCGTCGGGTCCCGGCGATGGGGGTGTCGTGGAGTCCGCCGGGCGCGGCCGGGGGACGGCTCGCGCGAGGAGGACGAGGTTCAGCTTGGCACAGCGCGGCCGCACGCCCCGGGCGAATTCCGGTGCCCGAAGCGACTGAAACCTGATCGATACGAAGCCGTGGCCGATTCGCTATGAATCCCGCGGTTCACCGGCGACGGAGGCACGGCCGGAGAAAATGCCTTGCATTTCGGACGTCCATGGGGAATCAGGCATGCCGCGGGGACGTTGCAGAGAGGGTCGGGACAGGCGGGATGGCGTAGCATTTGTATCCCTGCCCGCCGACGGATGCGGGACACGACCACCAGTACGACACATCGGATGAGGGGCGATCGAAGGCCGGACGGCCGAGCTATGAGCGAAACTTCAACAGGCATCAATGCGGCAGGACTCGACACCAGGCTGTTCCGCTTCGACTCGACGGAGCAGATGGTGCAGGCGCTGGGCTCCAACGACGAGGCGCTGCGGCTGATCGAGGAGTCCTTCCCCGGCGTCGGCCTCCACGCCCGCGGCAACGAGCTCACCATCACCGGTCCGTCGGCGGACGTCCTGCGGACCGAGCGGCTCGTCGCCGAGATCCGGACGATGGCGGCCAACAACGCGCCGGTCTCGCCCCAGGTCCTCGAGCAGTTGGTCACCATGCTGAAGACGCAGAGCGCCGCCCGCCCGTCGGAGGTGCTCTCGGTCAACATCCTCTCCTCCCGTGGCAGGACGATCCGCCCCAAGACCCTCAACCAGAGCACGTACGTCGACGCGATCGACCGCAACACCATCGTGTTCGGCATCGGCCCCGCGGGTACCGGCAAGACCTACCTCGCGATGGCGAAGGCCGTCCAGGCGCTGCAGCACAAGGAAGTCAACCGGATCATCCTGACCCGCCCGGCCGTCGAGGCGGGGGAGCGCCTCGGCTTCCTGCCCGGCACGCTCAACGACAAGATCGATCCCTACCTGCGCCCCCTGTACGACGCCCTGCACGACATGATGGACCCGGACTCCATCCCGCGCCTGATGGCGGCGGGAACCATCGAGGTGGCCCCGCTCGCCTACATGCGCGGCCGGACGCTCAACGACGCGTTCATCATCCTCGACGAGGCCCAAAACACCACGCCGGAGCAGATGAAGATGTTCCTCACGCGCCTCGGTTTCGGTTCGAAGATGGTCGTCACCGGCGACATCACCCAGGTCGATCTGCCCGGCGGCACGAGTTCGGGGCTGCGCGTCGTGAGCGAGATCCTCCGCGACGTCGACGACGTCTACTTCAGCGAGCTCGACGCCTCCGACGTCGTCCGGCACCGGCTCGTCGGGGACATCGTCAGTGCCTACGGCGTTTGGGACGAGGGCCAGCGGGCGTCCCAGCCGTTCGCCGGCCGGCCGGTGGCCGCCCGATGAGCGTCGAGGTCAACAACGAGTCGGGGCACGACGTCGACGAGCCCGCCCTCGTCCGCCTGTCGAACTTCCTGCTCGAATCGCTCTTCGTCCACCCCGAGGCGGAGCTGTCCATCATCCTCGTGGACACCGCCGCGATGGAGAAACTGCACATCGAGTGGATGGACGAGCCGGGTCCCACCGACGTGCTCTCCTTCCCCATGGACGAACTGCGCCCGGGCACGCCCGGCCGCGTGACACCGGCCGGTCTCCTCGGCGACATCGTGCTCTGTCCGGACGTGGCGGCATCGCAGGGCGCGGCCGCGGGGCACAGCACCGATGACGAACTGCTGCTCCTGACCACGCACGGCGTCCTCCACCTCCTCGGCTACGACCACGCGGAACCGGAGGACGAGAAGGAGATGTTCGGGCTCCAGCGCCAGCTCCTGTCCGACTTCCTCGGCGGCGACGCTCCCCGGGAGACACGCGCTTGACCATCTGGCTCCTCGCGCTGATGGGGCTGGTCTTCGCACTCACGGCTGCCCTCGTGACGGCCGCCGAGGCCGCGTTCAGCTACCTGCCGCGCCAGGAGGGTGAGGCGCTCGTCCAGGAGTCGCGGACCCCCTCGATCCGCCGCATCCTCGACGCGCCCGTCGCCCACATGCACGCCCTGCGGTTCTGGCGGGTCTGGTTCGAGATGGCCGGTGCCGTCGCCGTCGCGATCCTCTTCCACGACCTGCTCGACAACGTCTGGCTGGCCGGCCTCCTCGCCACGGCGGTCATGGCCGGCATCGGCTTCGTGATCGTCGGCGTGTCGCCACGACAGCTCGGGCGCACCCACGCCCCCGGCGTCGTCCGCATGACGGCGGGGCTCGTCTCCTTCCTGTGCGCCATCCTCGGCCCCATTCCCCGCTGGCTCGTGCGGATCGGCAGTGCCATCACGCCGGGCGCGGCACGGGACGAGGCCGCGTTCTTCACCCAGGAGGAGTTCCGCGAACTGCTCTCCCGCGCCTCCGACGCCGAGATGATCGAGGACAACGAGGCGGAGCTCATCCACTCGGTGTTCGAACTCGGTGACACCAAGGTCCGCTCGGTCATGGTCCCGCGCACCGACATGGTCACGATCGAGTCCGGCTCGACCCTGAGCCAGGCCATGTCCCTCTTCCTCCGCTCGGGGTACTCCCGCATCCCGGTCATCGGGGAGAGCTCGGACGACATCCGGGGGCTGCTGTACCTCAAGGACGTGGTGGCGAGCCTCCACGGGCGGCCCGCCTCGAACGTGTCCCGTCCCGTGGACGCGGAATGCAGGCCCGCGCGCTACGTCCCCGAATCGAAGCCGGTCGGGGACCTGCTGCGCGAACTGCAGCGCGAGTCGACGCACGTGGCCATCGTCATCGACGAGTACGGCGGCACGGCCGGGCTCGTCACGCTCGAGGACCTCATCGAGGAGATCGTCGGCGAGATCGTCGACGAATACGACTCCGAGGTGCCGGAACAGGAGCAGCTGGAGGGCGGCGGGTACCGGGTGAGCGCCCGCATGGGGATCGACGACCTCGGCGAGCTGTTCGGTCTCGACCTCGACGACGAGGAAGTGGACACGGTCGGCGGACTGCTCGCCAAGACCCTGGGCAGGGTGCCGATCGTCGGATCAGAGGTCACACTTGACGGTATCGGCCTGCGGGCCGAACGTGTGGAGGGCCGCCGGAACCGGGTCTCCCACGTGATCACCTACCGCCTGCCGCCGGAGCACGCGGCGCACGACGAACGAGAGACGATAGAGGCTGACAATGAGCGACGCTGAGCACAGGGCGGGATTCGTCTCGCTCGTCGGGCGGCCCAACGCGGGCAAATCCACCCTCACGAACGCCCTCGTGGGGCAGAAGGTCGCCATCACGTCGGCCAAGCCGCAGACCACCCGCCACACCATCCGTGGCATCGTGAACCGTGAGGACGCGCAGCTCGTGCTCGTCGACACGCCCGGGTTGCACCGCCCCCGCACGCTGCTGGGTCAGCGGCTCAACGACCTCGTCGCGGATACGCTCGCCGAGGTCGACGCCGTCGGGTTCTGCCTCCCCGCGAACGAGAAGATCGGCCCCGGCGACCGTTTCATCGCCGAGCAGCTGGCCCGGCTGAACCGCAAGCCGGTGATCGCGGTGGTCACGAAGACCGACCTCGTGGACCGTCAGGCCCTCACGGAGCAGCTCCTGGCCGTCGCGACGCTCGGCACCGAGGTGGCCGGGCCCGACGGGTGGGCCGATATCGTGCCGGTGTCCGCCGCGGACGGCTTCCAGGTCGACACGGTCGCCGAGGTCTTCAGCAGGCACATGCCCGCATCGCCCGTCCTGTACCCCGACGGTCAGCTCACCGACGAACCGGAGGCGGTCATGGTGGCCGAACTGGTCCGCGAGGCGGCCCTGGAGGGTGTCCGCGACGAGCTCCCGCACTCCCTCGCCGTCGTCGTGGAGGAGATGATCCCTCGGGAGGGACGGAGCGAGGACAACCCCATGCTCGACGTCCACGTCAACCTGTACGTCGAGCGTCCGTCGCAGAAGGCGATCATCATCGGCAAGGGCGGGGCGCGGCTGCGGGAAGTGGGCACGAACGCACGGCGCGGCATCGAGGCGCTGCTCGGCACCCGGATCTACCTCGACCTCCATGTGAAGGTGGCCAAGGACTGGCAGCGCGACCCCAAGCAGCTGGTCAAGCTAGGGTTCTAGCGGGCACGACTGCCCGGCACCGCTCGTTGGACCGCAGGGACATCCCCGCCGGCCTTCCCCCAGCACGCCGACGTGGTCGGGCGCACCGATGTGCGCGACCCGCGCCGGCGATACGATTCAGATCCGACCATCCGAAGGAGCCCGGGCATGACCCCCCGACCGTCCAGTGACGGCGCGCAGAGCGCCGGCGACGCCCCTGAGGGCATTCCCGGCGGTGCACCCGGGGGAGCGGTCCCGGCGGGGCGGCATCTGGGCCGCGGCGGGCGGCATCGGGGGCTCGCGGTCGCGGCCATGGTCATGGCGTCGGTGCTCGTGGCCGCGGTGGCCTTCGTCGCGGTGCAGGTGTTCCGCCTGCAGTCGAACGTGGCGACCTCCCCGCTGAACCTCGGCGAGAACGGGGAATCGGCGCTCCCCGTCGACTCCAGCACCGACCCCCTCCAGATCCTCATCCTCGGCACGGACACGCGCACGGGCAACTCGGGGGAGTTCTTCGGCAGCGAGGACGATTCCGCCGGCGAGGGCAACTCGGACGTCATGATGCTGCTGACGCTGTCCGCCGACCGGGAGGACGTCGCCGTCGTCTCCTTCCCCCGCGACCTGCTCGTCCCCCTGCCCAGCTGCGTGGACCCTGAGACCGGGGACGTCTCCCAGGCGATGGACCTGGGCCAGCTCAACGGTGCGCTCGGTGAGGGCGGGCCGGGCTGCACGGTCGCGGCGATCAACAACCTCACCGGTCTGTCGATCGACCACTTCATGATGGCCGACTTCAACGCGGTCAAGGAGCTGTCCTCCACCCTCGGCGGCGTCGAGGTGTGTGTCGAGGAAGCCGTCGACGACGAGTACTCGGGCCTGTCCCTGCCCGCGGGAACCAGCGAGGTCGAGGGGGACCAGGCCCTGGCCTTCCTGCGTACGCGCCACAGTTTCGGCGACGGCGGCGATGCCGGGCGGATCGCGGCGCAGCAGTCGTTCATGGCCTCCATGGCCCGCAAGGTGCAGGCCGAGGGGACCCTCACCAACCTTCCCCGGCTGTACTCCATCGCCGAGACGGTGACGCGGAACCTCACGGTGGACGAAGCCCTGTCCAGGCCCTCGGAGCTCCTGAAGATCGCCGACCGCCTGAGGGACGTCGATCTCGCCAACATCGCCTTCGTGACCGTCCCCACCGAGCAGTGGGTGGAGGACCCCAACCGCCTCGTGCTCGACGAGGACGCGGCGTCGCCGCTGTTCGACGCGCTGCGCGAGGACCGCGGTCTCACCGAGGACAAGCCCGAATCGTCCACGGCGGCGACGACGCCTCCCGCCACCCGGGTCCCCGGCACCGTCCCCGGGTCGACCGTCGGCGCCTCGGCGGTCGACCCGGGGACGGTGCCGGTCCTCGTGGTCAACGGCACCTCGAACCCGGAACGCTCGACCGAGGTGCAGGAGCTCCTCGTCGCGGCCGGGTACACGCAGGCCGCGACCTACGCGTCGGTCCCCACGGAACAGACGCAGGTCTACTTCAGCACGGGCTACGACGCCGCCGCGGCGGAGATCGCCGCACGGTTCGGTGTGCCGCGGAGCCAGGTCACCCTCGACGAGTCGGCCGCCGGGGTGCAGCTGCTCGTCGGCGCGGACCTCGCCACGGGCTCCGAAGTGGTCGTGCCGCCGCTGGGCAGCGCCCTGGAGGGCCAGACGGCCGACGAGGTGACCTGCCAGTCGGCGTCGGGCCTGTAGGCCCACCCGCGACGGCGACCGGCCCCGCCCCGGAGGGGGACGCCGGCCGGCCGTCGCGGACGGACGGGTCTACCAGATCCGGACGCGGTCCTCGGGCTCCAGCCACAGCCGATCCTCCGCGCGGAGGTCGAAGGCCGCGTGGAACTCGTCCAGGTTGCGGACCACCTGGTTGCAGCGGAACTCGTTGGGGGAGTGCGGGTCCACGGTCAGACGCCGCTTCGCCTCCTCCGGACGGATCTTCTGCTGCCAGCACGTGGCCCAGGAGAGGAAGAAGCGCTGGGTCCCGGTCAGCCCGTCGATCACCGGTGCCTCCGCTTCACCGAGGCTCAGCAGGTAGGCGCGGTAGCTGATGCCGAGGCCGCCGAGGTCGCCGATGTTCTCGCCGAGGGTGAGTTCGCCGTTGACGGTCTGGCCGGCCACCTCGGACGGTTCCAGCGCCGCGTACTGGGCCACGAGGCGCCCCGTCAGGGCGTCGAACGCCGTCCTGTCCGCCTCGCTCCACCAGTTGCGCAGGCGCCCGGTGCCGTCGAACTGGGACCCCTTGTCGTCGAAGCCGTGCCCGATCTCGTGGCCGATGACCGCTCCGATCGCGCCGTAGTTGACGGCGTCGTCGGCGGCGATGTCGAAGAACGGCGGCTGCAGGATGGCCGCGGGGAAGACGATCTCGTTCATGGTGGGCATGTAGTAGGCGTTGACGGTCTGCGGTGTCATGAGCCAGGTCCCGCGATCGATCGGTCCGCCCAGCTTGTCCAGCTGCCGGCGGTGCTCGAACTCGGCGGCGCGGAGCACGTTGCCGTAGACATCGGACGCCTGCACCTCCAGGGGACCGTAGTCGATCCATGTCTCCGGGTAGCCGATCTTCGTGGTGAACTGCGAGAGCTTCTCGAGGGCGCGGTCCCGCGTCTCGTCCGTCATCCACGCCAGGGACGCGATGCTCGCCTCATAGGCGGCGATGAGGTTGCCCACCAGGTCGAGCATTGCGGCCTTGTGCGTGGCCGGGAAATGCCGCTCGACGTACCGCTGCCCGATCGCCTCGCCGAGCGCCCCCTCGACCAGGGCCACGCCCCGCTTCCAGCGGTCCTTGATCCGGGGAGTGCCGGCGAGGTGCGTGCCGTAGAACGCGAACGCCGCGTCGACGAACCGCTCGTCGAGGTAGTCGGCCGCGTGCAGCAGGACGCGGCTCTCGAGCCACTCCCGCCAGGTGCCGAGGTCCTCGGTCCGCAGCGCGGCATCGAGCCCGCGGACGAAGTCCGGCTGGTTGACCACGAGTTCCGCGGTCTGCTCCGGGGCGTCGGCGACCACGCGCAGCCACGGGAGGAGGTGGTCCGACAACCCGGCGACGGCGTCGTGCTGCACCAGGTTGTAGGTCTTCTGCGGGTCCCTGCGCTCCACCGACCCCATCGACGACGCGGCGAGGCGCGTCTCGAGGCCGAGGACCCGGGCCGCCGCCCCGGCGGGATCGGCCGCTCCGGCGAGTTCGAAGAGCCGTGTGAGGAGCTCCGCGTACCGTTCGCGCGTCTCGGCGAAGCCGTCCTCCCGGTAGTAGGACTCGTCGGGCAGCCCGAGGCCCGACTGGGAGAGGTGCAGCAGGTAGCGCTCGGGGTTGCCGGCGTCGTTGCTCACATACGGTGCCACGAAGCCCTGGACCCCCGAGCGGGTGAGGCCCGCGCTGAGGTCGACGAGGTCCTCGACCGTGCCCACCGCCCTGATGCGTCCGAGCAGGGGCCCGATCGGGGCGGCCCCTTCGGCCTCGATGCGGCCCGTGTCCATGAAGTCCGCGTAGAGGGTGCCGATCTTCGCGTCGAGCCCGTCGGTCGACGCGGCGGCCGCCTGCACGGCCGCCTCCTCGATGATGGTCCGCACGGCGAGCTCCGAGGCGTCGCGCAGGGCGGTGAACGAGCCGGTGAGCGGCCGGTCGTCGGGGATGGCCGTGTCCTTCAGCCAGACGCCGTTCGCGTGCCGGAAGAGATCGTCCTGGGGGCGGATGGTCGTGTCGAGAGTGGTCGGATCGAAGGTGCTGATCGTCATAGTCGCTTCCTGGTTCCTCGTGGTGCGTCCGGGGTCGGCGCTCGTCCGAGCGGCCCCGGAAGCCATCCTATGTGCCGTGCTATCGTGGAAATGTGCGTGCACAGAGAACTCTCCTTCGGTGCCGCGGCGAGGCCATTTAGGACTTCGAGCCATTGGCCATCCCTCGCCGCGGTGTTCGCGTCGCCCGGCCGCCGGCACACTCAGTTCCCATAGACAAGGCCGATCCCCCCATGCGAAACGCACAGAAGACCTCCGGTATGCCGTTCGGCAAGTACCGTCCCTTCCAGGACCAGATCACCGTCGAACTCCCCGACCGCACCTGGCCGGACCGCCTGATCACGAAGGCGCCGCGCTGGTGCGCCGTCGACCTCCGCGACGGGAACCAGGCCCTGATCGATCCGATGAACCCGGAGCGCAAGCACAAGATGTTCGACCTGCTCGTCGGCATGGGCTTCAAGGAGATCGAGGTCGGCTTCCCGTCGGCGTCGCAGACCGACTTCGACTTCGTCCGTCAGCTCGTCGAGGGCGACCGCATCCCCGACGACGTCACCATCCAGGTCCTGACGCAGTCCCGCGAGCACCTGATCGAGCGGACCTACGCGTCCCTCGAGGGCGCGGACCGGGCCATCGTGCACCTCTACAACTCCACGTCCGTGCTGCAGCGGCGTGTGGTGTTCGGCCAGGACCAGGACGGCATCATCGACCTCGCCCTCCAGGGGGCCCGGCTGTGCCGCAAGTTCGAGGAGAACATGGGCAGCACGGCGATCACCTACGAGTACTCGCCGGAATCCTTCACGGGGACGGAACTCGAGTTCGCCGCCCGCATCAGCAACGAGGTGTCGGCCGTGTTCGAGGCCTCCGCCGACCGGCAGATGATCCTGAACCTGCCGGCCACCGTCGAGATGGCGACGCCGAACGTGTACGCCGACTCCATCGAGTGGATGGGCCGCAACCTCACGGACCGGGACAGCATCATCCTGTCGCTGCATCCCCACAACGACCGGGGGACCGGGGTGGCTGCCGCGGAGCTCGGCTACCTCGCCGGCGCCGACCGCATCGAGGGCTGCCTCTTCGGCAACGGCGAGCGGACCGGCAACGTGGACCTGGTGACGCTCGGCATGAATCTCTTCAGCCAGGGCATCGACCCCGAGATCGACTTCTCCGACATGGACTCCATCCGCCGCACCGCCGAGTACTGCAACCAGCTCAGCGTGCCGGAGCGTTCCCCCTACGGCGGGGACCTCGTCTTCACCGCCTTCTCCGGCTCCCACCAGGACGCCATCAAGAAGGGCTTCGAGAGCATGGAGCGCGACGCCGCGGCCGCCGGCGTCGGCGTCGACGACCTCCCGTGGGCCGTCCCGTACCTGCCGATCGACCCGAAGGACATCGGGCGCTCCTACGAGGCCGTCATCCGCGTGAACTCGCAGTCCGGCAAGGGCGGCGTGGCGTACCTGCTCAAGCACGAGCACAGCCTCGACCTGCCGCGCCGGGCGCAGATCGAGTTCTCCGGCGTCGTCCAGCGCCGCACGGAGACCCAGGGCGGCGAGGTCAGCGGCGAGCAGCTGTGGTCGGTGTTCCAGGACGAGTACCTGCCCACGCGCGCGGAGGGCGGCTCGGAGGCCTGGGGGCACTACGAGCTCACCTCGGTCAACACGGACACGGCCGAGGACGGCTCGTTCAAGCTGGTCGCGACGCTCCTGGTCGACGGGGTGCAGCAGCGGAAGTCGTCCGGCGGCAACGGACCGATCGACGCACTGCTCGCCATCCTCCGCCAGGACGGAGTGGACGTCCGCGTCCTGGACTACACCGAGCACGCCCTCTCCTCCGGCGGCAACGCGCGTGCGGCGGCCTACGTGGAGTGCGCCGTCGGCGAGCGGGTGCTGTGGGGCGTCGGCATCGACGCCAACACCACCATGGCCGCCCTGAAGGCCGTCGTCTCGGCGGTCAACCGCGCCGTCCGCGACGCCACCTGACCGGAGGCGGATGATCGCCCCCGCCGTCCCGCGTCGAGCGGACCGGCGGGGGCGGCAGGTGGGACAATGATCGGGTGCCCTCCTCGTCAGCATCACGTACCTACCGCACCGAAGGTGTCGTGCTGCGCACCTACAAACTCGGCGAGGCGGACCGCATCGTCGTCCTCCTGACGCGGGAGCACGGGCAGGTCCGTGCCGTCGCCAAGGGTGTCCGCCGCACCAGCAGCAAGTTCGGGTCCCGTCTGGAACCGTTCATGTCCGTGGATCTCCTGCTCGCGCACGGGCGGAACCTCGACGTCGTCACGCAGGCGCAGACCAAGGGCGCCTACGGCCACGGCATCGCGTCCGACTACGGGCGGTACACCGCGGCGACCGCCATCGCCGAGACCGCCGAACGCCTCACGGACCTCGGCGAGGCCGGGGGAGCGCAGTACGCCCTCGTCGCGGGGGCGTTCTCCGCGCTCAGCCGCGCCCTGCACCCCTCGGAACTCATCCTCGACTCCTATCTGCTGCGCGCTCTGGCGACGGCGGGATGGGCCCCGAGCTTCACGGACTGCGCCCGCTGCGGCGCGCCCGGCCCCCACTCCGCCTTCTCCGCGCCGCTCGGCGGCGCGGTCTGCCCGGCCTGCCGGCCGCCCGGCTCGGCGTCGCCGTCGTCCGCGACCATGGAGCTGCTCGCGGCGCTGCTCACCGGCGACTGGACGATCGCGGACGCCTCGGAGCCGGGCGCACGGCGCGAGGCCGCCGGCCTCGTCGCCGCCTACCTGCAATGGCACCTCGAACGCGGGGTCGCCTCCCTCAAACATGTGGAGCGTGTATGAAGAACCCCGCCCGTCCCGTGGCGCCGTGGCCCCACCCGAGCGGCGAGCGGGCCCCGTCCATCCCGCGCCAGTTCGTCCCCGCACACGTGGCGATCGTCATGGACGGCAACGGCCGCTGGGCGAACGAGCGCGGCCTGCCCCGCACCGAAGGGCACAAGGCGGGAGAAGCCGCACTGCTCGACGTCATGGCGGGAGCGATCGAGATCGGCGTGCGCCACGTCTCCGTGTACGCCTTCAGCACGGAGAACTGGAAGCGGTCCCCCGAGGAGGTGCGGTTCCTGATGGGGTTCAACAAGGAGGTGCTGAGGCGCCAGCGGGACCAGCTCGACGCGTGGGGGGTGCGGATCCGCTGGTCGGGGCGCCGGCCGAAGCTGTGGCAGTCGGTCATCCGGGAGCTGGAGGACGCCGAGCGGCACACCGCGGGCAATACGACCTGCACCCTGACCATGTGCGTCAACTACGGCGGCCGCGCCGAGATCGCCGACGCCGCGCGGGCCATCGCCGAGGACGTCGCGGCCGGCACGCTGAAGGCGTCCTCGGTCAGCGAGAAGACCGTGCAGCGGTACCTCGACGAGCCGGACCTGCCCGACGTCGACCTGTTCCTGCGCACCTCCGGCGAGCAGCGGCTGTCCAACTTCATGCTCTGGCAGTCCGCCTACGCGGAGATGGTCTTCATGGACACCCTGTGGCCCGACGTCGACCGCCGCACCCTGTGGCGCGCCGTCGAGGAGTACGCCTCCCGCGACCGCCGGTACGGGGGAGCGGTGGACCAGGCGGCGGACCGGGTGTCCTCCTAGGGGCCTCAGCGGGGGAGCGACCGACCGGGCGGACCGGGGACCGGCGCCAGGGACCCTGCGGGGACCTGCACGTCCATCCACCGCGTGGCCGCCAGGATCGCGGCGCCGCGGACCTCGGGGCGTGACAGGAAGACGTCGTGCAGCGCCCCGGGCAGGCGCCGGATGGTGACGTGGTGCCCGAGCTCCGCGGCGCGGCGCACCATCGGCACCACGTCGAGGATGATGTCGGACTCCAGCATCGCCTCGTTCCAGGTGGCGCTGATCATCGATGCCGTGGAGCACAGGACGAGGACCGGCACGTCGACCGTCACGCCGCGGGCCAGGGCGGCGTGGCCCGCCAGGACCGCCGCGAGCCACCCCGCCCGGACGGGGAAGCCCTTCTCGGGTCGCCAGGCCGCGTCGATGGGCCATTCGCCGTCGAGCGTGTCGCTGATGCTCCTGAAATAGAACCCCAGTGCCGGGATCCGCAGCCGCGCCTTCGGCCGGCGGCGTGAGAGGGGGTCGAGGATGCCCTGCGCGGCGCTGCGCAGCAGCGCACTGCCCTGCGTGTCGAGCCACGGACTGTTGAGGACGAGGGCCGCGATCCGCCCCGGATTGCGCGCCGCCCACAGCGTCGCGGTGAGCCCTCCCGTCGAGTGCGCCATCAGGACGACCTCCGGGTCCGCTGCCGCGTCGACCCCCGTACCGGCCCGTGCCGCCAGGCGCGTCCGCAGAGCGGCCAGTGCGGCCTCGAGGTCGGCGTCGTACTCCTCGAGGGACAGCGCGAAGCCGGGCGTCTGGCCGGGCAGCAGGCTGCGTCCGTACTTGTGCAGGTCCAGCGCGAAGAACGCCCAGCCCTGCGCCGAGAGCGCCTTGGCGAGCTCGGTGTGGAAGAAGTAGTCGCTGAAGCCGTGGACGTAGAGCACCGCCCGGGTGGGGCCGGGCTCCTCCGTGCCGGTGGGCGCGTCCGGTTCGTACGCGACGAGCGTGGCCACCCGCGGGCCCTCGTCGTCGGGCTCGAGCGGGAGGGTCAGGGCGTGGAAGGGGTGCCCCAGGATGTCCTCCGACCAGCGCTCGTCCATGCCCCGACCCTACCGGTGCACCCCGCGCGACGCCCACGAATCGTCCTGGCGGATTGGCGCCCGCCACGGGACCGTGGAACGCTGGTGGCATGCGCTTCTACCCGACCTTCTTCCGGATCGTCTTCTCCGGGATGGACGCCGAAAGGGCCCACAGGATCGGCTTCGCGCTGATCCGAGCGGTCGACCTCACGCCAGCGGGCTGGGTGCTGCGCCGTGTCTGCGGTCCGGACCCGAGCCTCGCCACCACCGCCTTCGGCGTGGAGTTCCCCTCGCCGTTCGGCCTCGCCGCCGGCTTCGACAAGGGCGGCAAGGGCGTGCCCGCGCTCACCGCACTGGGCTTCGGCCACGTGGAGATCGGGACCGTCACCGGCCAGGCGCAGCCCGGCAATCCCGCGCCGCGCCTGTTCCGGCTCGTCGAGGACCGGGCCGTGATCAACCGGATGGGCTTCAACAACGACGGCGCCGCCGCCGTCGCCCCCCGCCTGCGGTCGGCGCGCCGCCGGCTGGAGCGGCGCTACGGGGCGAGGCCGCGCCCCGTGATCGGCGTCAACATCGGCAAGACGAAGAAGGTGGACCTCGTCGACGCCGTCGCCGACTACCTCGTCAGTGCCGAGCAGCTGGCGGACACGGCGGACTACCTCGTGGTCAACGTGTCCTCGCCGAACACCCCGGGCCTCCGGCTGCTCCAGGGTGTCGAATCCCTGCGCCCGCTCCTCGAGGCCGTCCGCCGCACGGCGGACGCGGCGGCCGGCCGGCGCGTCCCGCTGCTGGTGAAGATCGCACCGGACCTGACCGACCAGGACCTCGACGACGTCGGCGCGCTCGCCCTCGATCTCGGTCTGGACGGCATCGTCGCCACCAACACGACCATCACGCGCGAGAACCTGGTCACCGACCCCGCAGAGGTCATCGCGAAGGGCGTCGGTGGACTGAGCGGCGCCCCACTGAAGGCCCGCGCACTGGAGGTCCTCGAGCGGCTGCGGGCGACCGTCGGCGACCGGCTGGCCATCGTCTCCGTCGGTGGCGTCGAGACCGCCGAGGACGTCCTCGAACGGCTCGACGCCGGCGCCACCCTCGTCCAGGGCTACACGGCCTTCCTCTACGAGGGGCCCTTCTGGGCCCACCGCATCAACCGCGGACTCGTGCGGGCCCGGCGCACCCGGGCGGCCTGAGCACCGGTGGACGTAGAAGAGCCGGGCCCGACGGGCCCGGCTCTTCTACGTGGTGCCGCACCTGCTCGGCGCAGAGGCCTGGTCAGGCGGGGTACTCGCCCCGGCGGACCTGCGGCTTGGGCAGGCGGAGACGTCGCAGCTGCAGTGCCCGCGTGACCCCGTACCAGAGGTCGCCCTGGTTGGGGGAGCCGAACTTCTCGGTCAGCTTCTTCCTCAGCTTGCGGCGCAGGAGGACGCAGTCCAGGATCACCGCGACAATCAGGACCCAGAACGCCATCAGCACGGCGCTCTGCACGGCGAGCGACTGGAAGAAGCTGAGGATCACGAACACGAGGGCCGCGATCATGAGGAACTCGCCGACGTTCACCCGGGCGTCGACGAACTGGCGGACGTACCGGCGGTTCGGGCCCTTGTCCCGCAGGGGGAGGTAGCGCTCGTCATCGGTGTCGAGCGCCCGCCGCATCTTCGCGCGCTCGTCCCGGACCGTGGTGCGGCTCTGCTCGCGCGCCGCCTTGCGGTCGTTGGGCACGAGGGGCCGCTTGCGGGCGGCCTCCTGCACGCTGCGCTTGGGCGTGGGCGCACCCTTGCCCGGCGCGCGGGGCGCCTCGGGGGTACGTGAAGCGCTGTCGACGGCTTCCTGGGCAGAGGGGGCTTCTTTGTTTCGTCCGAACACCCTCTCAGGATACCGGGTCCGCACCGGGCGGTCGCCCGGCGGACCCTCCGGTTCCTGACCGGCCTCCGGCCTCCGCCCGTGCTGCGTGTGTAGGGTGCTGGCATGACTTCCGTGACCCCTTCGCCAGACCACCCGCTCGATCCGACGTCCGTCGGCGACCGCCTCCGGACCAGTGTCGATGCGTCGTTCCCCCGCATCGTCGAGGAGCTCTCGAACCTCGTGGCCATCCAGGGCATCGCCTGGGAGGCGTTCGACGCCCGGGAGCTCGACCGCAGCGCCGAGGCGGTCGCCGACCTGATCCGTGGTGCGGGGATCGACGACGTCCGTATCCTGCGCGTCGACAACGACGGCACGCCGGGAGGCCCCGCGGTCGTGGCCCGACGCGCGGCGGCCGACGGGCAGCCGACGGTCCTCCTCTACGCCCACCACGACGTGCAGCCGCCGGGGGACCCCGCGCTCTGGGAGTCGGAGCCGTTCGTCGCGACGGAGCGCGACGGCCGCCTGTACGGCCGCGGGGCCGCCGACGACAAGGCGGGCATCATGGCGCACGTCGGCGCGTTCAGGGCGCTCACCGAGGTGCTCGGTGACGGTCTCGGCGTCGGTGTAACCCTGTTCATCGAGGGCGAGGAGGAAGCCGGCTCGCCGACGTTCCGCTCGTTCCTCGAGACCTACCGGGACGACCTCCGGGCCGACGTCATCGTCGTCGCCGACTCCAGCAACTGGAAGGTGGGCGTCCCTGCGCTGACCACCAGCCTGCGAGGACTCGTGGACGGCACCATCGAAGTGCAGGTCCTCGACCACGCGGTGCACTCGGGCATGTTCGGCGGCCCGGTGCTGGACGCCCCGACGCTCCTGGCCCGGCTGATCGCGACCCTGCACGACGACGCGGGCGACGTCGCCATCGCGGGCCTGCACGGCGGGGACCACGCGAGCGTCGAGTACGAGGAGGACGACTTCCGTGCGGATGCCTCGGTGCTCGACGGCGTCCGCCTCGCCGGCACCGGCTCCATCGCCTCGCGCCTGTGGCACAAGCCCGCACTGTCCATCATCGGCATGGACATCCCGTCCGTCGCGCTGTCCTCCAACACGCTCCTTCCGCGGGCCCGCGCCAAGTTCAGCCTGCGGCTGGCGCCGGGGCAGGACCCCCGCGCGGCGATGGACGCGGTCCGGGCCCACGTCGACGCCCACGCACCGTTCGGCGCCCGGGTGACGTTCACGCCGGGGGAGACGGGGAGCCCGTTCCTCACCGACACCGCGGAACCCGCGTCCCGGCTCGCCCTGTCGGCGCTCGAGGAGGCCTGGGGCGTCGAGCCCGTGGAGGCGGGCATGGGCGGCTCGATCCCGTTCATCGCCGACCTCACCGAGCTCTTCCCGGACGCGCAGATCCTCATCACCGGGGTGGAGGACCCGGACTCCAGGGCCCACAGCGCGAACGAGTCACTGCACCTCGACGAGTTCCGGAAGGCGGTCCTCGCCGAGGCTCTCCTGCTGGCCCGCATCAACGACGGCGGTCTGCGCCGCGACTGAACGGTGGGGCGGAAATGTTTCCGCCCCACCATCCGTTATCACTGGTGCAGGCCCGGCGTACCATGAAGGAAACCCGTGCGTGCGCCATACCGCGGACGGCACTGAGAGCGGGCACACCACGGTGGGGTCCGAGCGAGGAGATACACCATGAGCACATCGACCACCGAGACCGGATCCGCCCAGGAATCCGTGGAACTGGCCGCGCACGAGGTCACACTGTCCGACGTCGCGGCGGGGAAGGTGCGCAGCCTCCTGGAGCAGGAAGGCCGGACCGACCTCCGTCTGCGGGTCGCTGTCCAGCCCGGCGGCTGCTCCGGCCTCATCTACCAGCTGTACTTCGACGAGCGCGTCCTGGACGGCGACGCCGTCCGCGACTTCGACGGCGTCGAGGTCATCGTGGACAAGATGAGCGTCCCCTACCTTTCGGGGGCCTCCATCGATTTCGAGGACACCATCTCCAAGCAGGGGTTCACGATCGACAACCCCAACGCGGGCGGATCCTGCGCCTGCGGGGACTCCTTCCACTAGCACGACGGCAAGGCCCGGAACGTCACCGACAAGGTGTGTTCCGGGCCTTTTGCGTGTCACAGGATCGCGGGTCTTCCGGGTAAGCTCTACAGTGAGTAGTAAAACTGGATGTGCACCCCGGGCCACTTCACGGGCGGGTGGCATCGCACGTAGAAAAGGAAGGTCCGTCTGTGAGTTCGCAGGACCGAACCGGTAGCAAGCGCGTCAGGATCACGAAGATCTCCAGCATCTCGCTGGCCGGCGCCCTCCTACTGACCGGCTGTTCGGCAGAAGCCCAAAGAGGCTGGCTGCCGGCAGATCGGGACAACACCAACCACACCGCAGCAATCACGGACCTGTGGGTCAACTCGTGGATCGCGGCCATGATCGTCGGCCTGATCACGTGGGGCCTGATCATCTGGTGCATGGTCGCGTACCGTCGCCGCAGGAACGACACCGGCTACCCGCGGCAGATCAGCTACAACCTGCCGCTCGAGATCTTCTACTTGACCATCCCGCTGTTCATGGTCCTCGTGTTCTTCTACTTCACGGAGCGCGACATCGCGAAGATCGACGCCCGCGTCGAGGATCCCGACGTGATCGTGGACGTCCGCGGCAAGCAGTGGTCGTGGGACTTCAACTACGTCAAGGAAGACAAGTACTCCACGGGCGTCCAGGGGAACCTGAACGGCGAGGAGGGCGTGCCCGAGAACCTGCCGACGCTGTACCTCCCGGTCAACCAGTCCGTCGAGCTGCAGCTCAACGCCCGCGACGTGCAGCACTCGTTCTTCGTCCCCGGGTTCCTGATGAAGCGCGACCTGTACCCCGGCCGCACCAACTACATCAACCTCACTCCGACGAAGGAGGGGGTGTTCGCCGGCAAGTGCGCCGAGCTGTGCGGCCAGTACCACTCGGAGATGCTCTTCAACGTGGAGGTCGTCTCGCAGGAGGAGTTCGACGCGCAGATGGCGCAACTCGAGGACGGCCAGCTCGGAGACGAGTACGACCGCGATTCCTACCCCGGGGACGATCCCGACACCGACCCAGCCAGGAGCAGCAGCTGATGTCCACCTTCGAATACACCCTCGAGGAAGCCGGCACCGTCGCGGCTCCGCGTGTTGTTCCGAGGTCCAAGGGGCGCATCGTCGTCAACTGGATCACCTCGACGGACCACAAGACCATCGGGTACATGTACCTGATCTCCTCCTTCGTGTTCTTCTGCTTCGCCGGCGTGATGGCCCTCATCATCCGGGCGGAGCTGTTCGAACCCGGCATGCAGATCCTGCAGACGAAGGAGCAGTACAACCAGCTGTTCACGATGCACGGCACCGTGATGCTCCTGATGTTCGCGACACCTCTCTTCGCGGGCTTCGCGAACGTCATCATGCCGCTGCAGATCGGCGCCCCCGATGTCGCCTTCCCGCGCCTCAACGCGCTGGCCTTCTGGTTCTTCCTCTTCGGCAGCACGATCGCCGTCTCCGGCTTCATCACCCCGCAGGGCGCCGCGTCGTTCGGCTGGTTCGCATACGCCCCGCTGTCCAGCACGACGTTCTCGCCGGGCGTGGGCGGTGACCTCTGGGTCTTCGGTCTCGCGCTCTCGGGCTTCGGCACCATCCTCGGCGCCGTCAACTTCATCACCACCATCATCTGCATGCGCGCTCCGGGCATGACCATGTGGCGCATGCCCATCTTCACCTGGAACACGCTGATCACGGCGATCCTGGTCCTGATGGCGTTCCCGCCGCTGGCCGCCGCGCTGTTCGCGCTCGGCGCCGACCGCCGGTTCGGGGCGCACATCTTCGATCCCGAGGCCGGCGGAGCCATCCTCTGGCAGCACCTCTTCTGGTTCTTCGGACACCCCGAGGTGTACATCATCGCCCTGCCGTTCTTCGGCATCGTCTCCGAGATCTTCCCGGTGTTCAGCCGCAAGCCGATCTTCGGCTACAAGGGCATCGTCTACGCGACGATCGCGATCGCTGCGCTCTCCGTGACCGTATGGGCCCACCACATGTACGTCACCGGCGCCGTGCTGCTGCCGTTCTTCGCGTTCATGACCATGCTCATCGCGGTCCCCACCGGCGTGAAGTTCTTCAACTGGATCGGCACCATGTGGCGCGGTTCGATCACCTTCGAGACCCCGATGCTGTGGAGCCTCGGCTTCCTCGTGACGTTCCTCTTCGGCGGGCTGACGGGCATCATCCTGGCCTCACCGCCGCTGGACTTCCACGTCTCCGACACCTACTTCGTGGTGGCGCACTTCCACTACGTGGTCTTCGGTACCGTCGTCTTCGCGATGTTCGCCGGCTTCTACTTCTGGTGGCCGAAGTTCACGGGCAAGATGCTCAACGAGCGCCTCGGCAAGATCCACTTCTGGATGCTGTTCCTCGGCTTCCACGCCACGTTCCTCATCCAGCACTGGCTCGGCGTCGAGGGCATGCCCCGCCGCTACGCGGACTACCTCCCGGAGGACGGCTTCACGGCCATGAACCAGTTCTCCACCATCGGGTCGTTCGTGCTCGGCGCGTCGCTGATCCCGTTCTTCTGGAACGTGTACGTCACCTGGCGTACCGGCAAGAAGGTGGAGGTCGACGATCCGTGGGGCTTCGGTGCTTCGCTGGAGTGGGCGACGTCCTGCCCGCCGCCGCGGCACAACTTCACCTCGCTGCCGCGTATCCGGTCCGAGCGCCCCGCGCTCGACCTGCACCATCCGGAACTGCAGCAGACGCACACCCCCGATGAAAGTGCTGCCAGCTTCATGGGTGCCGCTGACCGAAAGGACGCCAACGCATGAGGATCGAGACCAAGCTCTTCACCTACCTGACGCCGTTCTTCCTGCTCGTCGGTACGGTCTACGGTGTCCTGGTGGAATGGATGGAGCCCGTGGGCTTCCTGGCGCTCTACCTGACCGCCGGCCTCTCGGGGATGATCGGCTTCTACCTCGGCTTCACCGGCAAGCGCGTCGGCAATCGCCCGGAGGACCGTCTCGACGCGGAGATCCACGAGGGGTCCGGCGAGCAGGGGCACTTCAGCCCCTGGAGCTGGTGGCCGCTGGTTCTCGGCCTGTCGGCCGCGACCTGCTTCGCAGGGCTGGCGGTCGGCTTCTGGATCACCTACATCGGTCTGGGGCTCGCGACGATCGCCCTCGTCGGCTGGGTCTACGAGTACAGCCGCGGGTACCACGCGCACTGACCCGAACCCGAACGTCTGTCACCTGGAAGGGAGTCCGCCTCGAGCGGGCTCCCTTTCGCTTGTTCGGCGTCCTTTCACCGGCCGGCGTCGTACAGTCGTAGCGACCGATGCCCCGATCACAGGAGATGGAAGCCATGACCGTGGTGCCGCGACGTTTCGACGCCGAGCCGATCGACGACGCGTCGGCGACCCCGAAGCACGTCCAGCTGCGTGAGAGCCTGCGACGCTATCTCCGCCAGCACGGTGAGCCCGGCGCCGGCATCCCCTCCGAGCGGGCGCTGGGCAGCTACTACGGGGTGGCGCGGATGACGGTCCGCCAGGCGATCGACGCCCTCGTCGCGGAAGAGGTCCTGGAGCGTGTCGTGGGGCTGGGGACGTTCGTCGCGCGCAGCAAGATGGATCTCCACATGAAAATGACGTCCTACACCGAGGAGATGATCCGCCGGGGGATGGTCCCCGACGCACGCGTCCTCAGCTTCGAGCAGCAGGGGGCGTCACCCCTCGTCGCACGGGAGCTCCAGATCGAGATCGGCCAGCCGGTGGTGCGCTTCCGCCGTCAGCTCCTGGCCGACCGCGAGCCGATGAGCGTCGACGAGAACTTCATCCCGTCCCACCGCGTGCCCGGAATCCTCGACGATCCTCCTCCGACGTCGCTGTACAACGTCCTGAGCGAGAAGTACGGCCTGGTCATGGAGTGGGGGGAGGACACCATCGAGGCGACCGCCGCGTCGCCGTCGATCGCGCGACTGCTCAACGTGGAGATGAATGCGCCCCTGCTGAAGATCCAGCGGCACGCCTACGTGGCCCGCACCATGGTCGACTACTCCGTCTCCTACTATCGGGCCGACCGGTACAAGCTCTGGGTGCCCCTCCAGCGGCCCGGCGTGCGCACGCCGCGGGCCTACAGCGCCAAGCGCGTCCGCTGACCCCGGGAGCTCCCCTGGACGCCTGCCCACCATTTCTGGCACCACCCTCGGGGGAGCTCCCCGGAGCAGCCGGTGGGGCGGCGTCCGCGACCCGGGTAGGAGGCCACGGACAGCCGGCGACCGGAGTCGTGGCCGGCCCGGGGCGGGGACGCACGAAGGGCCCGGACATGGCGTCCGGGCCCTTTGGTCATGCTGTCGGGACGTGGTCCCTAGTGGCTGGCGATGGACTCGCGGTCCTTCGCGCCGGCAACCTCTTCGTGGTGGTCGCCGTGCGAGGCCTCGAGCTCCCTCGGCGTCACCGGTGCGACGCGGTCCTCGAAGAAGAAGCTGGACACGCGGCCGTGGACCTTGTCCAGGAGCGAGACCTTGCCGTTCCGGTCGGGCTTCGGGACCATGACCTCGGGCGACTCGAACGCGGTCAGCTTGTACAGCTGGTACGCGTCCACGGGCTCGTGGACCTCGATGAACTCGCCATGAGGCAGGCGTACGATGCGTCCCGTCTCCCGACCGTGCAAGGCGATCTCACGATCCTTGCGCTGTAGCGCGAGGGAGATCCTGCGCGAGACCATGAAGGCGATGATCGGCCCGAAGATCACGAGGAAGCGCAGCCAGTACGTCACGTCGTTCAGCGACACCATGAAGTGCGTGGCGATGAGGTCCGAACTGGCGGCGGCCCACATGACGCAGTAGAACGTGACTCCTGCGACGCCGATCGCGGTGCGGGTCGGTGCGTTGCGGGGACGGTTGAGCAGGTGGTGCTCACGCCTGTCCTTGGTCACCCAGGCTTCGATCCACGGCCAGGCGAACATGGCGCCGAAGACGATCATCGCGGGGACCAGCGCGGGGAACAGGACGTTCAGCGAGAGCGTGTTGACACCCCAGGGGAAGGGGAGCAGGAACTCGAAGTCGAAGTTGTCCCCGAGCGTCCCGGGCATCAGACGCAGGGCACCGTCGACCCAGCCGATGTACCAGTCGGGCTGGGTACCGGCGGAGACGGGCGACGGGTCGTAGGGGCCGTAGTTCCAGATCGGGTTGATGGTGAAGGCCGCAGCGATCGCCGCCAGGACACCGAACACGATGAAGAAGAATCCACCGGCCTTCGCCGCGTACACGGGGCCCACGGGGTAGCCGACGACGTTCGTGTTCGTCCGGCCGGGGCCGGGGAACTGCGAGTGCTTGTGCAGGACGACCATGAACAGGTGGATCCCGATCAGGAGCAGGATCACCGCCGGGATCAGCAGGATGTGCAGCACGTACAGCCGGCCGATGATCATCGTCCCCGGGAACTCCCCTCCGAAGAGGAAGAAGCTGAGGTAGGTGCCGACCACGGGGATGGCCTTCATGACGCCGTCGATGATCCGCAGGCCGTTGCCGGAGAGGAGGTCGTCCGGGAGCGAGTAGCCGGTGAAGCCGGCCGCGAGGCTCAGGATGAGGAGGATGCAGCCGACGACCCAGTTGAACTCGCGGGGGCGGCGGAAGGCGCCGGTGAAGAAGACACGGAGCATGTGGACCGCGACGGCGGCCACGAACAGGAGTGCTGCCCAGTGGTGGACCTGCCGCATGAACAGGCCGCCGCGGATGTCGAACGAGATGTCCAGGGAGGAGGCGTATGCCACCGACATCTCGACGCCGCGGAGGGGCAGGTAGCTGCCCTCGTAGTGCGTCTCGGCCATCGACGGATCGTAGAAGAAGGTCAGGAAGGTCCCGGAGAGCAGCAGGATGACGAAGGTGTACAGCGCCACCTCGCCGAACATGAAGGTCCAGTGGTCGGGGAAGATCTTCCGGCCGAACTCCTTGACGATCCCCGAACCGCCGACCCGGGAGTCGACGTAGTCGGTGACCTTACCCACGCGCGTCTTCGGCACGTAGGGTTGCGCCGCAGTGGAACTGCTCATGTCAGCCTCGCTCCCAGAAACTAGGTCCTACGGGTTCTTGAAAATCGCTGGACGCGACCAGGTAGCCCTCGTCGTCGACCTCGATGGGCAGCTGCGGCAGCGGACGTGCGGCCGGACCGAAGATCACCTTGCACTCCTGCTCGAGATCGAACGTCGACTGGTGGCACGGGCACAGCAGGTGGTGGGTCTGCTGTTCGTACAGCGCCACCGGGCAGCCCACGTGCGTGCAGATCTTGGAGTAGGCCACGATGCCGTCGTACGCCCAGTCCTCGCGACCGGGGGAGGGGTTGAGTTCCTCGGGGTCGAGGCGCATCAGCAGGACGACCGCCTTGGCCTTCTCCTCGAGCTTGTGCTCGGCCTCGTTCAGGCCCTCGGGGATAACGTGGAACGCCGAGCCGATGGTGACGTCCGAGGCGCGGATGGGCGTGCCGCTCGGATCCCGCGTCAGGCGGACGCCGGTGTCCCACATGGTCTGCCGCAGCACGTTGCCGGGCAGCGGGCCGAGGTCGCGGAAGATGGCGATCGCAGGCAGTGGTGCGAGGAGCGCGGCCCCGAGGAGCGTGTTCCGGATGAGGGGGCGCCGCTTGATGCCGGACTCGTCGAGGATGTCGTTGACGATCTTCTCGGCGTCCTGCCGGTCCTGCTCGGGCCGGATCTCGTGCCGCTCCTCCGTGACCTCGTGGTCTGGCATGAGGGTCTTCGCCCAGTGGACGATGCCGACGCCGATGCCGAGCATGGCGAAGGCGGTCCCGAGACCGAGGAGCAGGTTCTGGAGGCGCAACCGCTCGATGGTCTGGTCGAGCGGTACGAAGAAGTACCCCGCGAAGAAGAGGAGGGTTCCGAGGACGGAGATGAGGAACAGCAGGGCGACCTGGCGTTCGGCCCGCTTCTCGGCCCGCGGATCGCGGTCGGCGAGACGAGGGCGGTGGGGCGGGAGGCCCGGGTTCTCGAACTGGTCCAGCGTCCGCCCGGGCGTCGCGACGGTGACCGAGCTTCCGGGAGCGCCGTGACTAGAGTCGGCCATGATCCCTCTTATCTTTCATTAGGTCCTGCGAGTCTGTAGATGATTCGTTCACGGGGCGCTCACGGATGGTCAGGATGACCGCGACGTGAGCCACACGGTGAAGGCGATGATGACGCCGAGTCCGGCGATCCAGATGAACAGGCCCTCGGACACCGGGCCGAGCGAGCCGAGGTCCGCTCCGCCGGGGGAACCCTGCTCCTCGATGGTCTTCAGGAAGGCGATGATGTCCTGCTTGTCCTCCGGTGACACGTTGGCGTCGCTGAAGACCGGCATGTTCTGCGGGCCGGTGACCATCGCCTCGTAGATGTGCTTCTCGCTCACGCCGTCGAGGGACGGGGCGTACTTACCGCGCGTCAGGGCTCCACCTGCGGCTGCCGCGTTGTGGCACATGGCGCAGTTGACACGGAACAGCTCCCCGCCGTGGGCGGGGTCGCCCTCGGACGCGTCGAGGATCTCCTCGTCGGGAATGGACGGACCGGCACCGAGCGATGCGACGTACGCGGCCATCTGGCTGATCTGTTCGTCGGTGAACTGGACGGGCTTGGCCTGCGCCTGGGGACCGTCCATCTGCATCGGCATGCGGCCCGTGCCGACCTGGAAGTCGACGGACGCGGCGCCGACGCCGACGAGCGACGGTGCGGCGTCGGACCCGGTGGCGCCGATGCCGTGGCAGGAGGCGCAGTTCGCGACGAAGAGCTTGCTGCCCTCTTCGACGTCGTCGGCCGTGAACGTGGTGGTCTGTGCCTGCGCCTCATTCGCTGTACTGGCTGCGGCGTAGAGACCGCCGGTGAAAAGGAGCGCCATCACCAGCAGCGCCAACGCTGCGAGTGGGTGACGCCGCCTCTGGGAGAGTGCCTTCACGGAGTGGTTCCTGCCTTTTCGATGCGAGCGCTGCGGAAATTCTTCACTGAATTCTACCTCTAGTAGAAGAGCCTACAGGAGGAGTCACTTGAGGAAGTAGATGATGATGAACAGGCCGATCCAGACCACGTCGACGAAGTGCCAGTAGTAGGACGTGACGATCGCCGAGGTGGCCTCGAAGTGCCCGAACTGTCGGGCGATGAACGCACGACCGATGATCAGCAGGAAGGCGACGAGTCCGCCGATCACGTGGAGCCCGTGGAAGCCGGTGGTGATGTAGAAGGCCGATCCGAAGGCGTTGGAGTTCAGGGCG
The DNA here is from genome assembly GCF_051172775.1 of Arthrobacter sp. Ld5. Taxonomy (NCBI): domain Bacteria; kingdom Bacillati; phylum Actinomycetota; class Actinomycetes; order Micrococcales; family Micrococcaceae; genus Arthrobacter; species Arthrobacter sp. Ld5. The sequence continues at coordinate 61,615 of NZ_JBPKBO010000018.1, forward strand.
ATGCCCTCGGCGACGAGCTCCGCGTACTCGTAGGCCTGGACGGAGACGAAGATCGCGCCCATGACGAACGTCAGCAGGAACCACTCGACCATGCCCCAGCGGGCGAGCTGGAAGAGGCCGCCCGTCCTGCGCGGCTGGAGCCGCTCTGCGGCGAACACGCCGAACTGGCAGCTGAACGAGCTCGACACCAGGATCACGGTGTTCACGAGCGCGAAGGGGACGTTCAGCTTCTCGGTCTCCATGGCCCACAGGTCGCCTGAGGTGGAGCGCAGGGTGAAGTACATGGCAAAGAGGCCGGCGAAGAACATCAACTCGCTCGACAGCCACACCACGGTTCCGACGGAGACCATGTTGGGGCGGTTCAGGGCGGGATGCGCAGCGGCGCTGGGGGCTTGGGTCGCAGATGTCACAGACTCATTATGTCCCCAAGATCAACGCGATCACCAACGCGTAACCTCCGCCGCGCGGGCCGCGCCAGGCCGGGGGGAGTGGTACTGCCCGGAATTCCGCGGAAGTTCTCGGAGATGACTTTCTACAATTCGTAGATAATCTGGACCGGTGAGCATCACCACCAGCCCCGCCGCGCAGCACCCCGCCTGGCCGTCGATCTTCTCGTCCCTCCTCGCGGGCACCGATCTGAGCGTGGATCAGAGCCGATGGGCGATGGACACGATCATGGCGGGTGAGGCGAGCCATGCACAGATCGCCGGCTTCCTGGTCGCACTGCGTGCCAAGGGCGAGTCCGTCGACGAACTCACCGGACTGGTCGAGGCGATGCTCGGGAGGGCGCACCGGATCGAGGTGGACGGACCCACCCTGGACATCGTCGGGACGGGCGGGGACGGACTGGGTACCCTCAACATCTCCACCATGTCCTCGCTCGTCGCCGTGGGCGCGGGCGCGACGGTCGTGAAGCACGGGAACCGGGGGGCGTCGTCCGCGTCCGGCGCCGCGGACGTGATCGAGGAACTCGGTGTCCGCCTGGATCTGCGGCCGGCGGATGTCGCCAGGACGGCAGAGCGGGCCGGCATCACCTTCTGCTTCGCGCAGGTCTTCCACCCGTCCATGAAGCACGTCGCGGTGCCGCGGCGTGAACTCGGTATCCCGACGGCCTTCAACTTCCTCGGGCCCCTGAGCAACCCGGCCGGCGTCAGCGCGCAGGCGCTCGGCTGCGCGGACGCGAGGATGGCGCCCCTGATGGCCGGCGTCCTGGCGGCGCGGGGGATCCGCGCGCTCGTCTTCAGGGGCGACGACGGCAGGGACAAACTGACCACCAGCGGCTCCTCGACCGTGTGGGAGGTCCGGAACGGACAGGTCGAGGTCCACCAGGTGCACCCGGGGGATTTCGGGCTCGACGTCGTCCCCGTCGACGCGCTGCGCGGCACCGACGCGGCGGGGAACGCCGCCGTGGTCCGCGCCGTACTGGGCGGTGGGGCCGGGCCCGTCCGGGACGCCGTAGTCCTCAACGCCGCCGCCGGTCTCGTGGCGTTGGATCCCGCCGCGGAGGGGACCCTCGGGGACCGCATCACCGCCGCCATGCAGCGTGCGCGGGCCTCGATCGATTCCGGCGCCGCGGCCGGCGTGCTGGAGCGCTGGATCGAGGTCAGCCGCTCCTTCTGACCGTCGAGCCGGCGGCCGGTGCGCCTCTCAGCTCTCGAACCCGAGGGAGAAGGCAGCGTCGAGGTCGTGCTGGGAGTAGGAGCGGAAGGCGATCTGCGTCGTCGTCGAGCGGACTCCCTCGATCTTCGACAGGCGGTCGGCGATGACGTCCGCGAGGTCCTCGTGGCGGCTCATGCGTGCGATGGCGATGAGGTCCCACTCGCCGGTCACCGAGTACACCTCGCTGATGCCGGCGATCTCGGAGATCGCCTGCGCGCTCTCGGGGATGCGGGAGGCGTCGGTCTGGATGAGGACGAATGCGGTGATCATGGCGTGCCTTTCGGTGCAGGACGAGGAACCGGACCTACGCTACCGGCCCACGGCGACGCTGGACGGCGCGGAGGACGACGCGCGGGAGCAGCAGGAACGCTGCGAGGACGATCAGCGTCACGATCTGGAAGCTGGGCGCGACTCCTGCGCCGGACAGTGCCCGCACCGTCAGGCCGCCGCCGACGGTCCCGGCCCACAGGACCACACCCGTCGGCCAGGGTGCGCCCGGCGACCGCCAGGCGCGTGCGGCCAGGGCCGCGGCGGCGTAGGCGAGGAGGAAAGGCCAGGCGGTCTCGAGCACTCCCGCGGCGGTGACGCCGTGCTCGTGCGTGCGGCGTCCCGACACGGCGAAGACGATGATCAGGACGACGTCGGCGAGGGTCCACGCGGCCGCGTTCGGACGGGAGCGTCCCGGCCGGGCGGGAGCCGGGTCCGCGGGACGAAGGGAGGTGCTACGGGGCATGGAACCAGCCTAGTCGGAGCGAACCGCACGGGTGTCGCCGTCCTGCGTCCCGTCCGCTCGGACGGCCCGAGCGGGTTGCGGCCCCTGGAGTCCCCCTGGGCCGACCGGCGGTGGAACAGCCATCCGACGGCGATGCCGACGACCTGACGCTGTTCCGGTCCGACATGACGATCCTCTCCTTCGACGGGCACCCTATCGGAGCCGGGCGATCATCTCCCGGACTCCTCGTGGGGCTCGTGGGCTACCGGCGCTCGGGGAACCAGCCGGGCCAGCACTACCGGAGGATGCTGTCCGGTCCGCGCCTCCTCCTGGACGGCCTGTCGATCGCCGTCGTGCACGCCGTGATCGTCGCCACCGTCCCGACCGGTTACCTCCTGCTCCAGCGGGGCGTCGAGGATCTGTGGACCCACCCCGTCGCCGCGGCGGTGATCGTGGGCTTCGGCTGCGGACCGGCCGTGTACTGGACATACACCTCGGTCTTCGCGCTCACCATCGGCAGGCTGTTCGGCCTGTTCGTCGCCCTCGTGATGCTCAGCGTCGCGGCCGGCATGACGACGGCGCAGAACCCTCTGTGGTGGGAGCACAGTTTCAGCAGGCTCGGGAACCCGAGCGAGAGGTCCGGCGGACTGTTCAACATCACGTTGGTCGTCGCGGGCGTCTTCCTTATTACCTTCGCGTCACACCTGGAGCGCGGACTGCGAGGCCTGCACGGACGGCGGGTGCTGCGCCACGCGTGGAGCGCCGGTGCTGCTTTCGCGACGGGGAGCAGCGCTCGGCACCCTCACGCCGGCCTTACTGCAGCCCTACGGCAGGCGGGAGGCCCGGAGAGCCGATGCCAGTTGCGCCCGGGCGGGATCCAGGGGCACCGGGCTGACCAGGACGGCAGGTCCCCGGTGCAGGGTCCCGCTCCCCAGTGGCCGGCACCGCACGCCACCCCGGCCGCGCATGGCGCGGTGGGCCCCTGGCGCCAGGACCCGGTCCATCCAGACGCAGGGGTGGGCGTGGCGGCCGCCGTGGAGCGTGACGGTCCCGCCGGCACCCTCCAGGGCGAAGTCGTGGCCGATGAGCGGCGTGAGCTCCGCGCCCCGGAGGACCACGTTGCGGCGCGGAAGCAGCGGATCGAAGGGGGACGCTCCGAGCTCCGCCGCGATGGCTTCGAGCGACTCGATGGCGAACAGCGTCACCGCGGCATCCATGTGGGCCGCCTTCCCGAAGAAGCGGTCGCCCACGATGCCCTTGCCGGCCACGACCTCCGCCCGGTCCGCATCGATGGTGGGCACATCGGCTGCTCCGTCCCGGGCCCGCCCGAAGTAGGCGTGCCGGGGCGAGACGAGCAGGTGCAGGATGTCGACGTCGTACCGGAACTCGTGCGTCATGGCTCCTACGCTAGCCGCTGCCCGTCGATCCTCGCGGTGCACCGACGGGGCCGGAGCAGCGTCCTGGGGTGCGGGGTCCTCGTGGTGGGCAGGCGGCCATGGGGACTCCTAGGCGTAGGTCGGAGCGATGGACGGGGTGGCGGACGGGACGGTCCCGGCGGCGCCGGGCACGACGGCGGAGACCCGGGTGGCGTCGACAGGCGCGGCGTCGTCGCCGAGGTTGGCCCCGCCGCGGTAGCGCGCACCGGGGTGCTGGTCGAAGAGCCGCGTGGCGCCGGGCCCGAACAGGCGCTCGCGGAGGGTCGATTCCTCGTAGGACCTCCGGTACAGCCCGCGCTTCTGCAGTTCGGGGACCACGAGTTCGATGAAGTCCTCCGCGGTGCCCGGGGTGAGGAACTGGCGCAGGTTGAACCCGTCGAGGTCGGTGCCCTCGACCCACCGCTCGATCTCGTCGGTGACCTCCGTGGGGGTGCCGATGGCCACGAAGGGGCCGCGGTCGAAGCGTGTGATCCGCTCGAGGGCCTCGCCGACGGTCGTGCCCGCCGGGTGCCGCCGGCTGCTGGGCTGCCGGTCCCGGCCGGGACGGTCCTCACGCGCGAGGATGTCGTCGATCACCTCGTCGGGGCGGTAGGCCGCGAGGTCGATCCCGCCGCCGCCCGCGTGGGCGAGGTATCCCTCCGCACTGGAGAGGCGCCGGTACGCCTCCGCCTTCCGCTGGGCGTCCTTCGACGTCCGGCCGACGATCACGACGGCGCTCGCGAAGGTCTTGATGTGGTGGGCGCCGCGGCCGTTCGCCACGGCGAGCCGGCGGAGGTCGGCGACGTTCTCGCGGTAGGCCGCGGCGTCGCGGCCGCCCACGAACACGCCCTCGGCGTGGCGGGCGGCGAAGGCCTTGCCGGCCGCGGAGCTGCCGGCCTGGAAGAGCACCGGGGTGCGCTGCAGCGAGGGTGCGCTGAGGTGCGGACCGGCCACGGAGAAGTGCGGGCCGCGGTGGTTGATGTAGCGGACCTTCGCCGGGTCGGTGTAGACCCGCCGCTCGCGGTCCTCGATCACGGCGTCGTCGTCCCAGGAGCCCTCCCACAGCTTGTACAGGACCTCGAGGTACTCGTCCGCGATGGCGTAGCGGTGATCGTGCTCGATCTCGTCGGCCAGTCCGAAGTTCCGGGCGGCGTTGGGCAGGTAGGAGGTGACGATGTTCCAGCCGAACCGTCCCTTGGTCAGGTGGTCGAGCGTGGATGCGCGCCGCGCGAAGGCGAACGGCGGCTCGTAGGTCGTGGAGAACGTGGCCGCGAAACCCAGATGCTTCGTCGCCGCCGCCATCGCCGGGACGATCAGCAGGGGGTCGTTGCTGGGGATCTGCACGGCCTCGCGCAGCGCCGTCTCCGGGCCGCCGCGGTACCCGTCGTAGGTGCCGATCACGTCGGCGAGGAAGACGCTGTCGAAGAGCCCGGCCTCGAGGAGCTTCGCTGTCTCCACCCAGAAGTCGAGGTCGTTGAAGCGGTGACGGTTGTTCTCGGGGTGGACCCAGAGGCCGTGGGAGATGTGCCCCACGCAGTTCATCTCGAACAGGTTGAAGGCGATCTGGCGTGTCATGGGCGGGGAGTGTCCTTCCGGGCGGCGGGGAGTTCGGGGATGGCGTGGATGAGCCGGCGCGTGTAGTCGTGCCCTGGTGCGTCGAAGACCTCGTCGACGGGCCCCCGTTCGAGGACCACGCCGTCCTTCAGGACCAGCACGTCGCGGCTGACGTGCTGGATGACGCCGAGGTCGTGGGAGATGAAGAGGTAGCTGAGCCCGAGACGCGCCTGCAGGTCCGTCAGGAGGTCGAGGATGCGGGCCTGCACGGACACGTCCAGCGCGGAGACCGGCTCGTCGCAGATGATGACCTCCGGATCGGCGGCGAGCGCGCGGGCGATGGCCACGCGCTGCCGTTGACCTCCCGAGAGGTCGAGCGGGCGGGCACGGGCTCTGTCGGACGGGAGCCCGACGAGGTCGAGCAGGTCCAGGACGCGTCCGGCCCGTGCGCTCCGGCGGGTCCCCGCCGCGGCAGCGGCCTGCCCGATCACCTGTCCGACGGTCCTCCGGGGGTCGAAGGACTGCAGGGGATCCTGGTAGATCATCTGCACGGAGCGGCGGGCCGCGAGGTCGCGGGACGCCCGGTGTTCGGCCCAGGTGCGCCCACGGACGTGGACGGTGCCCGTATCGGGTGGCTCGACGCCGAGGGCCATGCGCGCCACGGTGCTCTTGCCGCTCCCGGATTCGCCCACGATGCCGAGGGTGGCGCCGCGGTGCAGCGTGAAGGACACGCCGTCGACGGCCGTACGGCGGCTTCCGCCGGGCCCGGCGAAGGACTTGGTGAGCCCCTCGACCACGAGCGGGTCGGCATCCGACGCGGGGAAGGCGCGGGCGGGCGGGGCGCCCTGTCCGCCGTCGGGCCCCGGACGCCCCTGTCCGGATCCGTGGTCCTGTGCGGACGGCCGGTCCCCGACCGTCAGGCGCCGTCCGCGCGTGGATCGCGAGGGGATCGCCGCCAGCAGTCCCTGCGTGTAGCGGTGGCGGGGGTCCTGCAGGACGGCCTGGACACTGCCCTGCTCCACGATCTCGCCGTCGCGCATCACCGCCACCCGGTCGGCGAGGTCCGCGACGACGCCGAGGTCGTGGCTGACCACGAGCATCGCGGTGCTTCCTCCTTTCAGGTCGCCGAGCAGGCGGAGGATCTGCGCCGCGATGGTGGCGTCCAGCGCCGTCGTCGGCTCGTCCGCGATGAGGAAGCGCGGGTCCGCGGCGATCGCGGAGGCGATCAGGGCACGCTGGCGCAGCCCGCCGGAGAGCTGGTGCGGGTACTGGCCCGCGCGGATCTCCGGGTCGGGGACGCCCACGGCGGCGAGGAGTTCGACGACGCGCGCGCGGCGGGCACCGCGGTCGAGGTCGCCGTGCAGGCGCAGGACCTCTCCCACCTCGTCGCCGACCGTGCGCAGGGAATCGAGCGAGGACAGCGCGTCCTGCAGGATGAAGCCGGCCTCCCTGCCCCGGACACGGGTCCACTCGCGCTCGCCCCAGGACGAGGCGTCCCGGCCGTCGAAGCGCTGCGCGCGGGAGCGGACCTCGGCGCCCGGGCCGGTGAGGCCCACGAGTGTCCGCGCCGTGACGGATTTTCCGGAGCCGGATTCGCCCACGAGCGCGAGGCACTCGCCCGGCCGGATGGACAGGGTGAGGTCGTGGATGATCTCCCTGCGGTGCGCGCCCCGACCGAACGCCACGGCGAGCCCGTCGAGCTCGACGACGGGTGTGTCCGCCGCGGGGGAGGAGGCGGGACCACCGGGAAGGGTGAGGATGGTGGAGCTCATGTGAGCCTTCCTTCGGCACGGCGTCGGAGCTCGCGCCCGATGACGGTGATGGACAGGACGGTGGCGACGAGGAACGCTGCCGGGACGGTGATCATCCAGGGCGCGTTGGAGATGAAGTTGCGGCCGGCCGAGAGCATCGCCCCCCATTCGGGCGCTGGCGGCGGGGTGCCCAGTCCGAGGAAGCTCAGGGACGCCCCGGCGCCGATCGCGGAGCCGATGCCGATCGTTGCGAGGACGAGGACGGGCCTGAGGACGTTCGGCACGACGTGCGTGACGAGGATCCGCCACGCCGGCAGGCCGAGGGTGCGCGCCGCCTCGACGAAGCCCGACTGCCGGACGAGGTGCGTCTGGGCCCGCGTGATCCGCGCGTAGTAGGCGATGCTGCCGGCGCCGATGGCGAGGATCGCATTCTCCGTCCCACCGCCGATGATGCCGATCACCACGAGGGCGAGGAGGATCTCCGGGATGGCGAGGGTGACATCGAGGAGCCGCATCACCGACGCCTCGACCAGCCGTCCATTGAGCCCCGCGAGGATGCCGATCGCCGTTCCGCCGACCACGCCGATCGTGGTGGCTCCGACACCGATGTACAGCGAGGTCGCCGCCCCGTGGACGATCCGCGTGTAGTTGTCGGCGCCGGAGTCATCGGTGCCGAACCAGGCCGAGGCGCCGGGCGCCTCGAAGCTCCTGGCCGGGTCCACGGCGTACGGGTCGGCCGGGGCGAGCAGGCCCGGGCCCAGGACCGCCGCCGCCAGCCACAGGAGGAACAGGGAGGCCAGCAGGACGGCCGGACGCACCCGCCGGCGGCGGTGCCGCCGCTGCGTCCCGTCCGGTGGTGCGGATTGCACAGGGAGCCCGGCCGCCGGGGCGACGGCGGAGGGAACGACGGGCGGGGCGATGCTCATGCGGTCACCACTTTCGGGTCGATGAGTGTGTACAGGAGGTCGAGGACGAGGTTCACGACGACGTAGACGGCCGCCGAGAGGAGCACGACCCCGATGATGACGGGCAGGTCCTTGTTGTAGACCGACGCCAGGGTGAGGGATCCGATGCCCTGTCGGCTGAAGAGGGTCTCGACGACGACCGACCCGCCGAGCAGGGCGGCGACGACGAACCCGGACATGGTCATCACGGGGATGGCCGCGTGGCGGAGGGCGTGGCGGATCCGGACCGGGAACTCGCGCATGCCGCGCGAGCGGGCCGTGAGGATGAACGGCTGCTCCAGGACGTCCTCGAGTTCGTTCCGCAGGACCTGCGAGAGCGTCCCGAAGATCGCGAGGGCGAGGGTGAGGGCGGGAAGGATGAGTGCGGCGGGCCCCTCGTTCCCGCCGATCGGGAACCAGTGCAGCGTGAACGAGAAGGTGATGAGCAGCGCGAAGCCGATGATGAAGGTCGGCGTCGCGGCGAGGACCACCTCGATGCCGGAGACGATCGACCGGATCCAGGCGGCCCGCTGCGCGGACAGGATCGCCACCGCGACCGTCAGTGGCAGGGCGACGGCGACGGCGGCGGCGGCGAGCGCCGCCGTCGCCCCGATCTGCTGCCCGATGGCCTCCGTGACGGGCAGGCGCAGCCGGTAGGACTGGCCGAGGTCGCCCTGGAGGAGGTTCCCGAGGTAGCTGCCGTACTGGACGGGAAAGGGCTGGTCCAGGAGGTAGTCGGCACGGACCTGCGCGAGCGTCTCGGCGGTGGGCCGTGCGTCGGGTCCGCCGAGGATCAGCAGCGCCGTGTCGCCGGGGATCAGGTGGACCGCGACGAACGTCAGGGTCGCAGCCCCCCAGAGGACGCCGAGACCGACAGCGAGCCGCATGAGCACCCGTCGGAGCACGGCCATCTACTCGGCCTTCCATGCGTAGGTGAGCACGGGCACCGGGTGGGAGGTGTCCACGGCCACGTCGTGCAGCGTGTTCGCGTAGGCGAACTGGCTCGGGTTCTCGTAGAGCGGCAGGCCGGGAACGAGTTCGAGCAGGCGGTGCTGTGCCTTCGAGTACGCCTCCCCGACCGCGGGCCCGTCACCGGCCTCGCGGGCAGCGGAGAGCAGCGCGTCGAGCTCGGGGTCGTCCACGTACGACGAGTTCTGGCCGATCCGCTCTCCCGTGATCTCCGAGGAGTGGTAGCGGATGAACAGGACGTCGGTGGTGTTGGTGTGCCATACCCCGGCCAGGGCGTCGTAGTCGCCGGCGTAGCGCAGCTCCGTGAGCTGGGCCTGGGGGAGCTGGATGATCCGGAGGTCGAAGCCGACCTTCCGGGCCTCGCCCTGCAGCTGCACGAGCAGCGGGCTCGGCGTGGAGCTCTCCACCGTGGGCACCTCGACCGTGAGTCGTTGTCCGTCCCGGGTGCGGAAGCCCTCGTCGTCGCGGCCGGTCCAGCCGGCCTCGTCGAGGAGGCGGGCGGCCCGCTCGGGGTCGTGAGTCAGGACGCCCTCGACCGACGGGTCGTAGTACTTGCTCTCCTTCGACAGGTACCCGTCGATGGGGGTGTAGGTGCCGAAGCCGAGGCTTTCGGTGACGGCCTGCGTGTCCACGGCAGCGGCGAACGCCTGCCGGACCGCGAGGTCGTCGAACGGCGCCCGGTCGAGGTTGAAGCCCAGCATGTAGGGGCTGCCGGTACGGGGGAGGTTCCGGTAGGTGAAGCGCGGGTCCGCCTGGACGGCGGCCGCGTTCTGCGGAGCGAGGTTCTCCGTCAGGTCGTACTGCCCCGAGACGAGCGACTGGTGGCGGATGACGGGTTCGCTGACGAGGGTCACCTCGACGCCGTCGAGGTGCGCCTCGCCGTCGCCGTCCAGCCACTCCGGCGCCCAGTCGTAGCCCTCCCGCTTGGTGTAGCTGATGCTCTGGCCGGGCTTGTACTCGGCGACGGTGAAGGGACCGGTGCCAATCGGCTCCTGGCACAGCGTCTCCGGCGACTCGGTGATCGCCTTGCCCGACGTCATGCCGAGCCAGGACTGCGCGAGCGTGTAGAGGAACGGCGTGTAGGGGTGGGCGAGGTGCGCCTCGAAGGTGTACTCGTCGATGACCGTGCCGTCCACGTACGGGGCGATGTACGCGGCGGCGAGGGGCGACTTCGTGGCGGGGTCCCTCATGTGCTCGAAATTCTGGCCGAGGACCTCCGCGTTCCAGGGTGAGCCGTCACTGAACGTGACACCCTCCCGGAGGTGGAAGGTGTAGGTCCTGCCGTCCTCCGAGATCTCCCAGGACTCGGCGAGATACGGCGCGATCTCCCCGTTCTCGTCGAGGGTCACCACGTTGTCGTAGACCAGGCGCCCCAGGAACTGCTGCTGGGTCGCCGAGATGCCGTGCCCGTCGAGGCAGCCGGGCTCGGCCGAGATCGACACGTCGAGCACGCCGCCGGTCACCGGCTCGCCGCCGGCCTCCACCGGGGAGACGGCCGCGCCCCCGCAACCGCTGAGCAGTGCCGCGAGGGCGACGACGGACAGTGCTGGGAATCGGCGGCCATGCGGTCGATTCCGGGCAGGGGGTAGTACGGATGCGTTCATGGGTATTCCTAGGGAGGATCCGGCCCGACGGCGGGCGAAGGTCAGGGAAGAGGGAAATGCGCAGGAATCGCGTCGACGCGCGTGCCTGTCAGGGGAAGGTGCGGTGTGCGGTGCAGCTCACGATGTGGCCTCTCGATGTGCTCTTGCCCCCGCCGGACCAGCACTGTGTGCCAAGGCGAAGGCCGCTTCGTCATCCGAACCACCCACGAACATGGGGTTGGTGCGCGGCCTAGTCGGAGCTTGGCGGCCGCATCTCTTGAAGCTGGAACAACTATAGGCATGCCGTCGGGTGCTTCGGTCAACAAGAAGTAATGTGACTGCGGTGCCGGTGCGGCTACGTGCGTGCGGACTGCCCGACGTCGATGGGGGCGCGGACGCCCGACCGCGGGGCACCCGCCGCGCGCAGGGCGTAGAGGATCGTCAGCAGATCGATGGCCTCCTGTCCGAACGCGCCGGCCAGCGGGGGGACGAACCCCAGCGCCGCGCCGATCATCAGTACGAGACTCAGCCCGATACCGATCCAGATGCTCTGCAACGCTATGCGCAGCGTCCGCCTCCCGATGAGCACGGCTTCCGTGACCTTCGCGAGGTCGTCGACCGTGATGACCACCTCCGCCGATTCGCTGGCCGCCGTCGATCCCCTCGCCCCCATGGCGATGCCTACATCCGCGGCGGCGAGGACCGGGGCGTCGTTGACGCCGTCGCCCACCATGACGACGGGGCGCTCGGAGAGGTGCCTGACGATCTCCACCTTGTCCGCCGGCAGGCAATCGTGGTGGATCGTCGTGAGACCCGCTTCCCGTGCGATGTGGCGTGCGGTGGCTTCGACGTCGCCCGTGAGCATGAGCACCTCCCGCACGCCGAGGGCGACGAGCGAGCGGACCGTGGCCGGCGCGGCGCTGCGCAGGGCGTCCCGCAGCACGATGACCCCGGCGAAGCGCTCGCCGATGCCCACGTAGACGGCGGTCTCGCCCGCCGACAGGGGAGGGTCCGGGACGCGCCCGACGAGGCCTTCCACGAAACGGCGCTTGCCGACGGCGACGGTGGTCCCGGCGACGTCCGCGCGCACGCCGTCCGTGGCGAACTCCTGTGCCCTGCTCGCCGGACGGAGTGCCAGGCCGCGCCGCGCGGCCTCAGCGGTGATGGCCGCGGCGAGGACGTGGGAGGAGTACTGTTCCGCGGAGGCGGTCAGGGCGAGGACCTCCTCCTCGGTGAGCGGCGCTGCCGTCGGGGCGAGGACGACCGCGCCGACCACCGGCGTGCCGGAGGTCAGGGTGCCGGTCTTGTCGAAGGCGACGCTCCGGGCCCGCGCCAGCTGCTCCAACGCCTGGGTGCTCCTGATGATGATGCCGGCGCGGGCGGCCCTGCTGATCCCCCCGACGAAGGCCACAGGGGCGGCGATCAGCAGGGGGCAGGGTGTGGCGGCGACCAGCACCGCGGCAGCCCGTGTCGGGTCCGAGCTCAAAAACCAGGAGAGCGCGGCGAGGGCCAGGGCGAAGGCGGTGAAGGGAACCGCGAAGCGGTCGGCGAGCCTGACCGTCGGGGACCGGCTGGCCGACGCCTCCGCGACGAGGGCGACGATCTGGCTGTATTGCGATTCCGCGGGAGTCGCCGTCGTCCGCAGGGTCAGGGCCTCCGCCCCGTTCAGCGATCCGCTGAGGATGTGCGCGCCACGCTCGTAGTCGACGGGCAGACTCTCACCCGTGATCATGGACTCGTCGAGGGTCGCGGAATCCGTGGTCAGCGTCCCGTCGGCGGGCACGACCTCCGAGGGCCTCACCAGCACGAGGTCGCCCACGTGGAGGTCGTCGATCGGGACGTCCTCGATCGCGCCGCCCCCGGTCCCGCCCTCGTCCGTTCCCTGCCCCCGGCCGTCTGCCGCGATCCGGTGAGCCGACCGGGGTGCCCGCTCGAGCAGCGCACGGAGCTGGGTCCGCGCGCGTGTGGACGCGTACTCGTCCAGCGCCTGGCCGCTGGCGATCATCAGCACGACGACGATGCTCGCGTAGTACTCGCCGGTGGCGGCCGTCGCGAGGATGGCCATCAGCGCCAGGAGATCGACGCCCCAGTGTCCCTTCCGGATGTCCCGGAGCATGCCGTAGGCCTGCATACCGGCCACTGCCAGGGAGTAGGACGTCGCCGCGATCTGCGCGGCCGCGCTGTTGCCCGCCGCATCGAGGAGCACGGTGACCACGATGACGACGCACGTGAGGACGACCAGCCAGGGCAGTTTCGGGAGCGAGGTCCTCGGCGGCGGCCGCGGGACCGCGGACGGACCGTCCCGTCGACCACCCGCGTGGGGTGGCCGTGGAAGGGCGGGAGAGGTCACGGGAGGATCTTCAGCGCCGTGTCCCAGTTGAAGTGAGGGTGGGCGTCACCGACCTGCAGCCCCATGACCAGCAGCATCATCGCCTCGAGTTCACGCGAGCGGCGCAGCGGTCCCGCGTCGACCGGGCGAAGACCCGAACCTGCCACGAGCCTGCTGACCACGGCCTTGGCGTCCTCGGAGTCGCCGGCGAGGAAGACGTCCAGCGGCTGACCGGCCACCTTGCCCTCCTGGAGGGTGGCGGCGAACACGGTGTTGAAGGCCTTGACCACATCGGCCCGGCCGCCCAGCAGCTCTGCGGTCTGCTCTGCCGACGACGTCCCCGCCGGCGTGAGGAGACGGTCGAAGTCGGAGACATCGACCGGGTTGCTGATATCCACGACGATCTTGCCGTCGAGGCCGGACCCGTACTCGAGGACCAGCTCCCGTATCTCGGCATAGGGGATGGCGAGCACCACCACGTGGCCGTCCACCGGCTCGCCCGGATAGCCGCCCTGGGCGCCGGGTCCCAGCTCTTCCACCAGGGCACGGGTCTGCTCGCCGTCACGCCCGAAGATCCTGACCTGGGATCGCGCCTGAAGCATGCGCATGGAGATACCCCTGGCCATCCTTCCGCTTCCGATGATCGTCACTGTGCTCATGTCCTCTGCCCTTCCGACAGGCCGCACGGTAGTGCGGCAGGATCCAGCGATGCAGCATGCGTCAGCCTAGGCCGCGCCTCTGGAGGGGTGCAGGGGCCTTAGGCCCCGAACGGCCGGCGTGTCCGGCGTCGCCCGGGGCGCTCACGCAGGGCCGGAGGAGATGGTCAGGTTGTTGTAGACGGCACGGACGGTCGGGTCGCACCAGCACGCGAAACCCGCGCGTGACTTGTCCTCGCGGCGCAGTGCCATGCCGGAGAGCATCACGACGCCGCCGGCCACCGTGATGTCGAGGACCGGGCACTCGGCGGCGCGGCGCACCGCGCGGCGCAGAAGGTCCTCGAGGTGAACGGGATCACCCGCCGCGCGGCCTGCGGCATCCGCCACGACATGGTTGTCGACTGAAATCGCCATCCTCCCACTCTGGGGCCCGGCCCCGGGTCGATTAAAGGGTCCAAGGTCCTCTCACCTGCCGTGCCGGCGCGCATTCACGGGGAAGAGCGCCGGGTGGGACTTTAGGCCCTAGTAGTCGTTCGGCCTCTCGCGTGTGATGTTCGTGCCAGTTGAGACACCGATCCGAGAGGTTCGCACCGTGACCACCATCAGTTCAATCTGGACCAGGATCGATCCGGGCGTCCAGCAGTGGGTCCTCGAGAATCCGGGATGCGTGGTTCTTCCGCGCACCCTCGTGAACCGTGTGGAGGCTACCGTCGGCGAGAGCCTGCACGCGGACGCCCACGGGGAGTACTGGTTCTCGGGGGAGGAGCTGCTCTTCCTGAAGGCACGCCGTCGGGCACAGGACCTGGGAGGGTTCCGTGCCGACGGGAACGCCGATTCCCGCCGGAGCGAACACGCAGAAATGATGGACCGGTGAGGAGGCGTACGATCGAGTCCGCCGGAGCGGTCCAGGGGTCCGCGAGGACCGCCCGCCGTCGCCGAGCCACCGCAGGGCCGGTCGGCCTCGGCGCCGAGTCCGAGGAGACGATGCGTCGCCGCGCCATGGCGATGCACCCATCGGCGTCGAACCGGAAGCTGAAGATCCTCGTCAGCGCCGACGCCGAGGCGCACGTGGTGCAGATCCTCGTCCACGGGTGCGTGTCTGCGGTCAACCTGCATGCCCTCGACCTCGTGGTGAGGCGGGCGGCAACCCTGTCCCCGGGAACGAACGTCGTGCTCGACCTGAGTGAAGCACAGGCCTGGGACTCGGTGCGGGCGGATCTGCGCCCCGATTCCATCACGGCGCGTCTCACGGCCCAGGGTTGCGCACCAGCACCCTTCCCCCTCGGGGTCATACCTCCCGCACCCTAGGGTGCGGGGCGATGGACGGGCGCACCCTGGGCTCAACGGCGAGCGCGGGGTGCGCCGATGTGTGGACGGTCACGGACCGTTCAGGTGCACCAGAACCATCCCGGCGGCCGCCAGTTCGCCGGCACCTCGTGATGACGGCTCCGTCCGCAGCGGGCGCAGCAGTACGTCGCCCGCGCATGGCGGCGCCGTCCGTTGGGGAGGATCACCTGCTCGGAGAAGGTGGAGTAGACGAGCGCGTCATCCGTGCCGCAGACCAGGCAGACAGGGACCTGCCCCCGAGGCCGTTCGGCCCCGCGCGCGCGTTCACGGAGGGCTCCTGGATCGAGGACGTTCCCGCCCTGTACCGCCGATATCGCCGACGAGGCGGGGTGGGACGCGGACGGGTCCCACCCACTGATCCGGATCATCATGGCCGACGGCGCTAATGCGTGGTCGACAGGCGACGACCGCGTATCCGGGTGGGGGCCATCTCGTAGAAGAGATCGCGCAACCCGGGCGCCCACGGCTCCTCGGAGACCTTCCCCCACAGGGTGGTCAGGAGAGCGGGGTCCTCGACGCGGGTGGCCGGCCCGTTGGCCAGGACGGTCCATCCACTCTGGGTGTTCCGGTCGGTGAAGTCGACCTGGAACCCGGCGTGCTCGAGGTAGCTGCTGGCGATCGTGCCGTCCGCCCGGGTCCGGAAGTACAGGCGCTCGTCCAGCACGAAGTAGTTGACCGGGAAGATGTTCAGGAACCCCTCGTGGAAGAAACCGAGACGGCCGATCGTCTGCGTCGTGGCCAGCGCCCAGCACTGTGACGGGGTGAGGGCCTCCGACGCGTGGAGGGCGCCGGGCATGTCCCAATAGCTGTCCTGACGTGGCGGTGTTGACACGGTGTCGTCCTTCGTCCGTAGGGGTGGTCCGATCGCGGCGTCGTACCCGGTGGTGACGGGACGGAGGGCCTCCCGTCGACGCTACAAACACTTCGACCCTCGTATCAGGGCCCAAAGGCCCTGATCAGCGCCCCCGGAATCTGTGATCGTGGGATGGTGCCCACGCTCATCGCGCTCGACGCTGCGGGGCTTTCCCCCACCGCCGAAACATGGGGCAGCGCTCCAGCACGGATAGGATGCACCATGACCACGGTCCTTCCAGCGGCGACAGCAACAGCACCCTCGGCGCAACGCTCCGAACCGATGCTCGTCGCGATGCGCGATCCGGCGGCCGATCGGACCGCTGTGGAATGGGCGGCCGCCCGCGCGGCGGCCCTCGACGCCCCGCTGACGGTGCTGCACGCTATCGCCGACCCGTCCCTCATGCCGCCCGGCCGGCTGTACGGCGACGAGGTCATCGGCGGACGCGTCATGGTCGGTCGTGAAGCGTCGCGCGTCGCACACCGGCATCCCGGTCTGCGGGTGAGCACCTACCTCCACTGCGGCGACGTCGTCGAGGCGCTGTTGGGCCTTTCGACCGCGGCGCCCATGATCGTCGTGGGTGCCGACCGCAAGGATCCCGCCACGGGGGAGTACAAGGGCTCCGTGGCGCTGCAGGTGGCTTTGAACTCCGCGACGGCGGTGGCGGTCGTGCCGCCGTCGTACGGCTACGGGACGGTCTCCGGCCAGGCCAGAGGTGGTGTCGTCGTAGGAGTGGACGGCTCCGACATGTCGCACGCCGCCCTCATGCGAGCGGCCGAGGAGGCCCACGCGGCGGGCATGGCGCTCACGGTGGTGACCGCGCTGGGTTCCTCGCCCCAGCGCATGGCGATCGGTGCCTCGCCGATGCTCCTGGACGTGCGTACACGGTACCCTGACCTCCTCGTGAGCTGGATCGTCGATGAGCTGCACACGCCCGTCGAGGCCCTCGAGCTCTACGGAACCGGCTCCGACCTGCTGGTGATCGGTCGGCACGGAAGCGGCGCACGTTCAGCGATGTCCCTCGGCTCGGTCACGCATACCCTGCTGCTGGAGCCACCCTGCCCCACGCTGGTCCTCACTCGTCGTGAGCTCGAGCCGTCCGGGAATGGGCCGACACCCGCTGAGGAGCGAATGACCGTCCCGTGATCGTCTCCGGCACGAGCCGCATGAACCGGTCCTTGCGGCCCATCTCCCACGGATGCAGCGGCAAGGTGACGGTGTCCATGAGTTCACTCGTGCGGCTGATGGTCGCCGCCTGTCCGTGAACGATGACGCTCCACACCCGGGCGCCGTCGTCGAGGAAGCCGTCCGCCTCAAGGGCGACCGAGGCCTTCTCCGAGAACCGGGACTTCGTCCCCTCCGAGGTCCGGAAGACGATCGTGCCGTGTTCGACGACGAAATTGACCGGAAAGATGCCCGGAACGCCCTGAATGCACAGGGCAAGGCGCCCGAAGGGAGCATTTCGGAGCAATTGCCAGCATTCGTGCGCCGGGAGGATTTCCGTAGGTGTATTCTCGGCTTCCATGGATCGACAGTAGGAAGCGACCCACGGACCGGATAGGGCACTCAGACCCTTCTTCCGGGTCGGCATTCCGGTCTCGTCGTGAAGGACGTGTCGTGATTCCCCGGGGGCGGGACATCACGTCGACAGTACGGAGTGCGGCGCGTGGTCACCTATTCTGAAGAACTCTCCAGCGGAGCGCCGTCACGAACGCCGACGCTGGCCGGGATGGAGGACCTGCTTGCTGCCTTCGCGGCCATCGCGGACGACCTGGGCCTCGACACCGTGCTCGAACGCGTCATCTCGGCCGCGTGCCGACTGGTCGATGCACGGTACGGAGCCGTGGGGGTCATCGGGCCGAACCGCACGCTCGGTCACTTCACCACCGTAGGACTACAGGACGACGAGATCCGCCGGATCGGGCAGTTCCCCACGGGGCACGGCATTCTCGGCCTGCTGATCTCCGAGCCGCACTCGCTCCGCCTTCCTGATCTGCGCGAGCACCCTCTCGCCCACGGCTATCCCGAAGGGCATCCGCCGATGAGGTCCTTCCTGGGCGTCCCGATCCGCATCCACGATCGAGTCTTCGGCAACTTGTACCTGACCGACAAGAACGGCGGCGCCGAATTCTCCGCCGACGACGAACGGCTCGTCATAGCGCTCGCCTCGGCCGCCGGTGTCGCGATCGAGAACTCCCGTCTGTTCGATGAGGCGAGCCGGAGAACCCGGTGGCTCGAGGGCGGGCTGAACGCCGTGAGGGAACTGCTCAATCAGCACGACGAGTCCCACCACGATCTGGACATCCTCGCCACGCATGCTCTGAACGCCTCGCAAAGCATCTTCGCGGCCGTGCTCCGGGACTTCGGGGACAGGCGGGGAGTGGGCTGCGAGGCCGTGGACGGCGTCGAGATCGAGACCCTGCTCGACCGGTCGAGCCTTGATCCTTCGCTCCGCGACAAACTTCCGAGCACGCTGTCACCCGTCGTCCTCGACGCCGCCGAGCTCTCACGGGTGCTTCCCGACGCTCCGGAGGGCATGATCGGGACGGCGCTGTGCAGCAGGTTGCCGAGGGACGGCGACCGCCGGTTCCTCGTCGTCGGCCGGTCGTCGGGCGGCTCGCCGTTCTCCGATATCGACCACGAGATGATGACGACCTTCGCCTCGCATGTCTCCCTGGCCCTGGAACTGCTGAGGGTGCACCGCCAGCGGGAACAGGAGGCGGTCTTCGGCGACCGTGACCGGATTGCGCGTGACCTGCACGACCTGGTGATCCAGCGGCTCTTCGCGGCAGGACTGAGTGTCCAGAGCCTGCGCAAATACACCCCGGAAGGGGAAGCCCTCAACCGGATCTCCGCCGTGACGACGGAGTTGGACGAGACCATCCGGGAACTGCGCGACACCATCTACTCCCTGCGCAGGGTGCCTCAGGTCACCCCGACATTCACTTCGACCATTTTCTCCCTCGTGGCAGATGCTTTCGACGGCCACGACCTCGCGCCCGTCCTCCAGTTGTCCGGCCCGCTCGACGCAGCCCTGGATGATGAACGCGCCGACCACGTGAGGGCTGTGCTGCTCGAGGGCCTGTCGAACGCGCTACGCCACGCCGACGCGCAGACCATCACGGTGACGCTGCGGGCGATCGGTGATCACTTCGAGTTGAGGATCGCCGACGACGGCCGTGGGTTCGAGAACCCCGGCCGCAGCAGCGGCATGAGCAACATGAAGCGCCGGGCCGAGCTGTGCGACGGTACGATCACCATCACGAGTGAGCCGAACGGGGGGACCGAGGTGCACCTCAGGATCCCGCTGGCCCCGATGGGGGCGAGCCCGGGCGGGAGATGAACACTGCCGCCTGGGTGCGGCGCTGGAACCCCAATTTCGACAGCAGCGACGAGACATAGTTCTTGACGGTCTTCTCCGCCAGGAACAGTTCCGCGCCGATCTCCCGGTTGGTCAGCCCCGCTCCGATGAGCGCCAGGACCTTCTTCTCCTGAGTGGTCAGGCCCGCCAGCCGCGGGTCCTCGACCGGGGCGTCCTGGAGGCCGGCGATGATCCGTTCCGCCATGCCGGCCGGGAACAGCGACTGACCGGAGGCCGCCCTGCGGACCTTGTCGACGAGATCCGATCCGAGGATCTCCTTCAGGATGTATCCCGAGGCGCCGGCCAGCACGGCCCCTCGGAGCGCCTGGTCATCGTCATAGCTCGTGAGGATCACGCACGCCAGGGAGGGGTCGACGGAGCGCACGTCGCGGCACACTTCGATGCCCGTGCCATCGGGCAGCCTCGCATCGAGGATCGAGATGTCCGGGGACAGGGCAGGAATCCTCCGGGCGGCCTCCTCGGCCGATCCGGATTCTCCGATGATGGAGAAGCCCTCGCTCTCCAGCAGCTCGCGCAGCCCGCGTCGGACCAGCTCGTGATCGTCGAGGAGGAACACCGTGGCCTCTTCCGGATGCGCGTCCGTCACCGGGTAGTCCATCTGCAGCCTCCGACGTCGTCGGCACCCCGTTGCTGTCGTGCTGGGTGCGTTGTATTCAAACACCATCATCACCCGGTATCGTGCTCGTCGTAAGGGCATAACGACCCCGATCGGGTGGGTCTTCCGCCTCTACCTCGCGCAGGTCGACACGGAGACGATGCGGGGGCGCAGGTTCATCCGGCAGAAGGAGAATGACCCATGACGGACACGACCACCCCGCCCAGCAGGCCCCGCGTGATCGTGGTCGGCGTCGACGGGTCGGAGGAGTCGATCGCCGCCCTGGAACTCGCGGGCAGTCTCGTCCCGCTCGCCGGTGACGTCATCAGGGCGTTGACGGTCTGGCAGTACCCCATAGGTTTCGGAACCTTCGCCCCCATCTCCTGGAATCCCGACGAACTGGCCGAGACGGCACTCGACCACGCGTTGTCGGCGGCCTTCGGGGACGAGCCCCCGTGCCCGGTGGAGCGGCGGGTGCTGCAGGGACCCACGGCCCAGGTGCTCATCGAGGAGAGCCGGAAGGCATCGATGATCGTCGTCGGTTCCCGGGGCCACGGCGGGTTCGCGGGTCTCCTCCTCGGATCCGTGAGTTCTGCGGTCGCAGAGCGTTCCGCCTGCCCGGTGCTCATCGCGCACGGCTCGCTTCAGCCACCCGACGGCGAATCCGCCACGGCCCAACCAGCCTCCGCCTCGGCATGATCGGCGTCGGAGGTACCGCGGGGTTCCGCAACGGCAAGCCGGTCATGGTCGGTTACGACGGATCCGCCGAATCAAAGAGAGCGGTTCTGTGGGCCTCCCGCTATGCCGGAGCGGCCGAGCTGCCGCTCGTCGTCGTCCACGCCTTCATCTGGCCGTACTTCACCGATCGGCTGGGACCGGTGGCGGGCGTCGAGGACAGCGGGCTGCGTGCCGAAGCGCACCGGATCCTGGCCGAGGGACTCGAGTTGGCACGGCGGTCCGAGCCGGACCTCGAGGTGCACGACCGGATGGTGACGGGGGCGCCCACCGGCGTTCTCACGAGGCTCTCGGACGAGGCCTCCCTCCTCGTCACGGGAACGCGGGGCCTCGGCGGCTTCTCCGGGTTGATGATCGGATCGGTGAGCCTCCATCTCGTCTCCACGGCGTCCTGCCCCGTCATGGTCGTGCGTGATGCGCGACCGACGCACGACACCGTGCTGGTCGCCGTCGACGGTTCCGACGAGAGCGACAGGGCGGTGATGGTGGCGGCCGAGCTCGCCCGCACCCTGCACAAGTCGCTCCGTCTTCTGCACGTGGGCGCCCCGCACCGTCACGGGGCGGTCGACCCCTCCACACGGGAGCGGGAACAGGACCCGGTCCTGGAACAGGCCGCCGCCCTGCTCGGCGAACACGCCGACCTGACGGCAACGCCGGACCTCCTGCTCGCCGGCTCCGTTCCGGGCGCGATCGTCGAGGAGGCACGGCGAGCCGCCTGTGTGGTCCTCGGAGCCAAGGGCCGCAATACGCTGGGCGTACGGCTCGGATCCACGGTGCACGCGGTGCTGCACCATGCGGACGGCAACGTCGTCGTCGTGCGGTAGTTCAGGTCCGCGAAGGGATCCTGGTGCTCGCGGCCAACGGCGCCGTCACTTCCGGATCGTGTCGGAACGGCATCTCGAGTGCGGCCCGCAGGAACCAGCGGACCCGCAGGACGGACGAGGTCACCGTGGGCGCAGGAACGGCGCGGACGGTCAGGGTGAAAGGGACCGCCGAGCCCCTGGCCGCGTGGGCCGGGAACCGGACCTGGTCGATCACGGTCTCCTCGACGAGGACGTTCTCAGGACGATGCGCCTCGGTGGCGTGCTGGTCGGCCCGATACATCACCTCCTCCTGCATCACGATGCTGACATTCAGCATGCGCGCCCTGGAATCCGCGACCATCACGACGCCGGACACCTCCGTCCCGGCGTGTACGGACTGCGTCGATACCTCCGACATCTGCAGCTCCTTCCGGGCATGACGCCCGGACACCGGGTGCATCCCGGATTCGACGTCGGCCGTGTCCGACTGCACGACCAGCGGGTGGGAGCGCACCACGTCCGCGTTGCCGTCGGAGGACACCCGCACACGCACGGACCAGCCGGACTGCGCCAGCTTGCCGTGCAGGGTAGGGATCGCGTCGGCGGGCACCATCAGCTGGCTCACCTCGAAGCACGACTCGCCCTCGCGCAGGGTGATGTCCGTGCCGACGGTGGTGCTCCCGATGTCCCGCGAACTCCGTTCGGCCGGGTGGTAGGTCCCGCCGATCTGGTTTCCGCGCGTCTGCGAGAGTTCCAGCGAATGCACGAGGGTGAACTGGACAGAGGTCACCCGTACGCGGCGGGCCGCGTGGATCTCCACGCTCACGGGAGTGCTGCAGCCCAGTGCTGCAGTGCCTTCCGTGCCGCGCTGCAGGATGGAGAGATCCATGATCTCGTGGGTGTGGATGGATGCCATGGTCGGTAGGCCTTTCCGCGGGGATCGTCGGGGGATGTCGCCGTACGTCAGGAACCGGGCGGACGGGGCGGGGCCGGCGGGAACGGTCTTCCTGCCGCAGCCCACCCTGCGGTGTCGCGCGGACGGAACTCTGCGTCCTCCGGTCCCTGGTCCAGGCGGAACGGCGGGTATTCATCCCGGAGGAGGAACACGTAGGCCGCCACGCGATACGTCCAGCGGTGGATTCCCACCACCAGGGCGAAGAGCGGTTTGGGATAGCGTGCCGTGAACAAGAGGGCGAACCCTGCGATGAAGGCCAGCAGGCCCAGCAACGACGGCGCGGTGGTCCTGATGACGTCCCCCGAGCCGGGCAGGACGACGACGCTC
This sequence comes from Arthrobacter sp. Ld5, assembly GCF_051172775.1. Classification (NCBI taxonomy): domain Bacteria; kingdom Bacillati; phylum Actinomycetota; class Actinomycetes; order Micrococcales; family Micrococcaceae; genus Arthrobacter; species Arthrobacter sp. Ld5. Next base: position 84,184 of record NZ_JBPKBO010000018.1, read on the forward strand.
GTGGACCACGCACCGGTCAGGGCGGCCACAATGATCAGATGCGGGAGGGCCAGTAGCCACCACTTCACGAGGACGAGACCGCGGTGCAGCCGTGCGGGGAAGGGGACGTCGAAGTCGGCGGGATAATCGGGTACACGGGCGAGGGTGAAGGGCGGATATAGGTCGGTGCCAAACGCCGCGGCGTAGAACTGCACCCGCCAGGTCCAGCGGAAGACACCCACGGAGAACGCGAACAGGCCGGCCGGGTACCGCCCCGTGAACAGGATGACGAACCCCGCGGCGATCGTGCTGACGAAGCACGCCGTCCACAGCAGCCACAGCACCACGAGGTGCGGAATGACGAGGAACCACTTCACCAGCCACAACCACCGTGAGAGCCGGGGCTGCAGGTAGCCGGTGAGCCGGGCCGGGTAGGCCAGGACGTCGCGTGTCGGGTCGTCCGACGAGGAACGGTGGGGATTCTCGGGCAAGCCCCCGCGCCGGTCCACGTCGGCCGTCAGCGACGGGTCGAGCCCCTTGCCGAGCAAGTTCGCGCCGATCAGCATGAGGGGAATGCCAACCAGCGTGAGGAGGCCTGCAACCGTCAGCAGCGTCAGGCCGACGGGCGCGAAGAGGCTGGACCGGAAGCCCGCCTGCAGCGCCACCGCGCCGGTCGGGCTGCCGTCGGCGTTCATCACCACCACCGCCCAGCTCCCGGAGCGCACATCCACGGAGATCACCTGGGTCCCGGTGCCCGAGGCCGACGCCGTCCAGAACGTCTGTTCTGTGGGAGGGGCCGGCACGGAGGAACCCGGGACATCGCGGTACACGGCGCGGAAGGGGTCCGTCCGCACATCGGTGAGTTCGGTGTGCCGTACGGACGAGAGGTATGCGTCGACGTCGGCCTGTCTGGCGACACCGATGAATACCGCGTTCGTGCTCGGTATGCTCGTGGCCTTCAGCTGGATCGTTGCAATGCCTGCGGGGAGTGCGCCGTCCCCGGCATCCAGCTGGATGTCCCGGGGCTGGGTGGTCAGCGCGTAGGAGTCGTACGCGAAGCGCTCCGTGGACGTGTTCAGGAATTGTCCATCCCGTTGGACGCCTGCAAGCGCACTGATGAGCAGACCGCCGAACGCGAGGCCCCCCGCTATCGAGACGAGCAGAGCACCGAGCAGGACCATGACCAGGGGACCTGCCCGCATGGGTGTGTGAGCGGGTGGGGTAGCGGTACTCGATGAAGTCGAACTCATGACGGCCGTCCTCCGGGTGATGCCCGGATCAGGAAGGAGAAACCCGTACCGTCACGAGCGCGAGATTCTGGGTCACTCCTTCGGGGGGAGAGGGTGCGTTTCCCGGTACTTCTGGATGTGCAGGGCGAGCTTCCGCTCTGCTTCCCGCCGACGCTCCATCAGACGCTTGAGGTCGGATCCTGTGGGCCTGAGACCGACTGGCCGGATATCGTCTGCTCCGGCGGAGGGATCGAGGTGGATAGGGGGAGTTGCGCGCGTCGGTGGGGCGGTCGGGCGCTCGGTCGGGCTCATTCATCTGTCCTTCATTCGCTCGCGAAGTGCTCGCCGACCGGCTGATGCTTCCCGTGCGCTTCCTGCCGGCGTCGCACGACGACCACTCCCGAAAGGGGTGCGTCCAGTGTCCTTCGGGGTCGGACCGTCATCTAGGGCCTTTCGTCACCATCGCGTCGCCCCGGCATCACGCGGTCGGCCGTGACGCGGCGTCATTCGGCGGGAGGGCGGACGAGTGCTGGAGTCATAGCCAGAGACGCGGCCGGAGGAGCATCCGCACCGGCATGGAACCCAGGAGCTCGCGCTCCTGCAGCGGGGTGGTGCGCTCGTCGAGAAAGTCCAGGATCAGATCCGCGTCCAGGGATGCGAACGCGGCCCGCATGAACCGGACGGCCGCTTCGGGATCGTGCAGCCACATGCGGAGGACGGGCTTGTCGTAGAAGCGGAACCGCCGCGGCGGTTCCGGGCTGCGGGGCGACCCCGTCGCGGCGAAGCTTGAGGCGACGAGCTGGGACTGATGGAGGATGCGGGTGAAGCCGTACCCGGTGGTGGCCTTGATGATCCCGGACGCTGCACCGACATACAGATGCCGTCCCCGGGGTGCCTGGCGATGCAGGCCGAGGGGGATGGCACCCAGTTCCACGGCAAGCGTCGAGAAGCCGGTCACGCCGCAGGTACTGCGCAGGTAGTGGGCGGCCACGGCGTCGAAGGGCCTGCGGGGGAGGGGTGCGTCGCCGCGTGTGATCCTCGTCGTCTCCACGAGGGCCTCGCGCGGCGAGACCGGGAGCAGACAGTGGAAGCGGCCGGGTTGGCCATCGTCGCTCGACCTGAAATCCATGAACGTCGCGACCGACGGGTCGAATGATTCGCGTTCGGTGCGCACCCGGCGGATCTCACCGGTCATGAGCAGGGGAGGGGCCGCCCCGGACGGGGGTGCGGTGCTGTCGCAGCAGTGCGAACCATCGACGACTCGTCCGTCCGCCAGCGTCACCACCACCCGGCCCCTCTGGACGTGGACGCGCGCGGCATGGGCGTGGAGTCGCGTGATGCGCGGATCGGAATCGATCACCTGGTCCAGGCAGTCGAAGATTCGCTGTGAGGACGTCAAGGACAGCGTGTGGCGATCGAGCGACAACCTCCGCAGGCCGGCCGCGGAATCGACGGCGAGTGTCGTGTAGCTCGCCGAAGGGGTCAGGTGGAGCGGCAGAGCGCCGTCGTACCAGTACACGATGGAACGGTGCTGGTAGCGGCTGCTGTCGTCGATCAGGAGGATCCGCACATCGCCCACACCCGGGTGGATGCTCAGGTAATAGGCGAGGCTCCGTCCGGCGAGTCCGCCGCCGGCGAGGATGATGTCGAAGTCGGGGGTCCCGCGCGTCACCGGGAACCACGCCCCTGACCGACCGACGCCGGCGGAGTGACGACGGGATCCTCAGGTGCCTGCGTCTTCAGCCGCCCTGTCCTTGTCCTTGTCCGCCCCGTCCTCCGACCCGTCCTCGTTCGCCACCTGGTGGACGACGAGGACCGGACAGTGGGCGTGGGAGACACAGCTGGTGCTGACGGAGCCCAGGAGCAGTCCGCGAAACGTTCCGTGGCCCCGCCGTCCCACGATGAGTAGGGCGGCGTCGCGGGAGGCCTGGACGAGGGCCTTGCCCGGGTGCGCGAAGACCACCCTGGTCTCGAGGCCCTCCGGCGCGGTGCCCCCGAATGCCGTGGTGACGGCGTGCTCCAGATGGATCTTGGCGGCGTCTGCGAACTCACTGGTGCCGAGCGGAACGTACCCCGGGTATTCGGCGGGGTAGTCCCACGCCGCGACCGCAAGGATCGTCGCATCGAAGACGGGGGCCAACCGCTGGGCGTACCGCAGCGCCTCGACGGACTGCGGCGAACCGTCGACGCCGACGACGATGCGGGGCGCGGCTGCTGTGCTCATGGATTCTCTCCTCGGTATTCGCTGCGATCAGGGTGGTGCTGCTGCTGCCTGAAGCGTGCCTACCGGTAGCCGAGCACGACAGGGTCTTTCGTCCTGTTGGGAGAGGATCAGACGGGGTGCTTTCCGGAAGGGGCGTTCGTCCGCGGCCGGGATCGCCGCGAAAGGTGAATGGTCCTCAGAATGGCTGCTGTAGTTGCGCTCTCCAGACACCGCGGAGATCTACCTCGTTGCAGAGGGAATGGAACCCAACACAATTCGTATTGCTTCTGGCTCCGGATGCTTCATCCTGCCCGAGGAAGAGTTCATAGGTGGGGGCTTCTAGGCATACCCGATGGGCGAGCCAGGCCCGTGACGCACCGTCGGCGACGGTCCACGCGACAGGCAGCAATTGCAGCATGTCCGATCTCAACCAACGTGGCACTCCAACCTAGCTCTGACAAGGACTAATGCCATCTTCGATGAGACGAGCATGTAGCTTTCGTCTCACTCGACATGGCATCTTCGGATCTTGCTCGATCTGACGCCCCCAACTGGGGATCTTCATATGCTCGGCCGGCGTCAAGGACTTCGTTCATGAACTACGCTCCAGGCTGTAGGGCATGAGGTCCAACTCGGACGCGCCCGTGCTGCCCTGTCCACCTTGCCAGGATGTCAAGAACTTCCCCCACCAACGTGAACCGTACGACCCGGTCAGCGCTGTCACCGAACGCTGACGAGAACTACAACTTCTTCTCGGGGTCAGGGAAGGCGTCGGTTCGACGCTACGTGCCCCATCCAGCGATGATATGTTGCGTGGAGTTCGCGACTGCCGTGAAAGACTAGTTCTAGTTCAGAGATGTGACGTCCAAATTTACGCGACGAAACTTCCGGTCTATAGCGAGTAAGAAGAGGGTTTGTGGCATACGAATTCGATCCATCCCATGTCCCAGTCGTGGCTGATCTGCTCGACAGAGTTGCGGACTCCGCGCCCGACCTTATGAGGTCTTGGGAACGCCTTGCTGCCCTCGAGGAGTACCAGCTTTTAGATGAAGACCTGAAAGCAGAGATGGATTTTCTCTTTGTTTATGAGCTGCAGGAGGATTTGGGTAGCGCAGGTGACGTCAAACTCGTTGAATCTGGCCTCTCCTTAACAGCTACTCGCCCTATGTCGCAGACGCCAGCAAGTGCCTGGCAGTTGTGGTCTAATGTGGCTGCACATCTCCGGTCCCTAGTGATCCAAGCTCACATTGCCGACATGCTCCTCACCGGAAAGCTACAGAGAAAACCTGAACACGCAGCATCGACAATTGCTTGGTATTTGAAGGCCTCAGAGATTGTTGAATTGCCTGCGCAGGAGGTCGCCCTTGCGCTTGGTAGGGCAAACACTATTGCGCGTTCCAGGGGAATGGCAGAGGAACTAACTGTGCGCGCGAAGATGCACCTTCGAAGCGAAGCTTTTGTCGCCAATCGGGCGGATGGCGGCCCGGCGCTGACCCTCTTAGCTGCGCTATCGGTGCCTCCGCGTGGCGGAGTGTTTGAACCCAATGAGCGAGAATCTGTACGCACAAGGCTTTTGGCACTAGGGGAATCATCGAGCACCTTTATTGACGAGATAGGTAAGACACTCGCGCGTCTAGCTGACAACGTCGCCGAGTTGGAGTTCGCAAGGAGATGGCATGTAGAGCAATACCTAACGTTGGCCACTTCCGCTGATCACGGGATGCGGAAGATGCATCACGCGCAGACTGCGGCAGATTTGGCAAGTAAATACGGCCTACAGGATTTGAAAGACTCTGCAGTGTTGGTCATGCAATCGGTGGACCCTGACTCCATGGGTTGGGAAACCGTGAGGACCGAGGGGACAATGTCCAAGAACGTCTTCCGGGCATATCTTCGCAGATACCGTCGCGCACGGCACTGGGGCCATGCTCTGTCGGTTTTTCTCGCCGGCCCCTCTCCTTCCGGAGACCATCAGTCAAATGTTAGGAGCGCAGAACGCGCCGCTATGGGATCGATAAGAGCTTTCATCACTCGTACGGTTTTCGGAACGCACGGACTTCCTGAGCGCACGGACGGCGACTTTATGAATGATGAGATCGTTCGGGCCGAGACAATTATGCTGAGCACGACCTCGATACTGCTCAACCTTGAACTGGAATATGTTCGTGATCGCTTCTCACCACCGAAGGCTGACCAGATTGCCGACTGGATGGTGGACAAGCTATCGGCTGACTCGACGCTTGCTGGACAATTCGCGAATGCACTGGTGTTGCACTGGGATGCGAAATATTCTGATTCCGCTCGCCTGTCAATTCCGCTCGTCGAGAGTGCTGCGCGCGGCCTGCTTCTCACACTCGATGAACCCCTCTATCGAACCCAGCAAGGCAAGTCCCCGGGCCGGTACCCCGCACTGGATTTTTACATTGATCCACTTTCTGACCGAAACCTAGACCCCGACTGGGTTAGGGCACTCCGTGTGACTCTCCTTTCTCCTGGCATGAACCTACGAAACCTTGCAGCCCACGGATTCCAGATGAACTTTTCTGCCAGTCAATCTGCACTTCTACTTCGCCTTGCGGGCCTCTTCTGCGCGATGCCTATCGGTATGGGTCAGGACATGCTCGAAGCCCAACCGGTAGTGATAAGAAAGCGGCTTCGGCGCCGCCTGGGGTGGGTTTGGGTCTGACAACCACCAATGCTCGAGCGTTCGCTGAACTATTTCTGTGGGGTGGGCGACTATATGGTCTTCATCAGTTTTGACAGCCATATATTCTCATACGGGCAATTCCCGCAGGGCCCAAAGTGTCAGACGAGGGCGATAAGGCAGCGGTCCGCCACATAGCCTGAGACAAGCATGCGAAGTACAGATTCCGCCACTTCCGACGAGAATTCCGCCACCTGCGTTGAAACAGGACACAGCAAATGGCACCGAGGAGGAGGGGCCGCTCGGCTTTACTTGACATAATGTAGATTATCGGCGATTTAAGCACCGGAGTAAGAGCCGACTGAGAGGGGCGGCTTCCACAGCTGCTATGCCAGCCGGATGGCAGGCATAGAGCGTGAAGAGCGCCTAGCGGCGTGCGCTGGAGCGGAGGCGCTGCACGGCGATGAGGGCTGCCGATGCGACGAGGACAACGAGACCCACGTAGAGCAGGAACTTCAGGGTCTCGACGGCTATGCCGATGACGAGCAGGACGAGTGCGACCAGGGCAAGGACGATCAACAGGGGTCTCATGATTCCAGTATGTCGGCCATGGGGCCGCTCATCGAATCCGCCGTCTTCCGACCGCATCGTCGCTGTAGTAGACCCCGGTCAGAGGCGTGGACGGTCGGAATCTTCTGCACCTGGGTGAATCCGGCACTTTCGAGGGTTGGACGGAGTGTCACACTGACGGCGCGGCTGCCTCTACCATCGGCGATGGTCATTGGCGCCGAATCTAGGGTCTGACGCCGCCCCTCGCCGGGCACGTCCTCTGTGGCTCGTTCTCCTGCATCATGGTTGCCGTTGTGACCGGTGGTGTTGGCCGCGGCTGCCGTCAGATCGGTGTTGGCGCGCAGCCGCCCCCTCTGCCTTTCTGCCATGCTGTATTTCTTTGCTGCCGCTCTCCTTGCGCCTCCTGAGGGATGTGGGACCCGCTGGTGCGGGAGCGCTCGAGCAGCACCGCAGGCCAACGCGGTTGGTCGTTCTACATCATCGGTGCCGGCTTACCCAACCTCCCCACCACCCTCAGTGAAGCCCGGACTTATGCCGAAAGGCTCTTCACCTACCGCACCATCGGCCCACTCGCTGACGCAGATGCGCAGTACGCCCTGACGCGGCCGGCGAAAGAGATGGGCGCCGAGTTCTCCCAGGAAGCGCTCACCGTCCTGCTTGATGCCTCCGGCCGATACCCCTACTTCATCCAGGAGTTCGGCAAAGCGATCTGGGACGCAGCTCCAAGCACACCCTTCAACGAGGAAGACGCCGAAGTGGCAGTGTCCATCGGCCGGAGCCAACTCGACGCGGGTTTCTTCTCCTCTCGCTGGGGACGCGCGACACGCAGGGAACGCGGTTATCTTGGGGCGATGGCAGACGATGGCGATGCCGGATCCAGTACCAGCACGATTGCCGAGCGCCTCGGCGTCAGAGTCACTGCCCTTGGCCCCGCTCGAGCGCAACTGATCGACAAGGGCATCATCTACTCCCCCGCATACGGACACGTCGCTTTCACCGTCCCAGGCATGTCCGCCTTCATCCTCAGACAGCAGGACGATTGACTCCCCGCACGACAATTGGCTTCGCAACGGGTTCCTGCAGAAGCCAGCCCTGACTGCGCCATAACCCTGTGGTGCAGTCACCGGGCAACGACGAGGAAGCCTGCGGCGAGTCGACCCGACAGAACATCGCTTATCGTCGGTTTCTATAGATCTACACAGCCCCCTACTCGTTCCGGGTTGCTGGCGGTGGACGGTGCAACCAGGGGTTTGTCGCTCGAGTCTTCGAGGCGTTCAACTTGAGTTTCGGAGGCTGCGCTCTTGGCCGTTGTAGGAGAATCGGACGATGACATCATTGACGCTGCGCGCGTCGTTGCCGAGGTCGTTCGGGGAGTTGGACGGCGCCGGGTTGCGAGGATCCGACGAGGAGGACGTCGAGACGAACCAGTACACGCAGGATGATTTGAAGTATCCGGTGTGCTGCGTACTTGCCACATAGAACTCGGAGGGGTCCCTCCTGACGTCCTGCCCCTGGATGAAGGTGTATTCAAGAATGGTCGGTTGGGCGGCGGAGTTACTTTTCCTCCACCGGAAGCCACTTCCCCATGTCGAGGGATCCCACCATACGGAGGTGACGCGCCGTTTCCTTTCCGTGGTGAACTCGTACCCGGCTTCGTGGAAAACCGCGAGGTGCGTGCAGATCGTGGAGATCACGAGGCGATCGTCACCACCGTTGGAGGTAAGGGTGATGCTGGCCATGACGGTGACGTCCTCACTGCATAGGGCTGGTCGGGATATTCGGTCTAGTCGAGCCCGATCCTGCCCCGTAGACTCCAGTCGCCGTGGCCTTCGTCGGGGAGGTCCTCGCCGATCTCCAGGTCCTCCCCGAGTGCGATCTGCAGATGAGACATCTGCACCTGGGCGACGCCCAGCGGGTCGTCCTGGTCCGCGATGACGCCGAGCCCGATCGTTCCGAACAAGAGCCACCACCAGTTGATCCCGTTGACGACGGCGTCTGTGACCTCCTGCCGGATCCGGATTTCGATTTCCTCTATGACTGCTTCAGTTGGTCCCTGCTGCGACAGGGAGATCGAAGGCATGACGGTATCCGTCATCTCTTCCCTGAACGAGTCGCGCAGTGCCCGGCGCGCGTCTTCGGCGACGTCGTCGGCGGTGAAGTCTTCTTCCATGAGCAGGTAGATGGCACCGAAAACACCGGGAATCCCGCCGACGGTACCGGTAACGAACTCGATCGCTAAATCGGCGAGAAGCTGACTGGAGTCACCCGTGCTCGGGGGGCAGGCATAGCCTCCTCCGAGCGAGTCGAGAATGTCCTGGAGCGACACCGCGGCGTCGTCGATGAACTCGGCAACAAGCGAATCGGGCTGGATGGTGATGCTTGTTGGAAGTGGCGTCAAAGTGGTGCGGTACTGGCCTACCGCTGGAGGGACAGGGACGGTTTTGGTGCCTGAGAAGAGGCCTCCAGCATCGACTCCGTCTCCGGCAAGGTTCAGATTGCCGTGGCTCCCCGCGGGTGAGCGGACGGTCGGTTCGCCGTCGAGGGAAAGATGGAGGCCAGTGTTGTCGACCTCGATCGATGCCGACGCCCGGCTGTCCTCACCATCGATCTTGAAGAAGACCGACCAGAGGTAGGGTTCGGCTCCCCCGACGGCCTCGCCGTCGTCGCGGACAACCAGTCGGTCTATCTCGCAGACCACGTCGGTCGGATTGAGAATGGTTGCCATGGATTGTCCCCTCAGTGTGAAAGATAGGTGAGCCGGACGCCGCTGAAGCGGATTCGTGGTCTTGAGGCTGTGCCGGCCAGATCGACGCGAGTCGCTATCAACTTGGCGACCATCTGTGTCGGCCCGAGACGAACCGTGAGTGGCGGCACGTCCAAGGGCCGTGAAAGATGCGGCGTGCGGCCCCGCCGCAGGCTGATGACAGCGTTGCCGAGCGGAACGATCACGTGTGTCGTTTCGGCGTCCTGCCATCGGCCGTTGCGTTCGATGACGGGGCGTGCCGTCCCGCGGGGTAACCGGAACCGCAAGGCCCCGGAAATGTCGACGCCGCTGAGCTGGCCATGCTCAGGTTCACGGATGAAGACCAGACGGCACCGATCGGGTTCCTTCACTGTTCGATTCCTGCCGAACAGCGCGACCATTCCGTGCGGCTGGGGTAGTTCGATCGAGATCTCACGCGTCGCGGAGAACTCGACGATGTGCTGATAGCTGCCGCGCAGCGGACCCTTGGTGACGCGCTGGCCTGTGAAGCGCTCCAATCGCACATCTTCGGTCCATGCGGGTGGCCCGGAGGGGGTTACGGGGCGGCCGGGCCTGGCTGGTGTCGATGCTCCGAGCCAGGCGGTGAACGGGTCGGTCCCATAGAAATACGACAGCGGGAAACCCGCCGGGACATGGGGCAACAGGTCATTGTCAGTGGGCCCGTGCACGATGCCGCCGACGAACGGACGGCCACCAGGTCCGGACGGGAGCTCCCCACCAACGGGTCTTATGGGCATGTCGTCTCCGGATTCATGAGGACGAACGGAATGAACCCCGGATCACAGAATCGGGGCTGCGGAACGGTGTGGACGAGGACGTGGCCGGTGGGCTGTCCCAGACCGGCCGGCCAACCGCGGGGCGATCCATCAGTATTGAGCGGATCCTCGATGGTTGACCCGAGATGCTCCCGCCACAGGTGCATCCTGTAGTCGCGTGCGAATCGGCAGGCCTGCACTGGTTGCCCACCGATTTCCGCGTCCTCGATCACCGAGTCGACGATGGCCACCCCGATCTCGGTGTCGGTGGACATACTCCGACGGTTGATATTCGCGGTGCCGATTACGGCGTACCGGTCATCGACGATCATCGTCTTGGCGTGGACGTAGATGTCATCGTTTCCCTGCCCCGATTGCCGGAGGTGAAAGGTGAAAAGACGATCGGGGGCAGCTGCGCGGATCAAGTCGATGCATTGCTGGCGAAGGAAGTTATGGTACGGAAGCAGACCTGCCACGTCGTAGTTGTTGGTCAGCAGTAGGATCACGGATACGTCGCGCGCTGCCGCGCGGGCGAGGGCGTCGACGACGCGGCACGGCCACAGGTACTGGTCCTCGATGTACACATAGAACTCGGCCGCATCAATGGCCCTAATCAGGGCGGCCTCGTAGGTGTGATCGCCGTCTGGGGCGAACGGATAGACCTTCCGGTCGCCCGCGCTGTGCGCCCTGGTCTGGCACGGGTACGTTGCCACCACCTGGACGTGACAGGTCCCAGGACCTGGCGGGCTCGGACGATCCGAGACCGGGATCGGGGCGGGTGAGCTGTTGCCGGCAGTGAATGGTGCTCCGTTGGGGCGGCGCGGGTCATTCCAACGCTCCGTAAATCCGTCCCACAGCTGCCCGACGGCAGGACCTTCGATGCGGGCCTGAACGTCATGCCAGGCATCGAACAGTTCGCGCTGGCGTCCTGCGGGTTCATCGTGCGCGGGGCGGTCCCACCGGTCCGGAGCGACATCGAGCCCTCCCACGAACGCAACATCGTGGCTGCTATCGCCCATGACCACGAACTTCTGGTGATGCGAGGCGAACGTTCCCCCAGGCAGCCGGTCGTCGAGCACGACCTCGCCACCGCCTCGATCCACGATCTGTGCCATCTCAAGATTCTCTGCGCCGTGACCGGCCCCGAAATCGCCCACCGTTCCCGGAACATACCAGAGCAGCGCCCGGAGGGAGACGCCAGCGTTCAGCTGACCTTCGAGGATTTCCCGCACAGAAGGAGAATTCGGCAGGTCGCCGAGAAGACGGGTGGTCGGCGCCAGACGCCACCCAACGAAATGGATATAACCGTCCTGCGATACGGCAAGCAGTTCGTCACGCAACCTGGACATGTAGGCTTGACCATCAACAAGAGCCGTAACAGCATTGCCCGAGGTACTGGAGGGTTGCTGACGGGTTTCCGACGAACTGAGGAACCAGTCCTGAGGCGTCACGCCGGACATGGCGCTTCCTGGCTCCCCCTCAAGGGCGAATGAGCAGTTGCCAGCCCCTCCCCAGTGGTCAGGCCACTGCGTGACGACGACCGGCGGGCCTCCCAATGGGCGTCTACCGAGTGCTCATGGCCGAATGTGGTGACTGCCGCTGGAGCTGCGGACTGACACAAGTACCGGTCGGCCTGTCGTACTTCAAGGCTGGGTGATGCACCGCATTGTCCGGGTAATGGAGCCGCTCCGGATCGTCGGGCAGATGACCGGTCTGATCCAACGCTTCCCGTGGCCGCGCGCATAGGCTTCCCTTACCCGCAACGTTGCTTGAAATGGCCGACCCACCGCGGCAACAGTGGAGGCCTTGGTGAAAGCAAGGGTGCGCTTTTCGCGCTGCCAGGTCAAGACCGCGCTATCGGTAAGACCTTTAATTGACCAAAGTTCATCGAGGGTTGAGATCACCGGTCCCGCGCTGAAGGGCTTCCGGCAGCTTGGAGGGAGTTGATCCTGAGTTGCAGACGTAGCCCGAGCCGCACCTATGACATTGGAGTGTCAGGCCCGAACTCCCGGACTCAGTAACTCTGTGAGTACACGAGTTGATACGTGCGGCGTTCCGGTGGAAGTTTTTCCGAGCGACGGCACACCCGCCGGTCGCCCGGCGGCGCTGGTCGCTGTCGCGCACGGTTGAGTCGTTGACGGAACGACCTCTGATAGTTGAGGCTTGGCACCGGACACACTTGGCGTGTCACGCTTGCTGCGTGGATCTTAAGGTGACACCGGACGTGATCATTCCGGCGACCGAGTTGCAGTGGAAGTTCTCCAGGTCGTCCGGGCCTGGCGGGCAGCACGTCAACACTTCTGACAGTCGGGTGCAACTCACCTGGGTGCCGTCGGAGTCTGGTTGGGTTCCCGGGTAGGAGTCCAGTGGTTGTGTGAGTTTCGCATCCGATAATGGGTGCAGGAGGAGATTCACGAATCATGGCACGTAGACATACCCCGGAGCAGGTCATCGCGAAGGTCCGGCTCTACAATCATGAACGGCCCCACGGCTCCCTCGACGGAATGACACCCTCGACATACTGGAAACGCTGGACCGCAGAGAACCAATTAGCTATCGCATAGCAACTGGACTGCTAACGGGGACCCAATCAAGTCGTCAGCGCTCAGCGATGAGCAACGAATGCGAATCGTTGACCAGTTCGCCCGGAGCTCTGTCTCGGGTGCGATCACGGTAACGGTGTCGGAGCAGCGGTCCCAGTTGCGTAACCGCGAAATCGCCCTTGGGTCGCTCCGCGACATTGTGGCCGCTGGACTTGCCCCTGCGCCTCCATTGCGCAGCGCGACGCGACCCACGCGCGGCTCGGAACGTCGCCGTTCCGCGCACAAGCAGCGGCGATCCGCGACCAAGCGGCAACGTCGACGGCCCACCAGCGAGTAATGGCTCCTGTGGCTGGTGCCTTGTGACGCAGGCGGACTCTGCAAGATGTCCCAGTACTGGTCCTGCGCGGATTCGAGGATCCGCGTCTAGGAGCGGAGGTCTCCTGCATCTTTGCATCAGTAGTGGTTGATCACTCCGGACCAATCTTCTGGCGCGCTGGAACTCTGTGACTCTGTCGGTCTGCGCTGTGCTGACCCAGTGCGTGCCTGCAGGCGAGCGTCAACGCATGACTGGTCCTGCCCGATGCTCCCCCGGTCGGATCCGCGGCCGTCAACCCGCCGATGTCACCTATCGGAGCGCGGGGTGCATGCCGAAGAGAGCGCCCCTCCTAGCGCTCGGAGGCTTGCGTGTCTATGCCTCTGTGTATCTGTTTTTCAGTGGAGCATGCAGTGGGCATGGCCCGATTGCGTGGGTTGGAGTATCAGCGTTCCATCCGGGAACCGGTCGCGAATCTGTGGGCAGTCAATAGCGGAGTGCCCGGGAGCTCACGGAGCCGCTGATCGGGCGACAGCCGATGCTGCCCCGGCGAGTCCTGTAACTGCGTCGACGAGGAGCGCGAGTTCAGGCACCTCACGGGCCTCCTGCAGCGCTTTCCTTAGCGCCCGCTCGTGGGCGGGCTGGACCGACCCCAGCAACTCCGCTCCGGCCTGGGTCAATTCCGTGTAGATGCCGCGCCGGTCATCGTCGCAGAGGATGCGGCGCAACAGCCCGCGCTTCTCAAGACGTGTCACGAGGCGGGTCGTCGCACTCGGGCTCAATGCTGTTGCCCGGCTGACCTGCTGCATCCGCATATGCCACGATCCCGGCTGACGGCCCAGGACACTGAGCATCGTGAACTCCACGACGGAAAGCTCGCCGGCGTCCTGCAGCGCCCTCTCCAGTTCCGCTTCGATCCGATTATGCAGCGCCGCCAGAGTGCGCCAGCCCTGGGCTTGAACCTCGATTGCACTGTCGTCGACACTCATCGCAGACACCTCTCCACAGTAGTTGTTTGCGCGGCATACCTTCTTGTGCAACGATATAACCCGCGCCTGCAACTAGTTTAGTCGATGGGCCGGTCGGGTTGTCGCCACTGCTGCAACCACTCGTACCGCGGCACGCCCCGATCGAACACGCATGCGCGTCTCCCACGTAGTTCCCCTCGAAGAAGGATCATCATGCCCAAAGGTCTTGTAGCCCTCGCTCTGGGCGGGTTCGGTATCGGACTGACCGAGTTCATCATCATGGGGCTCATGCCCGAGGTCGCCGGCACCTTCGGAGTCACCGAAGCCCAGGCCGGTTGGCTCATCACCGGCTACGCCCTCAGTGTCGCGGTCGGAGCTCTGGTGGTCACGGCCGCAGTGACCCGACTCCCCCGGAAACAGGTCCTGCTCGGTCTGCTGGTCCTGTTCATCATGGGAAACATGCTCGACGCCGTGGCACCGACCTACAACCTCATGATGCTGGGTCGCATCATCGCAGCCCTCTGCCACGGCGCGTTCTTCGGCATCGGTTCCGTGGTCGCCGGCTCGATGGTGGCCCCCGAGAAGAAGGCGAGTGCCATCGCCGTCATGTTCACCGGCCTCACGGTCTCCAGCGTCCTCGGTGTCCCCCTTGGCACCTTCCTCGGCCAGGCCTTCGGATGGCGTTCGACGTTCTGGGCCATTACCGTCATCGGGGTCGTCGCATTCATCGGCATCGCCCTCCTGGTACCTGCGACCGGGCGCGATGACACTGCCATCAGCCTGCGCCGCGAACTCCGTGCGTTCCGTTCCGGCCAGGTATGGGCGTCTTTGAGCATCACCATCCTCGGCTACGGCGGCATGTTCGGCGCCTTCACCTACATCGCCTACCTCCTGACCGAGGTCAGCGGCTTCCCCTCCAGCGGTGTCCCGTGGCTCCTCGTCGTCTTCGGCGTAGGGCTCTTCGCGGGCAATCTCATCGGCGGACGCGCCGCCGACCGTGCGCTGGACCGCAGCCTGCTCATCATCCTCTCGGCGCTCACCGTGGTCCTCGTCGTCTTCGCCCTGCTCGCCGAGAACAAGGCCGCCACAATCATTTCACTCATTCTGATGGGCGGTTTCGGATTCGCGACCGTTCCCGGTCTGCAAATGCGCGTCATGAAATACGCCGGCGAAGCCACCACGCTCGTCTCCGGCGCCAACATCGGCGCGTTCAACATCGGCAACGCACTCGGCGCCTGGATCGGTGGTGTCACCATCAGCGCAGGACTCGGGTACACCTCCCCGATCTGGGCCGGCGCCGTGATCACGCTCGCCGCAGTCGTCGTCCTGACGCTCTCCACGACGCGCGCGGCCCGGCCGCATCGGCCCGTTCAGCTCGACCTCCTCGACGCAAGCCGACACGTCGCACCAACACGATGACCGTCTGCTCCGTCGGACCGGCGAGACGAGATACTCCTTTTCGATTACGGCCGCAATAATTCGAGGTGAGGTTTCTCGCTCAGAGGGTGGAAAGTTGCGCTGCGCCGAAGGACACCCCGAACTGCACACACCAGAGGTCGACGGCCGGGAACCGGTCGAGATCGACGTCATCCGGGATGGGGTAGACCTGGTCCCCCTGGTTGCCCTTGATCGGGCCGAGATCCACGCGCTCCGCTGATCCGGCCGTGTACCACCCGTCCAAACCCTCGACCACGTCGGCCGCGCTGAGCCAGACATGGACGTCGGGCCCGTTCGTGGTCTGGAGCCCTTCGATGGCCAGCAGCCGTGAGCCGTCGGGCTGAACGA
>NZ_JBPKBO010000019.1:0-183314 GCF_051172775.1 Arthrobacter sp. Ld5
GACGGCCGGGAACCGGTCGAGATCGACGTCATCCGGGATGGGGTAGACCTGGTCCCCCTGGTTGCCCTTGATCGGGCCGAGATCCACGCGCTCCGCTGATCCGGCCGTGTACCACCCGTCCAAACCCTCGACCACGTCGGCCGCGCTGAGCCAGACATGGACGTCGGGCCCGTTCGTGGTCTGGAGCCCTTCGATGGCCAGCAGCCGTGAGCCGTCGGGCTGAACGATGATGCTGGCGGTCCCGGACGTCGGATGCTCGTGGTCGATGAACGGTCCCCGGCTCAGCAGGGCCGGACCGGCCGCGCTGTCGGTGGGTTGGGGTGTCGACGGGCCGGTCGTGGGGGCTGGTCCGCCGTCGCCTCCCGTGTCCGCCAGGTCCGGGGCGGTGGTGTTCGTTCCGGTTGTCGGTGCTGCTGCGACGGCGGGGATGTCGTCGTTCACGCGGACGTCGACGAACAGCAGCCAGGGCTTGAAGACGATCGCGGCGACGACGAGCAGGAGCACGGCCAGCGCTGAGCCTCCGAGGATGAGTGCCGTACGGGCGGGCGTCATGCCACAGAGTAGACCTCTCAGCCTGTGATTTCCCCCAAAGTATCCGACGAAGCGGATGTCTGCGTCACCGGGCCTTATAGCCCGGCTGGTGTGCAATCCCCAGCCCACGTCTCACGCAGTCGCCTGCCACGGCCGACTCGCCGAGGACCTGCCCGATAACTACGTGCTGGTCAACGATCGGAACATGCGCAACTCGAACTTGGTTGCGGCGAACGCACCAAGT
Source organism: Arthrobacter sp. Ld5 (assembly GCF_051172775.1). NCBI lineage: Bacteria > Bacillati > Actinomycetota > Actinomycetes > Micrococcales > Micrococcaceae > Arthrobacter > Arthrobacter sp. Ld5. The sequence continues at coordinate 776 of NZ_JBPKBO010000019.1, forward strand.
GGGCTACTTCGCCACGGTCCACATTTGCTCGAAGTTCTCGCGGTACTTCGAGTAGATTTTGCGATCGTCCGTTTCCACGATGGCTTCATCGTTACGGTACAGGGACGTCGAGTTGTAGTTGTGGCTTCCGGTCAGCACAATGTTGCGATCCGTTTTCTTCCCGCCAGCGTTTTCGACAATCAGGTATTTCGAGTGGATCCTGCCGGGTAAGGCACTTGAGTCCAATGCGCGGACCTCGATCCCGGGGTGACCCGAGAGTCGTTCCATGACGGCGTCATCCATCGGGCCGTGGACGATGCGGACCGTGCACCCGGCTTGCCCCATCTGGACGAGTCGATCGGCGATGCCGATCCTGGTTTCGTCCCATTCCGACATGCCAATCCGCACTTCGGTTCGTCCTTTCCTCTTACAGTCAAGGGCGGAAAGCCGGTCGACGATAGGGTCCACGGTGGCACTGGGAAAGAAGTGCGCCGTGATCTTGTCCCCGCGCGTTCCGGCGGTGACGGTTCTGTAGTAATCAGGGTGCTGTACCTCGTCTACGAGGTCGTCGAAGTAGGCGGCGTATCCTTCGTGGAGTTTGTGATCACCTACGACTGTCAGGGCGTTGTTCCAGTACGTCCGTGAATTCACGTCCGTGAAGTTCGCGGACGACTGGACGACGACGTCCCGCTTCTTCCCTGTGTGGGAGAAGAGGTAGAACTTGTTGTGCTGGCCCTTGGTGCCGATGCAGGAGGACGTATTGCCCTCGGGGGACTCGTGACTGCATACGTGGACCCAAGAGCGGGCGTTCTCGTCGACCCCGAGCTCGTGAAGAAGCTTCGCTGCGGCGGGCTTGTCGATCTGCCAACCATCGATGACCAACTGGACGTCGACGCCGCGCTGGTACGCGGCGAGGAGGGTGTCGGCGAAGTCCATGCCAGCTGTGCCCGAGATGACGAAGTTGGCAATCTGGATCGTGGAACCGGGTGTGGCCTGCTTGACGAGGCCGCAGATGTGCTTCACGACCTCTGTTGCTCTGCCCGCGCTGGGGTTGTTGAAGGTTGCTGTCGTGGTCACGGGGGTGACCGGCGCATCCATGCAGGGAGCGTCGTTAGTGGGGAGACTCGGCGCTTCGGCATGCGCCGCAGCACCAGTCGAGAGGGACATCAGCCCGGTCATTAAAGATGCAATCACTACGTTTCGTGTATTCAAGGCCATGATCTTCTTCCTGCTGGTCAGATGATCCCTGCCGCCGCGGTGGGAGGTACCGCAATCGAGGCTTTCCCTCTGAAATGCGAGGCGCGTCGTCAGGACCGGTCAAAAGTGGTTTACACCGGCAATCATCATGGTGCCGGGTGAACGGAGATGGTCCACGTCCCTGCTCCGGGTAGTACGACGGGGAAACAGCCGCGTCTTGCTTTCGATGAAGGCCTCACCCGACTTTTTGTGACCGATGGGCAACGGTGTCTGCCCACAGTGCCGCCGCAGGCGCAAACAATGCATAGGACGGGCCGACACCCATCGGGCCCGATTATTCGGGTCTGGGGTGTGCGTGGAGTAACGTCCTTCTTTGCCTTCGAGGCGGCTTGTGCTAAATCGCGGGGGCCACGTTCCCGTAGAGAAAGCCCTGGGTCCGGTCGCAGCCTAGTCCGTGCAGATAATCGGCCTGGACCTGCTTCTCGACCCCTTCGGCAGTGACCTCGAGACCCAGGGTGTGCGCGAGGGCGATCATCGACTCCACGATGGGCGACCGGTTCGTCGGTGTGAGGATCTTGTCGATGAAGGACCTGTCGAGCTTGACGGCATCGACGGGCAGCGCCTGGAGCTGACCGAAGGACGAGTACCCGGTGCCGAAGTCGTCAAGCGCTATGCGCACACCGGCGGAGCGCAGGGCGGAGAGTTCAGAGACGACGTGGACGTCAGGTTCCAGGAACAGATGCTCGGTGACCTCGAGGACCAGTTGGCAGGGGCTGACGTCCTGCTGTCGAAGCGTCGCAAGCGTGCTCGCCGCGAAGTCGGTCTGGGCGATCTGGAGTCCGGAGACGTTGACCGCGAGGCTGCGTCCGGCGTCCTCAGCGAGCCATGCTCCGGTGTCCCGGCACGCGCGGGTGAGGATCTGTCGACCCAGTTCGACGATCAGACCGCTGTTCTCCGCCTCGGGGATGAAGACGCTCGGGGGGCATGGGCGGCCCTCCCACGTCCATCGGGCGAGAGCTTCGTATTGGACAATGGTGCCCGCGCGGTCCTGGACGGACTGGTAGACGGGGTAGATGTCGTGGTGGTCGACGGCGCGGCGGAGGCTCTCCTGCAACTGTGATTTCTGGAGGAGAGCCTCCATCATCGGCGGCTGGAAGCGGACGAAGCGGTTCTTGCCGGTACGTTTGGCTTCGTACATGGCGATATCGGCGCGCCTGAAAAGGTCCGATGCGCCGCTGTCCGGGCAGCAGTCCGCGTACCGGCTGGCGATGCCGAGACTGATGCTGGGGCGCAGGGCGACGCCGTCGATCTCCACGGGTACTTTGAGGGCGTCCACGACTCGTTGCGCCACCTCGTCCGCGTCCTCGGTCGATCGAAGGATGACCACGAATTCGTCCCCGCCGATGCGGGCGATGATGTCGCTCTTGCGCACGCAGGCTCCCAGTCGTCGGGCGACCTCGACGAGCATCGTGTCACCGGCCTGGTGTCCGTGGATGTCGTTGACCTCTTTGAAGTCATCGAGATCCAGCAGGAGGACGGTCAGGTCCTTTCCGTCAGCGGCGGAGTGAGCGGCCTCCAGCGCATCATTGAACAGGGCCCTGTTGCCCAGGCCGGTCAACGGGTCCGTGTAAGCGAGCTTGCGCAGTTCCCTGGCCCGCTTGCGGAGTTTCCGCAACGCCCGCTCGGCTTCGAGTTCAGCCTGGCGCCTCGTGGTGATATCCCGAAAACTCCACACCCGGCCCACCACGGTGTCGGCCAGAAGTTGAGGGCGGGAGAATCGTTCGAAGACCCGCCCATCCAGGAAGTGCAGGACGTCCAGGCTCTCCGCCCATGGCTCCGCATACAACTCCTGGACCTTCGCGAAAAAGGCATCGGGGTCGCTGAGCTGCTGCAGGACCAGACCCATGACAGCTGCATCGTCATGGGTCGCCAGAACGCTGCTCGGTATCCGCCACAGCTCCGCGAAGCGCGAATTGATCCCGGTGATCCGCCCATCCGCGCCGACCACCAGAAGGCCATCGGCCGTCGATTCGAGCGTCGCATTGAGCAGGGACACGAGCTCCTGGAGTTGAGACGGAGGTTCCGACGTGTCGTCATTGACCGTCCGCACCGAGACAACCCAGAACTCGCTCCGCGGAGGAGATGCGACGTGCACCTCCACCACGAAGCTGCGGCCACCGAAGCGTTGCGCACGGGTCGTGAAGACCTGCCGCTGCAGGCCGTCGGCGGTAGGAGGTGTGGCCGGTGGAACGCTGAGGTCCTCGTTCCAGGACGGAAGACATGTACCCAACGGAACGTCCGCCAAGGCGCCTTCCCCGTACCCGAACAGCTGCTCCGCCGCCGCGTTCGACGCCGTGATGCGCTGCCGTCCCGGGTCGACGAGCAGAACAGCGAACGCCATCCCGTCAAGCATCAGCCGCTGGTACTCCACCGGGTCCTGCCGTACCCCGAGACCGGGCATGATCACACTGGACATCTGTGCGGCGTCCCTCCTACGAGATTGTTCTGAGATGTCAATCTATGCGAACAATCACAACAACCATGGACGACGTCAGATGAACCGAGAAAGAAGCCGCATAAATTGATGATCCGCTGCGCCTGGCCGGACGACGAGACTCCACTCCCCCGGCAACCAGCCAGCTCAATAAGGTGCCGCCGGCGCGACTGCTGCGTGACGAAAAGCTCCAGGACGCCGGACCAGCAGTATTAGCCGCTGCCCGCGACTTCGCAGCCGCCGGCTAACTGTGCGGGTGGAAAGCAGCCCAGTTAGCGGCGGTTTGCTGTCGTCGATGCTCTACGCATCGGTTTCAGGGAGGTCTTCGGCGACGTTCAGCTCGAGTGCTCATGCGAGTGTGGCGGCGGAGGGAACCTCGTGCTGCAGAGATGGTGGGAGGGCGTCGAAGGTGTAGGTCGCAACTGCCATGGGAGATGTGGCGCGAGCGAGGCTGTATCGGACGGTGTGGTCGTTCCGGTCGCCGCAGATGAGGATGCCGACCGTGTCGGCGTGGGCGTCCCGTCTCAAGCGGTCGTCCACGAGGGCGATGTAGAAGTTTAGCTTGCAGGCGTACTCGGGCTGGAACTTCCCGGTCTTCAGCTCGATCACGTAGTAAAGCAGCTGCTCGACGTGGAAGAAGAGCAGGTCGATGTAGAAGTCGTCACCACCGACGTCGAAGTGCACCTGCCGGCCAACGAACGCGAATCCTGGGCCGAGTTCGCGGAGTGTCTCGGTGATGCGATCCATGAGCGCCTGCTCGAGATCACGCTCGGCGACGTCCCCACTAAGGCCTAGGAACTCAAAGGAGTAGGGATCCTTCGCGACCTGCTGGGCCAGCTCACTGTCGGGCACAACAAGCTGTTGCGCGAAATTTGACGGGGCCGCCCCCGTCCGGACGAAGCTCCGGTTCAGGATCATGTTCAGCAGGACGTTCCGTGACCACCCGTGCTCCACAGCTGAGTTCGCATACCAGTCACGTTCTGCCGTGTCGGTGACCTTGTCGAGCAGGACTGCTATGTGCCCTTACGGCAATTGCGCAACAGCCTGTTGCGCAATCGGCTCAGCAGGCCACTGCCTGGCAAACGCCGTTATGTACTGCAGATTCTGCGGTGAAAAGTCCTTCATGTCCGGAAACTCCGCCCGCAGGTCCTCGGCAAGCCGACGAACGACCCCGCTCCCCCACCCCTGCTTGCTCTGCTGCTTTAACACCTCACGGCCCATTGACCAGTACAGCTCGATCAGTTGCGTGTTCACCGTCCGCAGGACTCTCGAACGCGGGTCCTTGACCCGATCTTTCAATCCGGCCAGCAGTGCGTCATAACCACTCGGTTGTACTGAACTTATAGGAGTGGCCATGCCTTGATCGCAGTCAGTTCCTTCCCAAGGGTTTGGTCACTGGCCATGGCGCCTGCGAGCTCGTTCTGCCGTTCTCCGGTCATGACAGCTTAGGGCGGCTGAAATCGACGGGCACGGGTCATTCCCGAGCGCAGGCGAGACAAGACGAATTTCATCTAGTAGTCACGAACTGCGGAAGTCTGTGACTACGTCATTGCCGGACTACGGAGTACTGCTGCCACACTCGACGAGCTTGGGCTTCGAGATTCCTTGGTGCAGTGACTACCCGGGCGTGAATGTCGGTGAGGACTTGGTATTCGAGGACGGCCACCGACCACCAGTGGTGGGCGGCCTGCACTGCGGACAAGGTTCGCACTTCCTGGTCGTCGGCTTTGTTCAGGAGGGTGACGCTACGGCCCCAACTCAATTGTCCAGACGGTGTCTGGATAATCGGCTCCGCGCCGTTCCATGCAGCGGCGAAGGCATGCATGCTCTACAGGTTCGTCCGCTCGCGCAGGGAAGCTTAGACTTCAGGTCCTCGCGAGTAGGACTCGTCGGCTGGGTCGGGAGCGCTCCATCAACCGGCATCCTCGCGCGGGAGCCATCTCAATTGATCTTGCTTAACCGCTTGACCAACTCGGCCGAGCGCCCTAAGTTACTGCGTAACCGCTTAACCAGTTTACGAAGAGGGCGCAATGAACCAACGAGGGTTCCACCAACCAAATGGCGCGTGGGTCGGAGATGTCATTCCGTGGCAGGAAAACGGCACCTTTCACCTGCTGTACCTGCATGAGTCGCGCCAGGTGCCGAAAGTCGGTATGCCGTGGCACCGGGTTACGAGCGACAATCTCGTCGACTTCCATGACGCTGGCGAATCGCTCGCCTCGGGCGGCCCGACGGCCGCGGACTTCAACGTGTATACCGGCAGTGTCGTACTGGACGCCGACGGCACGCACCATGTCTTCTATACCGGGCAGAATCCGGGTCGACGCGGCGCAGACGGGCAGCCACTGCAGGTCGTCATGCACGCGACCAGCAGTGATGGAATGCAGACCTGGGACCGGCACGAAGCCGATACCTTCGGTGCTACTTCTGGCTACGAAACTGCTGACTGGCGAGACCCTTTTGTCTTCTGGGACGAGAAAGCCACTGTCTGGCGGATGCTTATAACTGCCCGGCACGCCAATGGTCCTGAGCGGCGCCGTGGTGTCATTGCCCAATGCGTGTCGACCGATCTCACGAGCTGGGAGCCGGTCGAACCCTTCTGGGACCCCCGGCGCTATGTCGCACATGAATGCCCCGAAGTGTTCCAGTGGGGCGAGTGGTGGTACCTCGTGTACTCCGAGTTCAGCGAGTCCTTCACGACCCGCTACCGGATGTCCCGCAGCCTGCACGGCCCCTGGATTGCCCCGGAGCACGACAGCCTCGATGGACGCGCCTACTACGCTGCGAAGTCGGCTGCCCGCGATGCTCGTCGATTCTTCTTCGGCTGGATTGCTTCTCGCGAGGGCGCCCACGACGCCGGTGCGTGGCAGTGGGCCGGAACGATGTCGGTGCTCGAGGCTGAGCAACGCAATGATGGAACATTGGTCTTCCACCCGACAGCAGAACTGCGCAGAACCTTCGAGGGCCCGACAGATGCCATCCCGTTCGGCACGATTCTTGATGCTCCCGACGGATACGCACACGCACTGAGCTCCTCGGACGCCCCATCGTCGTTCCGATTGGTCGTTCGATTCGATATTGCCCCCGGCACGACCGAATGCGGCGTCCTCCTCCGGGCGACAGCTGATGGCGACGAGAGCTACGTCCTGCGCTTGGAGCCGAAGCGCAACCGGCTGGTCTTCGACCGGTGGCCGCGCAGCCTCACGGGGACGGAGCAGTGGCAGATCTCCGGTGACGTGCCGTTCGCGATCGAGCTCGAACGCCCCTGTCGTCTTGCACCTGGACCCCACGAGCTTGAGGTGATCGTCGACGGTGACCTTTGTATCGCGACGGTTGATGACGCTGTCGTGCTGAGCACTCGTCTCTACGACCGACCGAGCGGTCGCGTCGGGGTATTCGTCGGCGAAGGCTCCATCGCTGTTGAAAAGCTCTCCCTCTTCTCGAGGAGCGCAGAGCACACCAGTACCGAGTCCCCATCCCTCGACTTGCTTGCCGCGTCAAGCACGACCTGATTTCGCTCCACCCCGTCCCATCCCGCCTGACCAATGATCGATCAACGGAGATTCTGACCATGTCTACAATCAAACGAACCACCGCCTTCATGGCCTTCGTAGCCGCGTCCGCACTCACACTCTCGGGTTGCGGTGGCGGAGCCAGCAGTGCCGATCCGGCAGACGTCAATCCGGAGGGAGAGGTTGTTGCCCGCGAAATCTCGTGGTTGCTCTCCCGCCCCGCCGACGGCGGCGTCATCACGGCGATGGAGCAGATTGCCGAGGACTACGCGAAGGACCACCCGGGTTTCGCGCTCAATCTCATCACAACGCCTGATCGTCCCTCGTACATTCAGAAGTACGAGACCTTGGCTGCTGCGAACAAACTGCCGGAACTCTTCGATACGGATGCGACGCCCTTCGCACAGAAGCTCGCGGACCAAGGCCGCATGATGGACGTCGACGTCCTTCTGGAGGACCTCGGGCTGGCAGACTCGTATCGCGAGGCAGCTCTGAACTACCAGCGTTTCGATGACGGGTCGCTATACATGGTGCCCTTCGAATTCCAGCTCGAGTTCTTCTGGTACAACACGGCGCTGCTCCAGAGCGCAGGGGTCGAAGTTCCCAAGACGTTGGATGACTTCCCGGCGATGTGTACGGCGCTTCGCGAACAGGGCGTGACACCGATCGCACTGGACGGCCAGGACCAGTGGCCGCTCGAACGCTACATGGCGTACTACCCGTTCCGCATGGCAGGTCCGGAGTACATCCAGGATCTGAAGAACGGCGACGCGTCCTTCTCGGATCCGGCAGGCAAGGCCGCGGCCGAGTGGCTGTACGAGCTCGGCCAGGCCGGCTGCTTCCAGGAGGGCTTCTCCTCGACCGGCTACGCGGATGCGCAGGCACTGTTTACCTCCGGCAAGGCCGCCGTCTACAACATCGGCACGTGGGAGCTCAGCAATCTTGCCACTGAAGCGCTCGACCCAGCTGTTCGTGATTCTGTCTCCACTTTCACGCTACCGACCATTGAGGGCGCCGTGACAGCAGACAACGAGTACGTCACCCCGTCCGGTATCGGCATGGCCGTCAACGCACAAACCTACGACCCACTGGTCCGGGACTTCCTCGCGTTCGCGCTCGAGGAATACCCCGAAATCTATGCTGCGACGGGCGCGCTCTCTCCAACCACGACGGCCCAGACCACGATCCCGGCTGATGCCACCGACCTGTACGCGACCTCTGTGGACCAGGCCGACGAGGCGGGCGAGGCAATCGCCATGCCGTGGGATACGCAGCTCGATCCGGCAACGAATACCCGTCTGCAGCAGGAGCTGACACTGCTGGTTCAAGGAAACATCACGCCGGACGAGTTCGTCGCGACGATGGACGCGACCCTGCAGGAAAATACCGATGACTGAGACTGGCCGAGCCGGGGCGGGCGCGACGCGCGTCCGCCCGCCCCGCCGGCGGAAACCGATGTCAACGTCGATGCTCCCCCGCAGGTCGACGCTGTCCGTGGTGGTGTTCCTCGTTCCGCCACTGCTGCTCTACGGCGTTGCCGTCCTGCTGCCGATCCTCCAGTCGCTGTTCCTGAGCCTGTTTTCCTGGGACGGCATCACGGACATGGCATTCGTCGGCCTCGACAACTACACGAAGATGCTGACCCGGGACGATGTCTTCTGGACGGCTTTCGGTAACGCTCTCGGTTACCTCGTGATCTGCCTAGTCCTGCAACTTGGCGGCGCGCTGATCGTCGCTGGTCTGCTCACGGCGCTTCCTCGCGCACGCGAACTCGTCAAAACCCTGTATCTTCTGCCCGCGGTCATCTCCACGGTCGCGATCGCGCTCCTGTTTCAGCGACTGTACGCGCTCGAGCCTGTCGGACTGATCAATCAACTCCTTGAGTGGGTCGGTCTCGGTCACCTGCAAACGGCGTGGCTTTCGAATGTGCAGACGGTCCTCGTCGCGGTCTCGATTCCTGAAGGCTGGCGGTTCACCGGCCTCTACATGCTCATCATCTACGCCGCTCTCATGGCCGTGCCCGGTGACCTCGAGGAAGCAGCCCGGCTGGACGGCGCCTCCTGGTGGCAGATCTTCTGGCGCATCCGTTTCCCCTACATCCGGCCGGTCTGGATCACGACAACGATCATGGCAACGACCTTCGCCCTGCGCGGGTTCGACATTCCCTACCTGCTCACCAACGGCGGGCCTGGACAATCGTCCGAGTTGCTCACTACGTACATGTACAAGACAGCGTTTGTGCACACCGACTACGGGTACGCCAGCGCGATCTCCATGTTCATCGTCATCGAGTGCCTGGTCGCCGTCGGCCTCATCTTTTTGCTGCTTCGTCCGAAGGACAAGTCATGACCGCATCACTGCTCACGCCCTCTCAAGAGCAATCCGCGCCACCGCCACCTCCACAGAAGCGCAAGCCGCGTCATTCCCCGCGAGTGCGGGCGCAGCGCACCGCCCTGACCCTGACGATCATCGCCATTGTGCTCGTGCAGGTGTACCCACTCGTATGGTTGCTGCTGACCAGTTTCCGCACCGCAGCAGACTTCGCCGGTGGCAACCCCTTCGCCCTGCCGTCGGAATGGACACTCGAGAACTACACCAGAGCGTTCTCAACAGGCAACCTCGGCCTGAACATCGTCAACAGCCTGATCGTTACCCTCGGAGCGAGCGTGCTGATCGTCGTCGCGGGCATGATGGCGGCCTTTGCACTGCAAGTTCTCGGTTTCCGCTTCAGCGGGGTCGTCCGGGCACTTTTCCTCCTCGGCATCATCGTGCCGGTGCAGATCGCGCTCGTCCCGCTGTTCATCGACTATTCGAAGGTCGGGCTGCTGGACACGCATCTTTCGATGATCATCCCGCTGGCGGCCTTCGCGCTGCCGATGGCGGTGTACCTGTTTTCGTCGTTCTACGAATACATCCCGCGGGAAATGTATGAGGCCGCGTCGCTCGATGGCGCCGGACCGTACCGAATCTTCACTCAGATCACGTTTCCGCTCTCCCTGAACACCATCATCACGGTCGTGCTCGTCAACAGCATTTTCATCTGGAACGACTTCATCTTCGCGAACACCTTCGTGCTCTCGGACGGATTGAAGACCATCCCACTTGGGCTGCAGAACTACATCGGCGCTATGGGTAACACCGATTGGACGGCGACGTTCGCCGCCGTATGCGTCACGGTCACACCATTGCTGCTCGTGTTCCTCGTATTGAACAAGGCAATGATCAGCGGCCTCGAGAGCGGAGCGACCAAAGGATGAGCAGCACAGGGCACGGGCGGGGTACCTCCGGTATCACCATGCGGGACGTCGCCAAGGCTGCCGGCGTCTCCGTGGCGACAGTGTCCCACGTCGTCAACGACAAGCCGGGAGCCCGGATCGGTGACGATGCCAGGCGTCGAGTGCATGAAGCAGTCGCCGAACTCGGTTACCGTCCCAACGCCCTCGCGAAGACCCTCTCGCAGGGCACCTCCCGTTTCATCGGGCTGGTCGCCGACGCAATCGCGACCACCCCTTTCGCCGGACAGATCATTCACGGCGCGCAGGATGAGGCCTGGAAGCACGGCTACGTGCTGCTTGTGGCCAACACCGACGGCAACACCGCCGCCGAGGAGGAGGCCATCATGATGATGCTGGAGCACCAGGTACGCGGAATCCTGTACTCAACCTGGTATCACCACGAGATCACCGTCCCCGAGGCGTTGCACCAGACCGACACCGTGCTCGTGGACTGCTTTGCGCCCGGCAGCGGACTTCCCGCAGTGGTGCCCGATGAGAAACAGGGCGGGCGTACCGCAACAGAAGCATTGCTCGCAGCGGGTCATCGCCGTATCGCATTCATCAACACCACAACGACATCCCCGGCGCAAAGCGGACGCCTCGCCGGATACCGGTTGGCACTCGAATCCGCCGGTCTGGACTTCGACGAGTCCCTGGTGTTCCCGGCATCACCCGAGCAGGAGGGCGGATACGCTGCAACCACAGCTGTCATCGATTCGCAGGCGACCGCCGTCTTCTGCCACAACGACCGAGTCGCCATGGGACTCTACGATGGGCTCCGCGAGCGAGGGCTCCGCATCCCAGAGGATATGGCTGTCATGGGATTCGACAACCAGGACGTCATCGCCGCCCATCTTCGACCGCCGCTATCGACCGTCGCCCTCCCCCACTATGAGCTCGGCGCGGCGGGTGTCCGTCGACTTCTCGGACTGGAAACGACCCCCTCGCCCCGTCCCCAGCTGATCGCCTGCCCACCGATTCAGCGGCACTCGATCTAAGGGGACAGACATGCAGGACGCAAACAGCTCTATGCCCCGACCACTCTTTCACCTGACCCCACAACGCAACTGGATGAACGATCCCAACGGCCTCGTCTTCCATCGCGGCCGATGGCATGCGTTCTTCCAATACAACCCTGAGGGAGCTGACTGGGGGAACATGAGCTGGGGCCACGCGAGCAGCGCCGACCTGCAGCACTGGGAAGAGCTTCCCGTGGCGCTGCGCTACCAACCTGACGAACAGGTGTACTCGGGGTCCGTCGTCGCCTCCTCGCCCGAGGAGAACGGCCAGCTGACCGCCTACTACACGAGTGCTTTCGCCGACGGTCGGCAGGCGCAGTCACGAGCAACCAGCGACGACGGCGGGCTCACCTGGCAGCGCGACGCCGCCAATCCGGTACTTGATCGCGGGACTACCGCGTTCCGCGATCCGAAGATCATCCGTTTCCAGAACCGTGACGGCGGTTTTCGCTGGATCATGCTCGCGGTGGAGGCCGACGACCGGCAAGTGCTGTTCTTCTCCTCCACCGATCTCCGCTCGTGGGAGCATCTGAGCACGTTCGGACCGATCGGGGCCGCAGGGGTGGTCTGGGAATGCCCGGACCTGATCCCCCTGACCGTCGGCGGCCGCCCGGATGACGTCCGCTGGGTGCTGCTCCTCAGCACAAACCCGATCGGTGAGGACGCCGACCCCCAGGGGTCCTCAATGAGCTTCCTCATCGGAGAGTTCGACGGGACTGCGTTCACTACGGAGAGCCCCGAACTGCAGCGCCTGGACCACGGACGCGATTTCTACGCCGGAGTCAGCTTCGACAGCGCGCCAGATGGTGCAGCCACCATTCTCGCCTGGATGAGTAACTGGCGGTACGCCGGCGACGTCCCCTCATCACCATGGCGGGGCGCGATGTCCCTACCACGCCGCTTGTCACTGCTCGAAGTCGACGGCGAAGCACGACTCATCCAGGAGCCACCAACATTCGTGACCGAGCACCTGGCATCCCTGACACCGGCAACCCTGCCCACTGCCCCTCACCCGTCCGTGTTTACACTCAGCGGCCATTCACTCGTCGATCTGCACTGGGACCCAGCTGCCACAGGCCCCTTGCGGATCCGGTTGCAGGGCGACGCCGACGCAATCGTCGAACTCGTCCATGACACCGAGTCGCAGATACTCCGCCTCACCAGATCCGGCACCGCGGCAGATGCCATCCACCCGGATTTTTCCTCAACGAGCGCAGTCCCGCTCGCTGCCAACCGAAAGGCTCAGCTTCTGCTGAGCCTCGACGGACCACTCCTTGAGGTGTTCATCGACGGCGGTCAGGCCACCACCTCGAACCTGGTCGTGCTCGGTTCGGGAACCGTGTCGTTGACGGTCGAGACCGAGCGGCACAGCTCGATCACGATGGCGACCGTCGATCTCAGATCACCCGCAGAAACCGGGACCACCGTAACCGAAGACCTTCACCCTGCGCTCGTCTGACCAACGCTCCCGACCACCACTGCAGCATCGCTGCTACGGCTGCTTCGCCGCCCCGCAGCACTCTCGAAAGGAAAACAGCAATGACGCCTGATTTCTCCCGCCGCAGCGCGCTCCAAGGCGCCGGGCTCGGCTCGCTCGCTCTCTTCATGACTAGTTTCGCTCCCGTCGCCGCCAACGCCCAGACTTCGCTCAGGTCCGTGTTCCACATGACCCCGCCGACCGGGTGGCTTTGCGATCCTCAACGGCCGGTGTTCACGAACGGGGCCTACCAGCTGTACTACCTGCAATCCGGTCAGAACAACGGCCCCGGTGGCTGGGATCACGCCTCAACCCGAGACGGGGTCGCCTTCACACACCACGGCACCGTCATGCCGCTGCAGCCCGACTTTCCCGTCTGGTCCGGTTCCGCCGTCGTCGACACCGCGAACACCGCGGGATTCGGTGCAGGAGCGGTCATCGCTCTAGCGACTCAACCGACAGACGGTGTCCGGAAGTTCCAGGAGCAGTACCTCTACTGGTCGACCGATGGCGGCTTCACGTTCTCGATGCTCCCCGACCCGGTCATCGTCAACACCGACGGCCGAACAGCCGTGACCGCCGCCGAGATCGAAAACGCGGAATGGTTCCGCGACCCGAAAATTCACTGGGACCGCGCACGGAATGAATGGGTTTGCGTCATCGGTCGAGCCCGCTACGCCGCCTTCTACACTTCGCCGAACCTCAGGGACTGGCACCTGAAACTCAACTTCGATTACCCGAACCCCGCTCTCGGGGGCATCGAATGCCCGGATCTTTTCGAAATGAGAGCCAACGACGGCACGTGGCACTGGGTGCTAGGCGCGAGCATGGACGCCTACAGCATCGGACTACCGATGACCTACGCCTACTGGATGGGAACATGGGACGGAACACGATTCACCGCCGACGACCTCACCCCGCGATGGCTGGATTGGGGCTGGGACTGGTACGCGGCGGTCACCTGGCCAAAAGCCGACTCGCCAGATGACCGGCGACTGGCCATCGCCTGGATGAACAACTGGAAGTACGCCGCGCGAGACGTCCCGACCGACGCCACCGACGGGTACAACGGACAAAATTCCATCGTCCGAGAGTTGCGGCTCGAAGCGCAACCCGGTGGCCGCTACAGCCTACTCAGCTCACCCGTCGACGCACTGGCAAGCTACGCAACCGCGACCACCTCATTGCCTGACCAATATGTCACCGGAAGCTCCGTGCTGCCTTGGAGCGGCCGTGCGTATGAAATCGAACTCGACATTTCCTGGGACACTGCAACCAACGTCGGTCTCTCCGTCGGACGATCCCCAGACGGTTCCAGGCATACCAACATCGGCAAGTACGGAGCCGATCTCTACGTCGACCGCTCGCCATCCAACCTCACCGGCTTCTCGCTGCCACCGTTCACGCGTGCAGCAGCACCAATCGACGCAAACGCACGCTCGGTTCATCTACGCATCTTCGTCGACACCCAAAGTGTCGAGGTGTTCGTCAACGCAGGGCACACCGTCATCTCACAACAGGTTCACTTCGCAGACACCGACAGAGGTATCTCGTTCTACTCAGATGGCGGTGCGGCAAGATTCACGGGCATCACCATTCGCGAATTCGGTACACCGATCTGACCGAAGGTGCTCTACATGCCCAAGGCCGTGTTCGCCCGGATCGATTCTGATACAGCAGGTGAAAGAGCCCCAAGGCCCGAATGCCGCACCTTGGGGCTGTGCCGGCTCTTCACGAACGACGGTGTAGTGCCCTGTTGCATGGTTGGAGCAGTTAGGACAAAGGCCTGCGCAGTACAGCCACATCGCGCGGGCCGAGCTTGAGAGAGCCAAATTCACCGCTTCCCACCAGTGGGGCACCCGGTATCGCTGAGACGTCGACGACGGCGTCACTGCGGTTGATGAGGAAGGCAAACTCTTCAGTGCCTTTGGCGCGCAGTACCAGTTCGACGGCGCCGGCCAGTTCGGCTGGTAGCTCCGCTTCGACGCCTGCCGCCTCCGCGAAGGTGCGAAGGAGCGGTTGCAGGGCGTCCGGGCTCAGCCGAGTTCCGACGTATGCTGCCGATCCGCGGCCCACCGGCCGTTGTGTGACGGCCGCAGCGCTGTCGTAGTCCTCTCCCGTGAAGCGGGCGAGGACGTCGACGTTGTCAGCGGCGAGGTCAATTCGGTCGGCCCAGAGCTTCCCTGTGGTTCCGTTGTCCAAGTCGACGCCGGTGCCGTCGGCGAGGGGGCCGAACTCTTCGATACGGATGCCCAGCAGCTCTCTGAACGCGCCTGGGTAGCCTCCAAGCCAGACGTGGTCATTGCTGTCGACAACGCCGGAGAAATAGGTGGTGACGAAGTGCCCGCCGCCCTGCGCATATTGCGAGATGCGGTTGGCCAGCTCCTGAGGAACTACGTGCAGGACCGGTGCAATTACCAGGGCGTAGTCCTCGAATCGACTGGTGACTGGGATGACGTCGGCTCTGATACCCAGGGCGAGGAAGGCTGAGTACCAGTTGAGCGCTTCTTGCCGGTAGCGCAGCTGGTCGGTGGGGTGCGAGTCCAGCTCGCTTGCCCACCATGATTCCCAATCGAAGAGTATTGCTGCGTTGGCGGGCTTACGGTTGCTGCCTGTGATGGGGGCGAGATCCGCCAGGGTTCCGCCCAGCCGCTGCACGGCGTCGAACAGTCGGCTGTTCTCGCCGGTGTGCGGCACCATGCCCGAGTGATATTTTTCGGCTCCGGCCTTGGATTGACGCCATTGGAAGAAGCAGACGGCGTCGGCGCCGTGGGCGACGTGGGTCAGGGAGTCCCTGACCATGGCGCACGGCTTCTTTGGTGTATTGATCGGCTGCCAGTTCACGGCGGAGGTGGAATGCTCCATCAGGAACCACGGCTTCCCACCGGCGATGTTGCTCGTGAGGTTCGCGGAGAAGGAGAGCTCATCGAGGTCCTGGGGACCGGGGATCACGTAGTGGTCGTTGGAGACGAAATCCACTTTGGAGGCCCAATCGGCGTAGTTCATTCCCTTCGTCTCTCCCATCACCATGAAGTTAGTGGTGACCGGGACGTCCGGGGTGAGCTCGTTCAGGAGAGTGCGCTCAGCTACGAGGTAGTCCTTCAGGACATCGGAGGAGAAGCGCTTGAAGTCGAGTTGCTGTAGGTCTCACACCGCGGCAGGCCGGCCCTGATCTTCTCAAGCAGGCGGGTGCTGCCTTCACCAGCCCGGCGGTCAGGCATTCTCATGGGGCTGCGGAAGACCGGTTGGGCCCGACCTACCCTTTGTCAGGCCCAGCGGCCTGGTCTATGCGCTGCGCCGTGTATCCAGCGCGGGACTCAACGCCTACCGGTGCCTGCCACGCCTGACCCGCCACATCGATGAAGCAGCATCCTCGGCGGTTCAGCTTTCGATCCAGAGAGTGCTCCTCCGCGCTCTACAGGCATGGGCGACTCGCCACTGCGGCGTCGGCTCCCTAAGTTCAACATCCGTACTCAGGGACTCTGTAAGTTCATAGGTGCGAGCATCGGAAGACCCCCTTCAAGCGGGTCCTTGGAGTCAGAGGTACGTAGCGACTATTTCCCCTCCCGCGCCGACCTACGCGAAAGTCATTGACGCGACGGAAGCGACCACATAAGTTTCATCTGCAACAACTCTGCCAAAACGTTTTACCAGTCGTGTTCGAAGGAGAGCCCGTGTCAGAAGAACGTGAATCCATGCAGCGACGCTCCGTGCTCAAAGGGCTCCTCCTTGGAGGCGTCCTGACCTCGGCGGCGTTCGTCGCTCAGAAGCCGGCTCACGCAACCATGCCCAGTGAACAGACGCCGCCCTCCCCTGACCCGTCGGCTGCAACACCCGCCTATTCCATCATCGGCCTCCTGTAATAGGCATCACTTCAAGGAAGAAGACCTATGCCCACCGTTTATGACGTGACGACCTGGTCCGTGCCAGGCAACCCCGGGGCGACCCCTGCCTCCGACATCGGCCTGGTGATCAACAGCATCATCGCGGACATCAAGTCCCAGCAGACGAACCAAGCCTCCAAGCCGGGCGCGGTGATCTACATCCCGCCGGGCGACTATTCACTGAAGACCCGGGTCAACGTCGATGTCAGCTACCTGACCATCCGGGGCTCAGGTCACGGATTTACGTCCTCGAGTATCCGGTACAACGCCGGGAACACCAGCTCGTGGTTCGAGATCAATCCCGGCGGCAGCCGGATCCGCGTGGAGAACACCGACGGCCGCAGCGAGGCATTCCGTGTCTTCCGCGGCGGTGACCCGCGGCTGAGCTCGATCGTGTTCGAGAACTTCTGCCTCGACGGGGTGGGCTTCACGGGTAACCAGAACTCCTACCGCAACGGGAAGACTGGCATCCTCGTCGACTCGGCAAACGACGCGTTCCGCGTCCAGGGCATGGGCATGGTGTACCTTGAGCGCGGCCTCGTGGTGAGAGATGCGGATGCCTTGAGCGTCAGCGGCAACTTCCTTGCCGAATGCGGCAGCTGCGTCGAGCTGATTGGCTCTGGCCAGGCCACCAAGGTCACCGACAACCTTCTCGGCGCCGGGTATGTGGGGTTCTCCATCTACGCCGAGAACCACTGGGGACTCCTGGTCGCCGGCAACAACATTTTCCCCCGCGGCAAGAGCATGGTGCATTTCAAGGCGACGAGCCGGTCGTCCATCACCGCCAACCGGTTCCACGCGTTCTACCCGGGCATGATCGTCTGCGAAGGCACATGCAACGAAAACCTGATCACCGGCAACCACTTCCTGCGCCAGGTCGAACCGTTCATCCCGCTCAAGCCCTACAACAACGGCCTGGACGACCTCTTCGGGCTCGTCCATGTGCGCGGCAACGGCAACAGCGTGATGTCGAACCACTTCTCCTACGATGTGCCGTCCTCCGCTGTCTCCCCGGCAGGCAGGGCCCCGACGATCGTGCTCGTCGCCAGCGGGCAGGACAACTTCATCGCGACGAACAACACGATCGCCAGCATCCCCGTCAAAGCCGTAGTGCTGGATGCGTCGACGATCAGAACCAAGGTCCTCGACAGCGCGACGGCCAGCCAATTCGAGCCCTTGACGACCAACCACACCTTCCGGCCCACCCCCTGATCGGAGTCCCACGCCGCACACCGAACTGCCCCGCCCAACAGAATGGCTGCGCGGGGCAGTCCCATCCCCCATCGGTATTCCATAGGTTCTCCATCGGCACCGCCAACGACGAGGTTGTCGGCGCATCACCAGAAGGGCACCGCATGTCAGCACTCTCCCGCCCCGCGCACAGCGCCCGGGCAGTCATCGCCGCCTGCGTCGCTGCCTTGAGCGTCATCGCTTTGTTCGTCGGGCCCCCGGGACACGCTGTCACGCCGGGGACCGAGGAGTACAGACCGCGCCTGCACTACACGCCGCAGCAGAACTGGATGAACGACCCCAACGGGCTCGTCTATCACAAGGGCGTCTATCACATGTACTACCAGTACAACCCGTTCGGGACGCGCTGGGGCAACATGAGCTGGGGGCACGCCACATCCACGGACCTGCTGCGCTGGCAGGAGAAGCCGGTCGCGATACCGCAGACCCTCGGCACCGGTGGGGCGTCCATCGAGGACATCTTCTCGGGGTCCATCGTCGTCGACACTGCCAACGCCACAGGGTTCGGCACGACTCAGAACCCACCGTTGGTCGCGATCTACACCAGCACCTACACCGGCGCGCACCCCACACTGGCCGGCAAGCAGGCCCAGTCCCTGGCCTACAGCACCGACGACGGGACGACCTGGACCAAGTACTCCGGCAACCCGGTCCTGGATCGCAACTCCGCGAACTTCCGCGACCCGAAAGTCTTCCGCTACGACGGGCCCGCGGGCTCCTACTGGGTGATGACCGCCGTGGAAGCCACCGACCACAAGGTCGTCCTCTACAAGAGCACCAACTTGAAGAACTGGACCTACCTCAGCGAGTTCGGCCCAGCCAACGCCACAGAGGGCATCTGGGAATGCCCGGACCTCTTCCCGCTCCCCGTAGATGGCAACACCGCGAACACCAAATGGGTCCTCGTCGTGAATCTCAACCCGGGCGCTGTCGCCGGCGGCAGCGGCGGACAGTACTTCGTCGGATCCTTCGACGGCACCACGTTCACCTCCGAATCAACCGACCCGATCCAAGGGACTCCGCCCGGAGTCTCGCTCGGCAACTTCAACAACGGCACTTACCAGAACTGGGTCAAACGCACCGGCAGCGGCGCTCAGGACACCCCCTTTCCCACGGCACCGGCCAACGGCACGCTCCCGGGTCAGACACCCGTCACGGGCACCATCGGTGCGGGTATGCTCAACAGCTTCGCCGGCGGTGACGGTCCGACAGGAACCATCGAATCCCCTGCCTTCACCGTCACCGACAACTACCTCAACTTCCTCGTCGGCGGCGGCAACCACACACGCGCGCCCGGGACCCAGCCCGGCAACCAACCACCACCCGGCTATCTCCTCTTCGACGGATTCGACTATCCGGGAACGCTCGCCCAAGCCGGATGGCAGGTCACCGGGAACCTCGACCCCGCCCGCAACCCCTCCACCATCGGTGGGCACTACGCGATCGGCAAACGCATCAACACCTTCGAAGGAGGCCCCAGCGGAGATGACAATCAGGGAACACTCATTTCTCCGTCGTTCTACCTCACCAACACCAACATCGGGTTCCTCCTCGGCGGCGGCGGCCGGACGGACGGAAAGCTCCAGGTCGAACTCGTCGTCGACGGGAACGTCGTCAGAACAGCAACCGGCAAGAACAGCGGGGCGCTCGACTGGCAGAACTGGGACGTCAGCGCCTACTACGGCAAGTCCGCCTACCTGCGGATCATCGACAACGCCACCGGACCCTGGGGCCACCTGACTCTGGACAACATGGTCCTCGGCTCCCAGCCAGCCCAACCCCGCAGCACAGAGACGTCCGTGTCCCTGCTCGTCAACGGGCAGGCCGTCAGGACCTCGACGGGCGCCAACACCGAAAAGCTGGATTGGGCGTCCTGGAACGTCAGCCAATTTCGCGGACAGCAAGCCACGATCCTGGTCACCGACAACAACAGCGGCGGATGGGGGCATATCCTCGCCGACGAATTCTTCCTCTCCCCCACCCCGGCCCTGCCTCGCATGGAGGAACACGACTGGCTTGACTGGGGCAAGGACTACTACGCCACCGTGTCCTTCAACAACGCACCCAGCAACCGGCGGATCATGCTCGGCTGGATGAACAACTGGGACTACGGCCAGGACACCCCCACCAGCACCTGGCGGGGCACCATGGCACTGCCCCGGGAAGTGGCCCTCACCCAGACACCCAAGGGCCCTCGCCTGAAGCAGCAAGTGGTCACCGAAATCGCGAGCCTACGCGCAAGCACAGGCCAGTACGTCGCGCCGGCCCAGGACCTGCCACCCGGATCACGCCTGGTCCCCTTCACAGGTGACCGCCTGCAGATCGACGCCGAATTCTCGCCCGGCACCGCCGAGAACTTCGGCCTGACCGTGCTGGGCAACTCCACGGAAGCGACCCGCATCGGCTACAACACCACCACCGGCCGGCTCTATGTTGACCGGAGGAATTCCGGTAACGAAGGCTTCCATCCCGCCTTCGCCTCCCTCGACCAGGCGCCAGTACAACTGAGCAACGGCAGACTTTCGGTGCGCATCTACGTCGATAAAGCCTCCGTGGAAGTCTTCGCGCAAGGCGGGACAACCACGATCACCGACCAGGTCTTCCCCGCCCAAGGTGCAACACAGATCGGGTTGTTCAGCGACGGAGGCACGGCCCGACTGGAGAGCCTTCGGATCACCCCTTTGGCCAACGCCATGTGGGGTCCCTGACCCGGCGAGCACGGGTGATCGCGTCCACGCAGGGCCCCAGGGCCGCCGCCATCGACCGGTCCTAGGCACCTTCGTCCGGCCGGGCCAGCCCCAAGACACTCATCGGGGCCCACCCCGGCGCCGTCATGCATGATTCCGCCCCCGCAGCGCGGGGCAACGTCCAGAAAGGTCCGCAATGACCCAAAACCAGCGCAATGACCACGGTTCCGGTGCGAACGTTGATGTCCTCGTCATCGGTGAAGCACTCGTCGACATCGTCGTCTCTTCTCAAGGAACCGCGAAACATCCCGGAGGGTCGCCAGCGAACGTTGCCTACGGTCTTGGGCGGCTGGGCGTCCACACCGCGTTGCTGACCTCCATCGGGGACGATCACCACGGCACAACCATCGAGACGCATCTGCGCAGCGCAGGTGTCCACCTGATGCCCGGCTCCAAGAGCCGCGGGGGCACCTCCACCGCAACGGGTGTGCTGACGCCCGACGGGTCGGCACAGTACGACTTCACCATCCGATGGGAGCCCCCACGGATCACGCCATCGAGCATCCCGAAGATCCTTCACACCGGCTCGATCGCGACGTTCCTGGCACCGGGAGCCGCCGTCGTGCGTGAGCTCATCGAGCAGGCACACCAGCACTGCATCGTCACCTACGACCCCAACATCCGCCCGGCACTGCTCGGCAGCCACGCCGAAGCGAAAACCATCTTCGAGGAACTCGCTTCCTTCACCGACGTGGTCAAACTCAGTGACGAGGACGCAGCATGGCTCTATCCACGACTGGCTCCGGATCAGGTCTCCCAACTGATCCTTGACCTTGGGCCCGGACTCGTCGTGATCACCAGAGGTGAGCAGGGGTCCCTGCTCACCATGCAGGACGCAAAGGTAGATATGCCCCCGGTCAAGTCAACGGTCGTCGACACCATCGGGGCCGGCGACGCCTACATGTCCGCCCTGATCTACGGCCTTCTCACGCGCAACGCCCACGGGCTGGAACCTTCCGCACTCGACTCGCTGGGCCGTAGGGCATCCGCGGCGGCAGGCATCACCGTTCGCCGCGCGGGCGCCCACCCTCCCACATCGGAGGAACTGCACAACGAGCTCCAGAAGAACCAGCCCGCGCAGCAGCCACCCACCGCACGCAGCCACAGGGTTCCCGCCCTGATCTCCGGGATCACCACCGACTGACTAGGATCCCACCGAAAGTCGACTGCCAAACGGCCAAAAATGCAGGAAGACGACGGGAAACTTCACCCAGTACCTCTTCAACAGTGCCGTGACGGTGCTCCTCGCGCTGTTCATCATGCTGATCCACGGAGCAGCAGCAGGTTTCGCCCTCGAGATACCGGCCTGGAAGGAAGGATGCACCGTCCTCCCTTCCCCGCGGGAATCAAGCTTCCCACCCGGATGATTCTGCTGCCCCTGTTCACGGTCTACTTCCAGACCGGGCTCACCGGCACCCTCTGGCCTTTGCGGATCACGTACACGGCAACGGGGCTCCCTTCTTTCTCTGGAACGACCTGCTGATCGCACTGACCTTCACGAACTTCGGTGAGCTCCGCACCCTCCAGGTAGGACTGCTCAATTTCAGCGGTCGATTCGGCTCGGTGCAGTACGGCCCACTTTTCCCCGCCACATCGCTCAATGTAATCGGGATGCTTGTGATCTGCTTCTTCTTCGACCAGCAAATCCAGAAGGGCCTGCCGGCAGGATCGGTGAAGGGATGAGCATCACCGAGGAGTCACGTCCTTTGACCGAGCGTGCATCCACAGGGATCAGGGTGCTCCCACCCTTTATTGGACGGGTCTACCTCTAAGGGCTCATGGCTGGCGGTCGCGAGGGCGTCGACGGGACCATCGCGACCCTCCGGGACGAGATCGAGCGGACTATGCGCCTGCTCGGCGTCTCACACCTCGGCGAACTTGAGCCCAGACATGTCACTCAGCTCACGCGTTTCGTGCCGGTAGCCGCGCGGCGTGAGGAGCAGAGCGCAACAACCAGGTGATGGCCGTGGGTGGTTCCTTATTACCCCTGGCTCGTACATGATGACCGGGGGCACAACCGACCAGGGCCGGCGTCAGGCCGAGTTCGGGGGCGGTTCTTAGCTCAGACGTTCGAGAGTTGCGCTGCGCCGAAGGACACCCCGAACTGCACACACCAGAGGTCGACGGCCGGGAACCGGTCGAGATCGACGTCATCCGGGATGGGGTAGACCTGGTCTCCCTGGTTGCCCTTGATCGGGCCGAGGTCCACGCGCTCCGCTGATCCGGCCGTGTACCACCCGTCCAAACCCTCGACCACGTCGGCCGCGCTGAGCCAGACATGGACGTCGGGCCCGTTCGTGGTCTGGAGCCCTTCGATGGCCAGCAGCCGTGAGCCGTCGGGCTGAACGATGATGCTGGCTGTCCCCGACGTCGGATGCTCGTGGTCGACAAATGTGCCCCGGCTCAGCAGGACCGGACCTGCCACACTCTCCATCGGCTCCGGCATCGACGGGCTGGTCGGGGTGGTCGCCGGCCCGCCGTCGCCTTCTGCGCCCACCGGCTCCGGGACGGTGGTGTCCGTCCCGGTCGTCGGTGCTGCTGCGACGGCGGGGATGTCGTCGTCCACGCGGACGTCGACGAACAGCAGCCAGGGCTTGAACACGATCGCGGCGACGACGAGCAGGAGCACGGCCAACGCCGACCCTCCCAGGAGAAGTGCCTTGCGGATGGGCGTCATGCCACAGAGTAGTTCTCCGAGCCTGTGGTTTCCCTGAAAAACGACTGACGAAACGAGGGGCCTCGTTTCAACTCGCCGAGCACCTGCCCGATAGCTCAGGGCTGGTCAAGGATCAGAACACACGCACCTTGGATGTGGTCGCTGCGGCCCGACGAGCTGGGTTACGTCGCCACCGTCCACATTTGCTCGAAGTTCTCGCGGTACTTCGAGTAGATTCTGCGATCATCCGTTTCCACGATGGCTTCATCGTTACGGTGCAAGGACGTCGAGTTGTAGTTGTGGCTTCCGGTGATCACGATGTTGCGATCCGACTTCTTCCCAGCGGGCCGTGGACGATGCGGACCGTGCACCCGGCTTGCCCCATCTGGACGAGTCGATCGGCGATGCCGATCCTGGTTTCGTCCCATTCCGACATACCGATCCGCACTTCGGTTCGGCCTTTCTTCCTGCAGTCGAGTGCGGAAAGCCGGTCGACGATAGGGTCCACGGTGGCACTGGGGGAAAAGTGCGCCGTGATCTTGTCCCCGCGCGTTCCGGCGGTGACGGTCCTGTAGTAATCGGGTTGCTGCACTTCGTCCACGAGGTCGTCGAAGTAGGCGGTGTGTCCCTCGTAGAGAGTGCGATCACCCGCTCGAGTGAACGGAGATGATCCGAGTGGTTGCCTCGAGAGGTACGAAGGGGGAAAGCATCGTTGCACCGGCGGTAAAGGCCTCATCCCATTGTTGCCGGTGTGCGACGGTGGTCATCCACCGTTCCGCCGCAGGCCCGATTCGGGGGGCCGAGCTGGTGGCCTGTCCGGGGTCGGTCAAGTGAACCCGCGCTGTGCGGCAGTGGCCCGATGGTGGGCGCAGGCCGTCCGCAGAGGTCATGCAGCGGCCACGCGATGCCCACCCTGGGGCCGCAGTGCTGCATCAGCCGACTCGACGAAACATGAGTCATCGGCGATTCAGGTCATGGCCCGGAAGGGGTCTGTCGCCCACCCGCCGGGTTGTGCGGCGGGTGGAACGTCCCGCGGTGGATCTCGTAGGAGCGTGAGCGACCGGGCTCATCGGGATCGTCGACGATCGGCTCGTCTGCCATGAACTGGCGGATGACATGGGCCAGTTCGCCGGGGTTGCTGAAGTTGATGGCGTGCGCAGCCCCTTCCATGATCACCACGAGAACGTGGTTGTCCGTGCGGCCGGCCACCTCGCGGACCCGTGCAGGGCTCGGCATGAGCGGATCGCGGTCGCCGATGACCACCAGCGTCGGGATCCTCAGGGCCAGCAGGCGTTCGAGTGACGGGTATCGGGTGAGGGCCTGGAACATCCTGAAGGTGCTGGGAACACCGAATCGGAGGTAGTCCGGGGCTGCGACGCGGAGCATCCCGACCGGCTCCCGGGTGCCGTCGCGGGCCAGTTGACGGACGGCGCGGAGGAGCGGCTGGTTGTACGCTCCCCCGGCGGGCGAGACGAGGACGGCCCGGTCGAGACGCTCCGGATAGCGGTACGCGAACTCGCAGATGATCGGGCAGCCCATCGAGTTGCCGACCAGGGTGGCCGATGTGACGTTCCGATCGTCCAGGAACCGCGCCGCCGCGTGCGCGAGGTCGGGGACGTCGAGAGGTCCGGTCGACCGCCCGCTGCGACCGAAGCCCGGAAGGTCCGGGACCAGGGTGTGGAACTCGTCGCGGAGGCGCTCCGCCGTCGGCAGCAGGTAACGCCCCGAGAGGCCGAATCCGTGCACGTGCATCATGACGGGGGCATCGGGGCAGGCGGGTGATTCCCGGTAGAAGACGTCGACGCCGTCGATGTTCGTCCAGCGTTCCGCCAGTGCCGACGCCGCACGCCTGGGCAACCGGCGCCCCGTGCTGATCGTCACATCGTCTCCGATCGGTCCTGGGAACGCCGGCACACGGGACCTTCCCTCCGCGGGTTGCCGACCATACGTCGAGGGTAGCCCTCGAGCATGCGCCGGGTGTCATTCCCCGAGGGTGATGCGGGCCGCGAACGGTCAGCCTGCGACGTAGTCCGCCAGATGCCTGCCGGTCAGGGTCGAGCGGGCGGCGACGAGGTCGGCGGGCGTGCCCTCGAAGACGACCGCGCCACCGTCGTGCCCGGCACCGGGTCCCAAGTCGATGATCCAGTCCGCGTGGGCCATGACGGCCTGGTGGTGCTCGATGACGATGACCGACTTCCCGGCGTCCACCAGACGGTCCAGCAGGCCCAGCAGGTTCTCGACGTCGGCGAGATGGAGCCCGGCGGTCGGCTCGTCCAGGACCAGCACACCGCCCTTCTCCCCCATGTGCGTGGCGAGCTTCAGCCGCTGACGCTCGCCACCGGACAGGGTCGTCAGCGGCTGCCCGAGGCTCAGGTATCCCAGCCCGACGTCGGACAACCTGCCGAGGATCGCGGCGGCGGCGGGTACTCCCGTCTCCCCCGCACCGAAGAACGCGGCGGCGGCCGCGACGGGCATCGACAGCACCTCGCTGATGTCCTTGCCGCCGAGGGTGTACTCGAGCACCTCGGCCAGGAAGCGCTTGCCGTCGCAGACCTCGCAGGTCGTCGCGACGCCCGCCATCATGGCCAGGTCCGTGAAGATCACGCCCGCGCCGTTGCAACCGGGGCAGGCGCCCGCCGAATTGGCACTGAACAGAGCCGGTTTCACTCCGTTGGCCTTCGCGAACGCCTTACGGATGGGGTCGAGCATCCCGGTGTAGGTGGCCGGGTTGCTGCGGCGCGAACCCTTGATGGGCGTCTGGTCCACCGCGACCACGCCGTCCAGCACGGAGACCGAACCGTGGATGAGGGAGCTCTTGCCGGAGCCCGCCACGCCGGTGACGACGCACAGGACGCCCAACGGGATGTCGACGTCGACGTCGCGCACGTTGTGCGCCGTCGCTCCCCTGATCTCCAACGCGCCGTGCCGCGACCTCACCGCGTCCTTCAGGGCGGCGCGGTCGCCGAGGTGCCGCCCCGTGAGGGTGCCGCTGCGGCGCAGGTCCGCCAGTGACCCCTCGAAGCAGACGCTCCCGCCGGCCGCGCCGGCACCGGGGCCGAGGTCGACGACGTGGTCGGCGATCGCGATTATCTCGGGCTTGTGCTCGACCACCAGCACGGTGTTGCCCTTGTCCCGCAGGCGCAGCAGCAGCTCGTTCATGCGCTGGATGTCGTGCGGATGCAGGCCGATGGTCGGCTCGTCGAAGACGTAGGTGACGTCGGTGAGCGAGGAGCCGAGGTGGCGGATCATCTTGGTCCGCTGGGACTCGCCGCCGGAGAGCGTGCCGGACGAGCGGTCGAGGCTGAGGTAGCCGAGGCCGATCTCGACGAACGAGTCGAGGGTCTCCCCCAGCGCCGCCAGCAGCGGCGCGACGGACGGTTCGTCGAGTCCCCGTACCCAGGCGGCGAGGTCGCTGATCTGCAGGGCGCACGCGTCGGCGATGCTCATGCCGTCGATCGTCGAGGACCGTGCGGCGTCGTTCAGTCGGGTACCGAGGCACGCGGGGCACGGGGTGAACGTGATGGCCCGGTCCACGAACGCGCGGATGTGCGGCTGCATCGACTCGCGATCCTTGGACAGCATGGACTTCTGGATCTTCGGGACGAGGCCCTCGTAGGTGATGTTGATGCCGTCGACCTTGATTTTGGTCGGCTCCCGGTAGAGCAGGTCCTGCAGTTCGCGGTCGGTGAAGTCGCGGATGGGCTTGTCCGCTTCGAAGAATCCGCAGCCGCCGTAGATCCTCCCGTACCAGCCCTCCATGCTGTATCCGGGGATGGTCAGCGCTCCTCCGGTGAGGGACTT
The DNA here is from genome assembly GCF_051172775.1 of Arthrobacter sp. Ld5. Taxonomy (NCBI): domain Bacteria; kingdom Bacillati; phylum Actinomycetota; class Actinomycetes; order Micrococcales; family Micrococcaceae; genus Arthrobacter; species Arthrobacter sp. Ld5. The sequence continues at coordinate 28,068 of NZ_JBPKBO010000019.1, forward strand.
CGTGTCGTCGTAGAGCTGGGTGAGGTCCACGTCCGTCACCGATCCCATGCCCTCGCAGCGCGGGCACATCCCGCCGGTCACGGTGAAGCTGCGGCGCTCCTTGACCGTGGTGCCGCCGCGTTCGAAAGTGACGGCGCCGGCCCCGCTGATGGAGGCGACGTTGAAGGAGAAGGCCTGCGGTGGGCCGATCTGCGGCCGGCCCAGCCGGGAGAACACGATGCGCAGCATCGCGTTGACGTCGGTGGCGGTTCCCACCGTGGAGCGCGGATTGGCGCCCATCCGCTCCTGGTCGACGATGATCGCGGTAGTCAGGCCCTCGAGCACGTCCACGTCGGGCCGGGCCAGCGTGGGCATGAAGCCCTGGACGAAGGCGCTGTACGTCTCGTTGATCATCCGCTGCGACTCGGCTGCGATGGTCCCGAAGACCAGGGAGCTCTTGCCGGAGCCGGACACCCCGGTGAAGACCGAGAGCCGGCGCTTCGGGAGCTCGATCGTGATGTCCTTCAGGTTGTTCTCCCGTGCACCCCGGACGCGGATGAGGTCATGGCTGTCCGCCACATGCGCTGCCGCCGGGTCGAGGTCGGTGCTGGTGGTGCTCATGGTGCCTCCAATGTCCGTGCGCCCGCGGGCGGCCCCGCGCACGGCGGACCATCGTCTGCCGGGCGCCACCTTTGATTGTCGTGCCTCCCGACGCCCCCGGCAACGGGCCGGCACCCGGTCGTGTCCGCGGTTGTGCTTTGCTGGACGGATGACCGCCGATGCCCCGTTCCCCGCCGTCCCACTGTCACAGGAGGCGATCGCAGCCCACGTCCGGTCCGTCCTCGACGACGAGCTCCCGCCGATCGTGGCCGCCGGCCACCCGGTCCTACGCCGGGCCGCCCAGGACTACGACGGGCAGCTTGACGACGCCACCCTCGCCCGCCTGATCGACACGATGCGCAGGGTCATGCACGCAGCGCCGGGCGTGGGCCTCGCCGCACCGCAGATCGGCATTCCCCTGCGGATCGCCGTCCTGGAGGATGCGGGAGCCGCGGATCCGGAGATCGCCGCCGCGCGGTCCCGCCCGGCCCTGCCCTTCACGGTCCTCATCAATCCGCGCTACACCGCCACGGCCGGGGAGGTCGACGCATTCTACGAGGGCTGCCTCTCGGTGCCGGGCTACCAGGCTGTCGTCGAGCGTCCCCACCGCGTCGAGGCGACGTACGCGCGCCCGGACGGCCGCATCGTCACCACGGGATTCGCGGGCTGGCCGGCGAGGATCGTCCAGCACGAGACGGATCACCTGAACGGGACGCTCTACCTCGACCGCGCGATCCTGCGGTCCCTCACCGCGGACGCGGAGCACCACCGGTGGGCCCGGCCGACGGTCGACGAGGCGCGGCGGGGCCTCGGCTTCTGACCCCGCCGCCCCACGGCCCTCAGCCGGCGGCGGGGTTCGCCGTCGTGGGAAGGTACGTCGACCACCAGCGAAGGATGTGCTCGAAGCGCTGCCTCCGGTGCCACGGCGACCCCGACCGGGACAGCTCGTGCGTCTCACCCGGGAACACGAGCAGTTCCGTCTCCACGCCCTGCTTCTTCAGGGCCGTGTAATACCGCTGGGCCTGCTCGATCGGGCAGCGGAGGTCCTCCTCCGAGTGGATGACGAACGCGGGCGTCCGCACGTCGGCGATCTTCGCGAACGGGTTCTGTCCGGCGACGTGCGCCGGATCGGTCCCGGTGTACGCCTCGGAGAAGAACCAGCCGATGTCGGACGAGCCGACGAACGACGGCGGATCGAGGTAGCCCCGCTCCACGATGGCCGCCCGGAAGCGGTGGTCGTTCGCGATGGTCCACGCGGTCAGGTACCCGCCGTAGGAGCCGCCCATGACGCCGAGCCGCTCCCCGTCCAGGGCGTCGACGTCGGCGAGCGCGCCGTCGACGTAGGCGAGGACGTCGTCGAGGTCCACGGTGCCCATGGCCTCCTTGATCACGCGCGCGTGCGCCTGGCCGTACCCGGAGGCACCGCGCGGGTTGCACAGCAGGACGGCGTAGCCCGCCGCGGCGTACACCTGGGCCTCGTCGAAGTAGCCCCAGCCGTACTGGGCGAACGGACCGCCGTGGATGACGAGGAGCACCGGGTGCGGCCCCTCGCCCTCGGGCAGGACGACCCATCCGTGCACGGGGGTGCCGTCGGGCGCGGTGTAGGTGCGTTCCTGCAGCTCCCCGACGCGCGTGTCGGCGCGCAGGGCCGCCGAGAAGTCGGACAGGGTGCGCAGGGCGCCACCCTCGACGACGGCGACGTCGCCGGATGTCTCCGGGTCAGTGTAGGAGACGACGACGGTGCTCCCGGTCGACGCCGCCCCGGTGACGACGGTGGGCCCGGTGACGAGGGTCGCGGACTCCCCGCCGGCGGACACGCGGAGGAGTTCGCCCATCCCGCGGGCGCGGTTGAACACCAGCACGGCGTCGGGGCCGTGCGCCACGATCTCCTGGACGTCGCCGAAGTCGACGGTCTCCGGATCCGTCAGGCGCCGGACCTCCTGCGGACCGGTGAGCGGCAGGACGTACAGGGCCGTGTTGCGGGCGACGAAGTCCAGGCCCGACGGCGAGAGGTCCGTGGCGAGGAAGAACAGCGAGGATCCATCGGCGCTCAGCCGTGGTGCTCCGCAGCCGAGGCGCGTGTCCCCGCCCTGGTTCGTGAGCTGGCGAGGATCGCCGCCGGCCAGATCGATCGAGTGGATGTCGGTCACGAGCGTGGAGTCCGCATCCGGCTGGAGTGCCGCGGTGAAGAAGATCCGGCGGCCGTCCGCGGAGAAGACGGGCTCCGTGTGGTCGGCGTCGGCCGTGGTCAGCCGGGTCGCTGTCGGGACGGCGCCCTCGGCCTCGAGGGCGCCCGGTCCGTCGGCGTGCTGCTGCTTGAGGCGGCCGACGGCTGCGACGAAAGGTTCCGCGTCGACATCGGGCACGGTCACCGTGAAGAGCTGCGAGCGCTTGTCCGTCACGTAGCCGAGGCCGTTCATCCGGTACTTGTACTGCGTGACCAGGCGCGGATCCTCCAGCCCGGCACCGACGCCGTCCAGCGTCCCGTAGCGCCCGTGCTCGGGTACCCGCGCGGCGAAGACCACCGTGCGCGAGTCGGGCGAGATGTCGAACCGGCTCACCCCCAGGGGCTGGTCGGTCACCTGGAGGGGTTCGCCGCCGGAGGCACGGACGGCGAACAGCTGGGGCTTGCCGCCCGGCGCCGCCCGGAGGAACAGGAGGAGCTCGCCGTCGGGCGAGTAGCGCGGCGCCGTGTCGCGGAAGCCGCGGGTCAGGCGTCGCCGGGTCCCTCCATCGAGCGCGATCTCCCACAGTTGGCCGACGTACGCGTCGGCGCGGAGGTCGGGGCGGGTCGCGGAGACCACGAGGCGCGTGCCGTCGGGGTGGAGGGTCGGAGCGTCGACGGTGGTCAGGAGTTCTATCTGGTCAGGTTTCACCCTCCCGATCAGACCCGAAATAGTGGCCTGAGTCAACGGGTGAGGTCCGATCCCCTGCCTAGGATGGAACGATGCCCGTCCTCCCCCAGCACCTCCTGACCTGCCCGGTCTGCACGCTCGCGCTCCAGGACGTCGGCCGCGCCCTGGCCTGCGAACGCGGACATCGCTTCGATGCGGCACGTCAGGGCTACGTCAACCTGCTGACCGGCAGGGGCTCCCCGTTCGAGGGTGATACGGCCGGGATGGTCGAGGCGCGGGAAGCGTTCCTGGGTTCGGGTCACTACGCGCCGCTGCGCGAGTCGGTGGTCGCTGCCGCGCTACGGGGCGCCGAGGCGCCGGCGATCGCGCTCGACGCCGGCGCCGGGACGGGGTACTACCTGGAGGGCCTCGCCGCCGCGGTGCCCGGCCTCTTCCCGGTCGCGCTCGACGTCTCGAAGATCGCCCTCCGCCGTGCGGCACGGCGCCTGCCGGGGGGCCTCTGCATCGTCTGGGACGTCTGGCGGCCGCTCCCCGTGGCCGACGCGTCGGTGGACGTGCTCCTCAACGTCTTCGCCCCGCGGAACGCCGGGGAGTTCGTGCGGGTGCTCGCACCCGGCGGGCGCCTCGTGGTCGTCACCCCGCGGCCCGGCCACCTGGCCGGCCTGGAGGAGGTGGGCCCGCTGCTGTCGGTCCCGGCCCAGAAGGCCGACGACGTCCTGGCGTCCTTCGAGGGCGCCCTCGTGGAAACCGGGCGCGACGACCTCGACTACACCATGACCCTGCCGCCGGACCTCGCCCGGTCGGCGCTCGTGATGGGTCCCGCTGCCCGCCACCACGGCGCGGAAGGCGCGACGCCGTCGCCGGGTCCGGCAGCCCCGCTCGAGGTGGCCGCGCGCTTCACCGTGCAGGTCCTCGCTCGACCGGGCGCGACGGCCCGCCGCGACGGGGTCCCCGAGGACCCGGAGGACGGCACGGAAGGGTAACAACTCCCCGATCCCGGCCGGCGATCCCTAGGTTATGCCGCGCCCGTTTGCCATGATGGGAGTAGCGCTCGGGTCACGCGCGCGCCGAGGAGGGGGTTGCTCGATGGACTGGATAGTCGCCAACGGCTGGGTCCTGTGGCTGGTCCTGTTCCTGGGCCTCGCCGTCGTGGAGACGCTCACCCTCGACCTGCTGTTCATCATGCTCGCCGTCGGGGCGATGGCCGCCCTCGTGGCCGACTTCATGGGCGCGGGGCTGGTCCTCCAGATCGTCGTCTTCGCCGTGGTGTCCCTCCTCATGATCCTGCTCGTCCGGCCGGTGGCGGTCCGTCACCTCAAGAGGGGCCCGGCCGACCAGCTGAACAACATCGACCGCCTCGTGGGCGCCGCGGCCGTCGCCCTCGAACCCGTGACCGCGCACTCCGGCACCGTGAAGATCGGCGGCGACACGTGGACCGCCCGGTCGGCCGACGGCGCCTCCCTCCCCGCCGGGGCGCGCCTGGCCGTCGCGAGGATCGACGGGGCCACCGCCGTCGTCGAGCCCGCGCACGAGCGCCCCTCCCCTCCGGTCGCCGAGCCGTGACCGCGCGCCGCTAGTTCTCCCGCTCCGCGGCCGATCGGCCGGGACGGGCACCCACCCACACCGAAGGGGATTTATGAACGCCTCCGCAGGAACGATCGGGGTCACCCTCGTACTGATCGTCCTCGTCATCTTCGTCCTGGTCATCCTCGTGAAGTCCGTGCGGATCATCCCGCAGGCGCGCGCCGGGGTGGTCGAGCGCCTCGGCAAGTACCAGCGGACACTGAATCCCGGGCTGACCATCCTCATCCCGTTCGTCGACCGGCTGCTGCCGCTGCTCGACCTCCGTGAGCAGGTCGTGTCCTTTCCGCCCCAGCCGGTGATCACCGAGGACAACCTGGTGGTCTCCATCGACACCGTCGTGTACTTCCAGGTCACCGACCCGCGTGCGGCGACGTACGAGATCGCCAACTACATCCAGGCCGTCGAGCAGCTGACGACGACGACCCTCCGGAACGTGGTCGGCGGGTTGAACCTCGAGGAGGCCCTGACCTCGCGCGACCAGATCAACGGCCAGCTCCGCGGCGTCCTGGACGAGGCGACGGGGCGGTGGGGCATCCGCGTGGGACGCGTGGAGCTCAAGGCGATCGACCCGCCCCTGTCCATCCAGGACTCCATGGAGAAGCAGATGCGCGCCGAGCGTGACCGCCGCGCGGCCATCCTCACCGCCGAGGGCACCAAGCAGTCCCAGATCCTGACCGCGGAGGGCCAGCGCCAGGCCGCGATCCTGGCGGCCGAGGGTGACGCGAAGGCGGCGATCCTCCGTGCGGACGGCGAGGCCCAGGCGATCCACAAGGTCTTCGACGCCATCCACAAGGGGAACCCGACACAGAAGCTCCTCGCCTACCAGTACCTGCAGACCCTGCCGAAGCTCGCGGACGGCTCCGCGAACAAGCTCTGGATCATCCCGAGCGAGGTCGGTGAGGCGCTGAAGGGCATCGGCAACGTGCTGGGCACGACCACGCCCGATGCGCCGTCGGACGGACCGGAACTCGGGAGCCGCACCTAGGGCGGTGCCCTGTATACTCAGGTGTTTACCCGTGTGTCGTGCAGGAACAAGCCTGGGGCATGCGGTGTTATGACAGACAGCTTCCCCGTCGCCTCCCGGCGGCGGCGGTCCCGGTGTGTGTCGGCGGCACGCGCCGGTCGATGCATCCGGAAGAGACAACAGCGGCAACGGTCCCCGGCGACGGGCACCAGGGTGACTAGGAGAACAACATGAGCGATCGCAGCCTGCGCGGTATGCGCCTCGGGGCGCAGTCGATGGAAACGGAGTCCGGCGTCGAGCCCGCTCCCCGGCAGCGTGTGGAGTACCGGTGCGAGGACGGCGAGCGGGTCTTCGTGACGTTCTCCTCGGAGGCCGACATCCCCCCGACCTGGGTCTCGAAGACCGGCAAGGAAGCACTCCTGGTCGACGGCGAGAAGCCCGACACCTCGAACGACAAGCCCGTGCGGACCCACTGGGACATGCTCCTCGAGCGCCGGTCGGTCGAGGAACTCGAGCAGATCCTGCAGGACCGCCTGACGATCCTCCGCGAGCGTCGCGGTGAGCGCCGGTCCGCCTAGGCCCGACACGTTCCACCGACAAAGAAGGCACCCGCCGCGGCGGGTGCCTTCTTCGTCGTCATGGCCGGTCTCAGGCCCTGCCGGTGAGCTTGGCCCAGCGTGCTCCGAGTCCCCAGCGGGTCACATTGGCGATCGCCTCGAAGACGATGTTCCCGCTCATCTTCGAGACCCCGAGTTCCCGTTCCACGAAGGTGATCGGGACCTCGACGATGGTCAGGCCCAGGCGCGCGACCCTGAAGGTCATGTCGACCTGGAAACCGTAGCCCACGGAATCGACCGCCGAGAGGTCGAGCGCCTCCAGCGTGGTGCGGCGGAACGCCCGGAACCCGGCGGTGATGTCGTGGACTGGCAGGCCCAGCATGAGCCGTGAGTAGGTGCTGCCCCCGCGCGAGAGGAGCTTCCGGTGCAGGGGCCAGTTGACGACGCTGCCGCCGCGGACCCAGCGGCTGCCGATCACGAGGTCCGCACGGTGTACCGCGTCGAGCAGGCCCTGCAGCTGCTCGGGCCGGTGGGAGCCGTCCGCGTCCATCTCGACGAGGACGTCGTAGTCCCGCTCCAGGCCCCACCGGAATCCTGCGATGTAGGCCGCGCCCAGGCCCTCCTTGCCCCTGCGGTGCAGCACGTGGACCTGGTCGTCGGCTGCGGCGGCACGGTCGGCGAGGTCACCGGTCCCGTCCGGGCTGTTGTCGTCGACGACCAGCACGTCGGATGCGGGGACGGCGGCACGCAGGCGGGCCAGGGTGACCGGCAGCGACTCGATCTCGTTGTAGGTGGGAATGATCGTGAGGACTCGCACGCAGGTGGGGCCTTTCCATCGGGATGCGCATCGCGCACGGACCGCTCCGCAGAAGGAGCCAGTCTGCAGTATAGGCGACCACGCGGCAGGGCCGCCGGGGAGAGCACTCGGGCAGGCCCCCACGCCTTCGTACCGGTGCCCGCACGCGTGCGGCCACCGTTTTCTACTGGCGTGTGGACCTGCCCTTTGAATGCCGGCTCCGAGGAAATGGGCAACGCGCGCCAATGAAGAGGCCGATGCGTTGCGCTTGCGGAGACCAGCCAGGTTCCCTCCCGCAGGAGTTCGTCTAACCCGTTCCCTCGAGCTTACGTGCTGTGGAGGACGTGTCAACAACCCCCTGACCTGCGGCGATGGCCGTCCCTGCAGGTCAGGGGGTTGTCGGTGTCCTCCAACGGATGCAGACCGCGGGGAGCCGGGTCAGGCGCCGGCGAAGCCGTCCGCGACGAAGAGGCGGTGCCCGTCGTGCACGGTTTCCAGGCACTCGGGCGCGTTCTCGGTGTCGAGCGCCGGCAGCAGCGGGGTACCCGCGCGGGGATCGGTGCTCCAGGACTGCACCCGGTTGTCCGGGGTCTGCACCATGAGTTCGTCGACCCTCCAGACCGCGAAGGACGCGGGTGTCCCCGGGGCGAGCTGTCCCATCATCGGGCTGCGGCCGGCGAGCCGCCAGCCCGCGCGCGTGTGCGCGATGAACGCCGCCCGCGCCGAGATGTTCTCCGAGGCGTTGCTGTGGCGGAGGCACGCGCGTACCGAGGCCCACGGATCGAGCGGCGTGACCGGGCTGTCCGACCCCAGCGCCACGAGCACACCGGCGGACAGGAGCGAGGCGAAGCGGTTCATGCCCGCACGCCGCTCCCCCAGCCGCTGGGCGTACAGGCCGTCCCCGGCGCCCCAGAGGGCGTCGAAGGCCGGCTGGCCGCTGACGGCGACCCCGTAGTGCACCAGGCCGGCGATCGCGGCGTCGTCGGCGAGTTCGACGTGCTCCAGGCGGTGGCGGGCACGCCGGACCTCCTCGATGCCCAGTTCCCGCGCGGTACGCTCGAGGGCCTGCAGGACGACGTCGAGCCCAGCGTCCCCGATCACATGGAAGCCGGCCTGCACGGTCTCGGCCGTCGTAGCCAGCAGGTGACCGGCGACGTCGTCCGCACCCAGGTAGAGCGTGCCCCGGCTGGCCGGGGCGTCGCTGTAGGGCTCGCGGAGCGCCGCGGTGCGCGAGCCGATCGACCCGTCGACGTTGAGGTCCCCGGCGAGGCCCACCAGGCGCCCGCCGAAGCCCAGCATCAGGTCGCGCACCTCCTGCCGGGAGGAGGTCAGCTGTGCCCAGTAGGGGATGACCTCGGGCAGCGGCTGCCCCCCGGCCGGGCCGTCGATCGTCAGCAGTGTCTCCAGGTCCTCGAGGGGCGCGATGTGCGGGGCGGCCATCTCCGTCAGCGCGACGTAGCCACGGGAGGCCGCGTGCAGCAGCGCCGCCTGCTGGTAGGTGCGGCGCTGGTCCGCGGACAGGCTCCGGGTTGCCCGGCGTGCCGCCTCGTGGGCGTCCCGGACCACGAAGCCGTCCTCCCAGCCGTCGGTGGCCGCGAGACCGAGGCCGGCCGCCAGCGTGCCCGAGACGGCGGCCGAGTGGATGTCGGCGCGCACCAGGTAGACGAGGGCGCCGCCACCCGCGCGGTCGAGCTCCCCGGCGGTCGGCACCCGCTTCTCAGGCCACTGGGACTCGTCCCAGCCGAATCCCAGGATCGTGGAGGCGCCGGAGCTCGCCGCCGCCGCCACCGCGTCGAGCAGGTCGTGCAGCGACCGGCACGCGGTGAGGTCGATCGAGCCCAGGGCGATCCCCGTCTCGGTGGTGTGCGCGTGCGCGTCGACGAACCCCGGGGCGATGAGCGCGCCGTCGAGGTCCACGGTGCGGACGCCGGGACCGGTGAGGTTGGCGGCGGCGTGCTCCGTCCCCACCCAGGCCACCGTCCCACCGTCCACGAGCATGGCGGTGGCGAAGGGATCGGCGGGGCTGTAGACGGACCCGTTGCGGTACAGGACGGGCAGGGGGCGATCGGGGGATGGCATGGCGGCGCTGGGTGGCTTTCTGTGGAGGGGATGTCCGACGGCGGGGCTTACTCGCTGATGTTCGAGTATGCCACCACGCCCCGACGGACCAGGGCGATCGCGCGCCTGCAGGTCTGCTGCAGGTTCCCGGGCAGGTCGGGGACCTTCGCGAGCTGGTCGAGGAGGTCGATGACCTGCTTCGACCAGCGCACGAAGTCCCCGGCTGCGAGGTCGGTCCCGCTCAGCGCGGCCTGGAGGGACCGGCCGTTGGCCCACTTGAACATCGGCCACACGAGCGAGAGCTCGGGCTCCCCGGTGACGGGCAGGCGGTGCTGCTCCTCGACGTCGTTGAGCTGCGACCACTGGCGGATGATCGCCTCGACGGAACCCTCCAGCGCCACGCTCGGCATGACCGGGCGCAGGCCCCGCTCCTCCCGCTTGGCCTGGTACACGAGCACGGTGATGACGGCGGCGAGTTCGGCGGCGTCGAGGTCGCTGAACGCACCCTCCTCGATGCAGAGGGCGATCAGGAGGTCCTTCTCCCCGTAGATCCGCCGCAGCTTCTGACCGGAGGCGCTGACGGCGACGCCGTCGTCGGTGTACTCGAGGTAGCCGTAGTGCCCGAGGACCTCCGAGACGCGGTCGAAGGTCTTGGCGATCGTGTTCGTGCGACCCCGGATCTGGCCGGCCAGCCGGTCGGTCTCACGGCGCAGCTTCCCCCACCGTTCGGCCCAGCGTGCATGCTGTTCGCGTTCGCTGCAGCCGTGGCAGGGGTGCGCGCGGAGTCGGCGGCGCAGATCCGTGATCGCGCGTTCCTCCGCGGCCGCCGACGCCGAGTACCCGGCCGACACCCGGTCGGCACCCGGGCGCGGCGGCCGGTTCTCCTGCAGCGCGTTCCGCAGGGACGAGGTGAGGTCGCGCCGGTCCTTCGGACTGCGTGCGCTGAAGTTCTTCGGGATGCGGATGCGGGAGAGGACCTCGACGGGCCCGTCGAGGTCCTGCACACCGATGCGGCGGATCTGCGTCTCGAGGGTCAGGACCGTGGGCCGGGGCTCCCTGGACGTATCACCGTCCAGGACGACGGCGAACCCCTGGCTCCGCCCGCCGGGCACGTCGATGACGTCCCCGGGTCGTAGGGATTCGAGGGAGGACTCCGCCGCGGAGCGCAGCGTGCGGGACCGGTCGCGGGAGGCCCGGGATTCGACGTCGGACAGCTCGCGCCGCAGGTTCGCGTACTCGCGGAAGTCCCCGAGGTGGCAGGTCATGGATTTCTCGTAGCCCCTGAGCGAGTCCTCGCGGCTGCGCACCTGCTTCGCGAGACCCACGACGGAGCGGTCCGCCTGGAACTGCGCGAAGGAGGTCTCGAGGATCTCCCGGGACCGCGCCTGGCCGAACTGGGCCATGAGGTTGATGCTCATGTTGTAGGTGGGGCGGAAGCTCGAATTCAGCGGATAGGTGCGCCGGGACGCCAGGCCCGCCACCGCTCCCGGGTCCGTGCCGGGCTGCCACAGCACGACGGCGTGGCCCTCGACGTCGATCCCGCGGCGGCCCGCCCGGCCCGTGAGCTGCGTGTACTCCCCCGCGGTGACATTCACGTGGGCCTCGCCGTTGAACTTGTCGAGCTTCTCCAGCACCACGGTGCGGGCGGGCATGTTCACACCCAGGGCGAGCGTCTCGGTGGCGAACACGGCCTTGACCAGGCCGGCGGCGAACAGCTTCTCGACGATCTCCTTGAACGTGGGCAGCATGCCCGCGTGGTGGGCGGTGAACCCGCGGATGAGGCCCTCGCGCCAGGTCCAGAACCCGAGGATCTCGAGGTCGTCCCGGGGGATGTCCATCGTGGCGGCGTCGACGGTCTCGCTGATCTCGTCGCGCTCGTCCTCCGTGGTGAGCCACAGCCCGGCGTGCAGGCACTGGGTGACGGCGGCCTCGCAGCCGGCGCGCGAGAAGATGAACGTGATGGCCGGCAGCAGGTCGGAGCGGTCCAGCGCCGCGATCACCTGGGGCCTCGTGGCCCGACGGACCATCGTCGTCGGCGGCGGACCGCCGCGCCCGTTGCGCTGCTTGCCGCGCCGGCCGCCGGCACCCCAGCCCGCCCGCTGGTTCATCCGGATCTCGCTGCTGGCGAGTTCGAGCAGTTCGGGGTTCACGTCGTACTGGTCCCGGGCGCCGGCGTCGGCGCCGGCGGGCGCGGCCTCGTCGAAGGCGACGTCGCCCGCGAACAGGTCCACCAGGTCGTGGCCCACCATGACGTGCTGCCACAGGGGCACGGGCCGGTGCTCCGACACGACGACGTCGGTGTCCCCCCGCACGGTGTCCAGCCACGCGCCGAACTCCTCCGCGTTCGACACCGTGGCGCTGAGGGACACCAGCTTCACCTCGGTGGGCAGGTGGATGATCACTTCCTCCCAGACGGCGCCACGGAAGCGGTCGGCCAGGTAGTGCACCTCGTCCATCACCACGTACCCGAGGTTGTCGAGGGCGTCCGAATTGGCGTAGAGCATGTTGCGCAGCACCTCGGTGGTCATCACGATCACGTCGGCGTCGCCGTTGATGCTCGTGTCACCGGTCAGGAGGCCGACGCGCTCGCTGCCGTGCACGGCGGCCAGCTCGGAGTACTTCTGGTTGCTGAGCGCCTTGATGGGCGTGGTGTAGAAGGCCTTGAGGCCGTGCTGCAGCGCCAGGAAGACCGCGAACTCGCCGACCACCGTCTTGCCGGCCCCGGTGGGTGCTGCGACGAGCACTCCCCTGCCGCCTTCGAGGGCGGTACACGCTTCCCGCTGGAAGGGATCGAGCTCGAACTCGAGGGTCTGCTCGAAATGGGACAGCTGGGTCCGGGAGTGGTTCGTGCGGGCCCGTGCAGCGGCGTATCTCTCCGCGGGGGTGGTCATCGTTCCACCCTAGACGCTTCGCCGGTGCCCGGCACACGGCCGGGCCGCGGCGGGCCCGGGTGCGGTCCGCCCTTGCGGGACGGCGTCGCGACGTGCCTCCGGTCAGATGGCGTCGAGGGGGGTGGCGGCGCCGGCGGTGGCGTCGACGGCGGCCTCGCGGGCCGCGGTGCGGCGGGCGCGGCGCCGGTCGTTGAGCAGGCACAGCCCGATCGCGACGAAGAAGAGCAGCAGGAGGGGAACCGCGAGGTAGAACATGCTCAGGGCGTCCCCGCCCGGCGCCGCCATCGCGGCGAACAGGCACACCAGGAACACGGTGATGCGCCAGGCCTTGAGGATCTGCCGGCCGGTGACCAGCCCGACCATGTTCAGCCCCACGAGGACCACGGGGAGCAGGAAGGCGATCCCGAAGGCCAGCATCAGCCGCAGCACGAACGCGAAGTACACGGACACGCTGATGTAGTTGGAGAAGTCCTCCGGGGTGAACTCGGTCAGCACCCGCACCGCGTTCGGCAGGATCAGCCAGGCCAGCCAGATGCCCGCGAGGAACAGCGGGAACGCGACCGCGATGAACGCCAGCGCGATCCGGCGCTCCTTGGTCTTCAGCCCCGGTGTGATGAACGCCCACAACTGGTACAGCCAGACCGGGCTGGAGAGCACCAGGCCCAGGAACACGGAGACCTGGATCAGCAGGTCGAACGGGGAGGCCGCGCTGTCGAAGTTCAGCGACGCCGTGCGGCCGTCCTGCTCGTTGATGGCGATGATCGGCGCCGCCAGCGCGCGCAGGACGGGCTCGTAGACGAAGAAGCCGACCACGGTCGCGGCGATGACCGCGATCGCGGACTTGAACAGGCGGTTCCGGGCCTCGCGCAGATGCTCCTTCAGGGCCATGCGCCCCTCGGGGTTGGCCTTCCTGCCGCGCTTGCGCGCCGATGCGGGTGACACGGAGGAGATCCTGCCTACTGGCTGGTGTGCGAGCTACCGCTCTGCCCCGACGGACCGGTGGAACCCCGGTCGTCTGCGCCCGGGACGGGCGTCCCGGCGCCCGGGGAGGTGCCGTGGGGCTGCTGCGCCGAGCCTTGCGACGGCACCGGCGACTGGTAGGTCGGCGTGTACGTCTGGGGCGCCGAAGTGTTCACGACCCGGCCCTCCACAGGATCGGCGCCGGCCTCACCCGTGTTGTTCTCGTCCTTCATCTGCTTCACCTCGGACTTGAAGATCCGCAGGGACTGTCCCACGCTGCGGGCGAGCCCGGGCAGCTTCGGCGCACCGAACAGGACGATCGCAAGAACGATGATGATGACGATGTGCCAGCCTTCGAGCCTCATGCCCATTTCCTCTCGTTGGTTCACCCTCGAGTTTAGTTCACAGGTGGGGCATGTCCTGCAGGAGCTGCGGCTGTTCCCGCTCGGCGCGCTTCGCGATGCGGCGCGCCCGCCGGTCGTCGATGCGGCGGGTCCGTGCCAGGTCACGGGCCGCGCGGACCGTGGCCGGAGGCGAGAACACGGCCGGGACGGGAATTCCCGGCGCTCCGGAGCGGGCGGCTCCCGCGGCGTCGTCCTCGCTGCCGGCGGCGGGGACGTCCACCTGGAGGCGGTCCATCGCCGCCCCGAATTCACCGAGTGTTCGCATTCCGCGCCGGAAGACGCGGAAGCCGACGACGACGAGGAAGATGACGCTGACGGCCACCAGCGCGACCCACAGCACGATCCACATCCACCAGAGCATGATCCCAGTCTAGGCCAGTGCCTGGTGGGCACGGGCCGCCTCGAGCCAGCGGAGGGTCTCCTCGCGCAGACCGGCCGGCGCCACGACCGCCGCCGACCCTCCGAGGCCGGCCACCAGCCCCGGGATCCAGGTGCTGGACGCCACCTTGAGCCGGGCCGCCAGCCGGTCCTCGCCCAGCTCCTCGACGGCATCGGCGTTGTACTGCGCCGCGATCCACCGGGCACGCGGCTCGAGCAGGAGCGTGACGGCAAGATCGGTCGCCCCGGACCGGTACGGCAGGACACTCTGCCGGTCCCGGGCGAGCGCGTCCTCGTCCAGGTCCGCGGAAGCCGGCTGGTCCGTCAGGGTGGCGCGCTGGATGCGGTCCAGCCGGAAGTTCCGCAGCCCGTCGGAGTCGACGCTCCAGGCCTCCAGGTACCACGTGTCCTGGTGCAGGAAGATGCGGACCGGTTCGAGGAGGCGGCGCGTGATCTCGTCGCGTGTCGGCACGAAGTAGTCCACGTCCACGCGCACCTTCGAGTGCAGGGCGGCCTGCAGCACCTCGAGCGTCGGGTCGACGTCGTCCTCGGTGAGCTTGGTGGCCACCGCCGTCCCGATGCGCGCCGCGTCGCCGGTCGCGGCGGTCAGCTTGGTCTGCGCGCTGACGATCGCCTCGTTGTTCCTCATGCCCGGCAGTTCCCGGAGGGCCTGCAGCCCCAGGATCAGGGAGCAGGCCTCGTCCATGCTGAGCTTCACGGGCTCCGCGAGGTCGCGCGCGTTCGTGAGGTAGATCCTGTCGTCCTCGATGTTCACGTCCATCAGGCCGTCGGGGTAGTGACGCGGTCCACTGACGAACAGCAGGTCGAGGTCCTTGGTGAGCTGGCTCTCGGTGACGTCGAAGCGGCGGGCCGTCTCCCCCACGTCCGCCCCGGGATGCGCGAGGAGGTACGGGACGAGATCGAGCAGCCGCAGCAGGTGGTCCTGGGAGGAGGACTTGCGCCGGGGCGCGGGGCGCGCGCGCCCGGTGATCTCCAGGTGGTCGGGTGCGGCGAGGGCCGCGCTGTGGGCCTCGTCGAGGAGCCGGACGACCTCCGCGGCCAGCTCCGGCGGCTCCTCGACCCTGGCATTGGTGCCCAGGCCCGCGATGGTCGCTGCCATGGGGCTCGACGCCGCGTACGGCACCCGGAGGACGTCCCACTCCTCCCCCGTCTGCAGGATCTCGGCGTCCTTCCGGACGCGCAGCACCTGGCAGGAGCCGGGACGTGCCGCGACGACGGCGGTCCGGTCGGGCTCGCTGCGGGACAGGGAGGAGAGCGTCCGGTTCATGTCGAAGGCCGGCGGGACCTCGACGGTCCCCTGCAGGATGACCGGCTCGCCGGTCATGCGCGAGAGGCGGAAGAACCGCTCGGCCTGGCGTGTGGTGTCGAAGCCGACCAGGTACCAGTGGCCGAAGCGCGCGCCCATGCCCCAGGGGTGGACCGTGCGCACCTCCTCGCGGCCGGTGCTCGCGGCCCGGTACGGGAAGCGGAGGGGGGTGCGGGAGGTCAGGGCCTGCCACACGGTGTCCCAGTAGGGTGCGTCCGTGGTGATGCGGGGCTGGATGAGCGGCGTGAGTTCGATCCCGCCGTCGGTGCTGCGGGAGCTGAGCTTGCGCAGGGCGCGGGACGCCGCGGAGTCGAGCGAGCCCTGGTCCCAGACGCCTGCGGCGAGGTTCAGGACGGCGTACTCCTCGGGCTGGAAGCTCACGCCGCCGAGCCGGTAGTCCTCGGCGCTGATGCGGTACCGCTGCACGGTGTTGTCGTTGTCGAACAGGGCGTCCTCGCTGAAGGCCTCCAGCGGGATGCCCTGCTCGCGCAGGGCCGCCTTGTCGCGGTCGAAGAGCTTCTCGCGGGCCGCGACGGACGTCGCCTCGCGGTACAGGTCGATCTCCTCGAACAGTTCCTCCTTCGTGAACCCGCGGCGACTCGACAGGAGCATGATCACGAGGGTGAGGAGGCGTTCGGTACGTTTTGCGGACACGGTGAAACCCTACCTTCACGGGGGTGACGGAAGGGACGCACACCGACCGTGGTCGACGTACGTCCCCTCCGTGCTGCGGTGCGTGGGCAGCCGCGGAGCCGCGGCCGGCCGGGTGGTCCTAGCGGACCCCGAGCAGGTCGACGACGAAGATCAGCGCCTCGTTCGGGCCGATCGCCGAGCCGGCACCGCTCGGGCCGTAGGCGAGGTGGGACGGGATCTCGAGGCGTCGGCGGCCGCCGACCTTCATGCCGAGGAGCCCCTGGTCCCAGCCCTGGATGACCTGGCCGACGCCGACCTTGAAGTCGAGCGGGGTGCCCCGGTTCCAGGAGGCGTCGAACTCCTCGCCCGTCGAGAACGCGACACCCACGTAGTGGGTGGAGACGGTGTTGCCCGGCTTCGCCTCGTCGCCGGTGCCCGTGATGATGTCCTCGATGACGAGGTCGGTGGGGACGTCGTGGGCGGGGAAGTCGATCTCCGGCTTCTGGCGGTCGAATTCGCGGTGTCCGAATGACATGGGTACTCCTTGGGATCGGTGGATTGGTAGTGGGCCGGCCGGGACTACTCGGCGGCGGTCTTGCCGGTGATCTCGACGAAGAACACGAGGGTGCCGGAGGGACGCCCCTCGGGCGCCGGGTCCCCGTAACCCATCTGGCCCGGGATGACGAGGAGCACCTGGGATCCGACCTTCTGGCCGGCGAGGCCCTTGGTCCAACCCTCGATCACACCGGTGAGCGGGAACTCGGCGGGTTCGCCGCGCTCGTAGCTGGAGTCGAACTGCTCGCCGTCCTCCCAGCGCCAGCCGGCGTACTTGGCCGTGATGGTGTCGGCTTCGGTGACTTCCTCGCCGGTGCCCTCCTTGAGCACCTTCACCACGAGATCGTCGGAGGGCTCGTTGTCGGGGATGGTGACCTCGGGGGCGCCCTCCTCACCGAAGGTGAACGTGGGCAGTTCGCCCGCCTCGTCGAGCTTCTCGACCTCCTCGGGCGAGAGCACCTCCGGCTCGGGCGGAGGCTGCTCGGCGGAGATGACCTTCAGGACGATCAGCTGCTCGGGGATGGCCTGCTGGCCCTCGGTGGGTTCGGGTGCGGGGCGGGTGTAGGCCACCTGCGCGCCGACCTTCGACCCGGTGAGG
Organism: Arthrobacter sp. Ld5; assembly: GCF_051172775.1. Classification (NCBI taxonomy): domain Bacteria; kingdom Bacillati; phylum Actinomycetota; class Actinomycetes; order Micrococcales; family Micrococcaceae; genus Arthrobacter; species Arthrobacter sp. Ld5. The sequence goes on from NZ_JBPKBO010000019.1 coordinate 45,207, forward strand.
ACCTCGTAGAGTTCGGCGTCCTGCTCCTTGAGCATGTCGTCGACCGGGAGGACCTGGGGCTCGCCCTGGCTGTAGGTGTCCCCGAGGACCTCGCCGTCCTCCGCGTTGAGCGACACGAGCTGGTAGCGGACCTGCTCGCCGGCTTCGATGGCGTCCCCTTCGCCCTCCACGACGGTCTTCGCGGCCACGCCGGTGATGTCGAGCGGCTCGTCGAACTCGACCGTGGGTGCCTCCTCGTCGGTGCCGCCCGACACCTCCACGGACTCGAGGATCTCGGCGGCGCCCGCCGACGTCCCGGCCGGATCCCCGGTCAGGTCGTCCGTCATGGGCCCGCCACAGGCTGAGACGAACAGCGTGAGCGCTACGGAGGTTGTGAGTACTTTTCGCACGAAGCTACTTTCGGTTCGGTGTCCGGTCCAGGGTGCCCGCTGAACAATGGGCCCCGACCAGCGTAACGGCATCCGGGACCGCAGTCCCCGTCACAGCTGCTGCAGGAGCGCCTCGACCCGCTCGTCGACGGACGCGAAGGGGTCCTTGCAGAGGATGGTCTGCTGCGCCCTGTCGTTGAGTTTGAGGTGCACCCAGTCGACCGTGTAGTCGCGGTTGGCCTCCTTGGCCCGCCGCACGAACTCGCCGCGGAGCCTCGCCCGCGTGGTCTGCGGCGGCACGTCCACCGCCTCCTTGACCGCCGTCTCGTCGATGACGCGCGCGGCCTCGCCCCTGGCCTGCAGGAGGAAGAACAGTCCCCGCGTGCGGGAGATGTCGTGGTAGGTGAGGTCGAGCTGGGCCGCCTTCGCCGAGTCGAGGTCGCCCCCCGACCGGGCGAGGTAGCGGTCGATCAGCTTCTTCTTGATCGCCCAGTCGACCTCCCGGTCGATCTGCGAGGTGTCCCCCGTCTCCACCGCGTCGAGTACGCGCTCCCACAGGTCCAGGATGGCGGGTACGTGCCGGTTGTGGGCGCCGTGCTGCTGGACGAACGCCGTCGCCTTCGCCAGGTACTCGCGCTGCATCTCCAGCGCCGTGATGTGGCGGCCGTTGGCGAGCTTGAGGAGGTGGCGGCCCGTGAGGTCGTGGGAGATCTCACGGATGCTGCGGATGGGGTTCTCGAGGCGGTAGTCGCGCATCAGCTCGCCCGCCTCGACCATCCGCAGCAGCAGGTCCACCGAGCCGATCTTGAGCAGCGTGGTGGTCTCGGACATGTTCGAGTCCCCGGCGATGACGTGGAGCCGGCGGTAGTGCTCGGCGTCGGCGTGCGGTTCGTCCCTGGTGTTGATGATGGGGCGGGAGCGGGTGGTAGCGGAGGAGATGCCCTCCCACAGGTGGTCCGCGCGCTGGGAGAAGGCGTAGATGGACCCGGTCTGCGTCTTGAGGACCTTGCCGGCACCCACCAGCAGCTGGCGCGTCACGAGGAAGGGGATGAGGATGTCGGCGAGCCGGGCGAACTCGAGCCTGCGCGGGATGAGGTAGTTCTCGTGGCTGCCGTAGGAGTTGCCTGCGGAGTCGGTGTTGTTCTTGAACAGGTAGATCCGGCCGTCGTAGCCCTCCTGCGACAGCTTGCGCTGCGCCTCGGAGACGAGGTCCTCCAGGATCAGCTCGCCGGCGCGGTCGTGGGCGACGAGCTGCGCGAGGTCGTCGCACTCCGCCGTCGCGTACTCGGGGTGGGACCCGACATCGAGGTACAGCCGCGACCCGTTGGTGAGGAAGACGTTGGAGGACCTGCCCCAGCTCACGACCTTCCGGAAGAGGTAGCGGGCGACCTCCTCGGGGGACAGCGGGCGGGAGTCGGGCCCCGAGTAGGAGATCCCGAACTCGGTCTCGACACCGAAGATGCGCCGGTCCATCAGCTGTCCTGTCCGCCCTGGAGCATGGTCTCGAGTTCGGGTCCGCCGATCCGGCGGAACGCGCGGTGGCTCCCGCGCAGGATGTCCGGGTCCCGCTCCAGGAACGCGACCTCGAGGACGGAGGGGTCGAGGGCGGGCGTCTCCGGCCGGTCGCCGTCGGCCGCCGCCGGGGTGGCGGCGCTCGCGAGGGCCCGCGCCGCGGCCCGGACGCCCCCGGTCAGGCTGACGTCCGCGGACCAGCTGCCGCAGAGGGCGCCGACGACGGCGTCGGCGGCCCCGCCCATGACCACGAAGCCGGCCTCGTCGGCGATGGAGCCGTCGAAGGTGAGCCGGTACAGGTGGTCGGCGTCCTGGACGCGGCCCACCTCGGCCACGACGAGCTCCACCTCGAAGGGCTTGCTCTCGGCCGTGAACACGGCGCCGAGGCTCTGGGCGTACACGCTGGCCAGGCCGCGCGCCGTGACGTCCTCGCGTGCGTAGGAGTAGCCGCGGACGTCGGCGTAGCGGACCCCGGCCTGGCGGAGGCTCTCGAACTCGTTGTACTTGCCGACCGCCGCGAACGCGATGCGGTCGTAGATCTCACCGAGCTTGTGGAGGGAGGGCGACGCGTTCTGGGCCACGAGGGCGATGCCGTCGCGGCAGCTCATCACCACCACCGACCGGCCGCGCCCGATGCCCTTGCGCGCGAAGTCGGCGCGATCCTTCATCAGCTGCTCGGGCGAGACGTAGAACTGCTGGGTCATGGCCTATGCCTCCCGGCCCGCGGACGATCGGGCGTCGATGATGGTGTGGGCCACGGCTTCGAGGTCCCGCTCGGGGATGCGGCGCGTGCCGGCCGCGTCCACGACGTAGACCACGGGCCACAGGGCGCGTACGGTATCCGGCCCGCCGGTCGCGGAGTCGTCGTCGGCCGCGTCGTAGAGGGCCTCGACGGCCACGCGGACGGCGGACGCCTCGTCGAGGCCGGGGTTCCAGAGCTTCTTCAGGGAGCCCCGGGCGAAGACCGAACCGGATCCGACGGAGTGGTGTTCGTGTTCCTCGTAGCGGCCTCCCGTGACGTCGAACGAGAACAGGCGCCCGAGATGCCGGTCGGTGTCGAATCCGGCGAAGAGCGGCACGACGGCGAGTCCCTGCATGGCCATCGGGAGGTTCTGCCGGACCATCGCGGCAAGACGGTTGGCCTTGCCGTCCAGGCTCATCATGGTCGCCTCGATCTTCTCGTAGTGCTCCAGCTCCACCTGGAAGAGCCGAGCCAGGTCGACGCCGATGCCGGCGCTGCCGGCGATCCCCAGCACCGAGGAGTGATCCGCGGGGAACACCTTCTCGATGTGTCGGCTGGCGATCACGTTGCCCATCGTGGCCCGGCGGTCGCCCGCCATGAGCACGCCGCCGGGGAAGGTGAGCGCGACGATCGTCGTCGCGTGCGGGGCGAGACGGGACGCGTCGGAGGCGGCCGTGACCGGCCCGAGCGTCCGGTTCGACGGCAGCATGTGCGGATGGTGCGCGCCCAGGTAGTCGGCGAAGGACGTCGAGGCGGCCCGTGGGACCGCTGCCGCGGCATCATCCGGGAGCATCCGCTACTGGCCGCCCTTCTGCACGAAGCCGCGGACGAATTCCTCGGCGTTCGACTCGAGGACGCCGTCGATCTCGTCGAGCAGGTCGTCGACGCCCTCGGTCTGGCCGGAGTCCTGCGCGGCCGCGGGGGCTGCGGGGGCCGGATCGGGGAGTTCCTCGTCCTCCGCGGAGGACGAGCCACCGGTGTTTCTGCGGTCCTGTGTCGCCACGGTGTCCACCCTTTCCGTCGTCGTGATCAGTGTGGGGATCCGGTTCCTATGGTGCCACGCGCCGATCCGGGTCACTCAACAATCGGGCAAGGAAATCCTCGGCGTCCGTGGCTGCATCGAACAACGCTCCGGTGAGCGCCGCGGTGCCCCGCAGCGGTTCGCGTGTCTGGACACGCTGCAGCCTGCGTTCCCCGGGGAGCTCGAAGATCAGCGAGTCCCAGCTCGCGCCCACCACTTCGGCGGGGTACTCGGCGATGCACCGGCCGCGGAAGTAGGCGCGTGTGTCGCGTGGCGGTTCGACGGCCGCCCGCGCGACGTCCGCGGGATCGACGAGCAGCTCGACGTCGCCCCGGCGGGCCAGTCGCTGGTAGATGCCCTTCTCGGGCCGCAGGTCGGCGTACTGCAGATCCACGAGGGCGAGCCGGGGATCCGTCCACGCGAGGCCGTCGCGTGCCCGGTACGCCTCCAGGACCTTGAGCTTCGCCACCCAGTCGACCTCGCGGGCCGCCGCCATCGGATCGCGCCGCAGGGTGGCCAGCAGCGACTGCCAGCGGTCGACGACGTCGCGGGTCTGCGGGTCGGCGTCGGCCGGCAGCGCGGCCAGGACCGCGCCGCAGTAGAGTTCCTGCAGCTGGAGCCCGGTCAGGCTCCGCCCGTCCCTCAGCCGGACCTCCACCGTCAGCGAGGGGTCGTGGCTGATGGCGCGGAGCGCCTCGACCGGGTCCTCGAGTTCGGGCACGGGGGCGCGGCCCTGCTCGATGAGGGAGAGGACGAGGGCGGTGGTGCCCACCTTCAGGTAGTTCGACACCTCGTTCAGGTTGGCGTCGCCGATGATGACGTGCAGCCGCCGGTACTTCTCCGCGACGGCGTGGGGCTCGTCGCGCGTGTTGATGATGGGGCGGCGGACCGTCGTCTCGAGGCCGATCTCGTTCTCGAAGAAGTCGGCCCGCTGGCTGATCTGGAAGCCGGGGTCCTGGTTGAGGGGTCCGCGGCCCACGCGCCCGGCACCGCAGATGACCTGGCGCGAGACGAAGAAGGGGATGAGCGCCTCTGCGAGCTTCGAGAAGGGCACGCTCCGGGGAACGAGGTAGTTCTCGTGGGAGCCGTAGGAGACGCTCTTGTTGTCCGTGTTGTTCTTGTAGAGGATCACGGGTGAGAAGCCGGGCGTGCTGCCGATGCGGTCCATAGCGGCGACGGCCACGTGGTCCCCGGCGCGGTCCCAGAGCACGGCGTCGAGGGGGCTGGTGACCTCGGGCGAGGAGTACTCGGGGTGGGCGTGGTCCACGTAGAGCCGGGCGCCGTTGGTGAGGACGAGGTTCATGAGCACCGCGGCTTCGGCGGGCTCCCCGCGCTCGAGTGCGATCTGCTCGGCGGTGAGTTCCACCGGCTCGTCCGTCAGCTGGCTCGGGTGGGCGACGGCGCGGTCCATCCTGAAGCCGCGCGCGTCGGTGAGGGGCGTCTCGTCGGTGTAGTCCCAGCGGGTGCCGGCGAGGTTGCCCAGCCCCTCGCGCAGCGTGGCGGCGTAGGCGTTGACCACCTGCGAGGACAGCAGTGTGGGATTCGCGGACGGCAGGGCCGGCGCGATGATGCCGTACTCGGTCTCCGTCCCCATGACGCGGTGGACGGAGATCCCCTCACCGACGGGGGGCAGCGCCCCCGGCCGGCCGGCCGGTGTTCCCCCCGTGGCGATCACAGATACTGGCCCGTGTTCGCCGTCGTCTCGATCGACTTGCCCGGTTCCTGGCCGGCCTTGCCCTGCACGATGGTGCGGATGTACGTGATGCGCTCACCCTTCTTCCCGGAGATCCGTGCCCAGTCGTCGGGATTCGTGGTGTTGGGCATGTCCTCGTGCTCGCGGAACTCGTCCACCACCGCGCGCATCAGGTGCTCGATGCGCAGGCCCTTGCTGCCGTCGAGGAGGAGGTCCTTGATGGCGTACTTCTTCGCCCGGTCCACCACGTTCTGGATGACCGCGCCGGAGTTGAAGTCTTTGAAGTAGAGCATCTCGGTGTCCCCGTTGGCGTAGGTCACCTCCAGGTACTCGTTGGACTTGTCCGTCGAGTACATCTGCTCGACCGTGCGCCGGATCATCTCGGCGATGGTGGTCTGCGGGTCGTTGCCGTTCTCGGCGAGGTCGTCCGCGTGCAGGGGCAGATCCGCCGTGACGTACTTCGCGAAGATCTCGGCGGCGCCCTCGGCGTCGGGCCGCTGGATCTTGATCTTCACGTCCAGCCGGCCCGGCCGCAGGATGGCGGGGTCGATCATGTCCTCGCGGTTGGACGCGCCGATGACGATCACGTTCTCGAGCTTCTCAACGCCGTCGATCTCGCTGAGCAGCTGCGGCACGATCGTCGTCTCGACGTCCGAGGAGACGCCGGTGCCACGGGTTCGGAACAGGGAGTCCATCTCGTCGAAGAACACGACGACGGGGCTCCCGTCCGAGGCCTTCTCCCGTGCGCGGGCGAAGATGAGCCGGATGTGGCGCTCGGTCTCCCCCACGTACTTGTCGAGCAGTTCCGGGCCCTTGATGTTGAGGAAGTAGCTGCGGATCTGTTCCACGCCGGCGCGTTCGGCTGCGCGGGCGGCCAGCGAGTTGGCGACGGCCTTGGCGATGAGGGTCTTGCCGCAGCCCGGCGGCCCGTACAGGAGGATGCCCTTGGGCGGCTTGAGCCCGTGCTCCCGGTAGAGGTCGGGGTGCAGGAAGGGCAGCTCGACGGCGTCGCGGATCTGCTCGATCTGCGGGCCGAGCCCGCCGATGTCCCCGTACGCGATGTCCGGGACCTCCTCGAGCACGAGGTTCTCCACCTCGCTGCGCGGCACCTTCTCGAGGCCGTAGCCGGACTTCGTGTCGACGGCGAGGGCGTCGCCCACCCGGATCCTGTCGGCCTGCAGGGGCCCGCTGAGCCTGATGACGCGTTCGTCGTCCGTGCGGCCCACCACCAGGGCGCGATCGCTGCCCAGGAGTTCCTTGACGGTGACGATCTCCCCGGCCCGCTCGTAGCCGAGGGCGGCCACGATGGTCAGGGACTCGTTGAGGAGCACCTCCTGGCCGGGGGCGAGCTGGCGGACGTTGATGAGCGGGCTGACGGTGACGCGCAGCTTCCGGCCGGACTGCAGGATGTCCGCGGTGTCCTGCACGGTGGCATCGGTGGTGACGCCGGGCTCGGACGGGCGTCTCGGGTTGACCTGCATGACCGTGGCGAAGCTGAACGGGGCCGCGCCCTCCTTCTCAAGGGCGGCCTTCAGCCGCACGATCTCGGTGCGCGCGGCTTCGAGGGCGGCGACGAGCTTGCCGTTGTTCTGCGTGGCCGCCCCCAGCTGGCGGTCGATGTGGCGCAGCTTGTCCCGCAGGACGTTCAGCTGGCGCTGCGCGGCGGAATTGTCGACGAGCGGGGACGTCGGCTCGCGCGATCCGGCGGCGGGAGCGTGGTCATCGGGTTCCGGCATTTCGGTTCGCCACCTTCGGTTCGACCTTCGGCTGTCTTTCGACCTTAGCGCAGACGTCCGTCCGCTTTACGCACTGGTGCTGCCCTGTGTTAACGCCCGGGGGCCGCCGACCTCTTCCCGTCGGCGGGGGTCCGCCGACCTACTCGACGGTGCCGCCGTCGGCGATCGCGTCCCGGCGCGCCTGGGCCTCCTCGGCGGGCAGGGAGCCGCGCTGGATGGTCGACGCCGCGTCCCGCGCGACGCGGCGCAGCCGCTTGTCGGAGACGTCGCGCTCCCCCACCGCCTGCGGCGTCCAGGCGTTGAGGTCCTCCTCGCTGAACCCTGTCTTGGACGGGCGCCGCTTCGGGGTGAAGCCGGTGGCCCCTTCGGCCAGCCGGCGGGTGGTGAGCAGGAACCCGGTGTGGGCGACCATGCGGTGGTCCGGACGCACGGCGAGGCCCTCGAGGTGCCAGCCGCGCACCATGGACTCCCAGGCCTCGGGCTCGGTGAAGCGGCCGTCCGCGCGGATGGCCTCGGCGATGCGGGAGAGCTGCGTGACCGTGGCCACGTAGCTGATCCACACGCCCCCCGGGGCCAGGACCGTCGCGACGGCGTCGAGGCACTCCCAGGGCGCGAGCATGTCCAGGACCACGCGGTCCACGGAACCGGGCGCTTCCTGGGCGAGGACCTGCTCCTGGAAATCGCCCAGGGTGATCTGCCAGGCCGGGTGCGGGCCGCCGAAGATCGTCTCGACGTTGCCGCGGGCGATGTCCGCGAACTCCTCGCGGCGCTCGAAGGAGTGCAGGTATCCGTTGTCGCCGACGGCCCGCAGCAGCGAGATGGACAGCGCCCCGGAGCCCACGCCGGCCTCGACGACGCGCGACCCCGGGTAGATGTCGGCCATCGTCACGATCTGCCCGGCGTCCTTCGGGTACACCACGGCCGCGCCGCGCGGCATGGACAGGACGAAGTCGGACAGGAGGGGCCGCAGGGCCTGGTAGAGCTGACCGGTGGTGTTCTCGAGGATGGTGCCCTCGGTGGCGCCGATGAGCGAGTCGTGCTGGAGGAAGCCCTTGTGGGTGTGGAAGGCGCCGCCGGGCGTGAGGGTGATGGTGTTCATCCGGCCCTTCTCGTCGGTCAGCTGGACGCGTTCGCCGGCGCGGAACGGGCCCCGACGGGCTGCGGCGCCGTGCGGCGCGGCGGGTGCTTCGGGTGTGGGGGTGGTGCTCATGGGTGGTCCTTCGGCGTGGGCCGGCGGTGCCGGCATGAATGAGGCGGGAGGGAGCGGGAGGAGGTGGGCCGCACGGGACGCGGCCGTCGGTCAGGCGTCGGGCGGGGTCGGCGCGGCGCCCTTGCCCGTGATGGCCTGCACCACCGTCCGCTGGTGGAGCAGGCCGGTGACCGCGCCGGAGCGGTTCACGACGGCGTACTCGTTGCCCGCCAGCCGTGCGAGGAACTGCACGAGTTCCTGGCCCTCCGCCCACTCCGGGACGTACGCGCCGGCGCCGAGGCGCCGTGCGGTGGCGTCGGCCGTCGTGGCGGCCGCGGCGTCCTCCGGGACGGCCAGCAGCGCACCCTCGTCCACCACGGCCTCGGGGACGCCGGACGGTCCGGTCAGGATGACGGCGGCGTCCGGATTCTCCCGGAGGATGCGGCGCACGGCGAGGACGCTCGTGCCCGCGGGCAGGCCGACCGCCGGCCTCTGCAGGCGCCCCGCGCTGATCGCGGGAAGGCGTAGGCGCATCCGGGCGTTCGTGATGGCGGACGTCGCGCCCATCCACAGGAAGGCGCCCATGATCACGGCGATGACGATGAACGTCAGGTCGGGGCCGCGGCCCTGGACCAGCGGCACCGCCACCACGAGGCCCAGCAGCACGACGACGAGGGCGCGGCCGGCCCAGCCCGCCGCGACGGTGCCCTTCTCCTGGCTCCCGGTGGCCCGCCAGACGGCGCTCTCCACGAGGCGGCCGCCGTCCAGGGGCAGCCCCGGCAGGACGTTGAAGACCGCGACGAGCAGGTTGGCCCAGACGAGGATGGTCGTCAGGAGGAAGGCGACGCCGCCCGGCTCCACCGCCTGCAGGATCACCCAGCCGAGGCCGGCGAGCACGAAGTTGGCGGCGGGTCCCGCGAGAGCGACGAGGAGGGACCGTCCCGGGGACGCGCTGAAGCTCGCGAACTGCGTGTGCCCGCCCCACAGGTTGAGCACGATCCGCGTGGTGGGCCAGCCGAAGGCGCGGGCGGTGAGGGCGTGTGCCAGCTCGTGGATGAGCACGGACACCGCGAGGAGCAGGGCGTAGCCGAGCGCCACGACGTACGCGCCGACGCCGATCCCGGGGATCACCTGGCCCACGCGCGGCCCGAAGACCAGCACGATGAACGCGGTGATCACGAACCAGGACCAGGCGAGGACCACGGGGACCCCGGCGATCCTGCCGAGCGGCAGGCCGGGGGTGGTCTCCCGCTGCGGTGCGTCGTTGGGAGCGCTCACGCGACGTTCTCGCCGTCGTCGAAGGCGTCCAGCGCGTCGCCGGCGGCCCCGGGCAGCAGGGCCGCGAGATCCGCGGGCGTGCGCCCGGCGAGCGTGTCCCAGTCGGTGCGGCGCGCATCGGGAGGGAGCGGGACGAAGTGCGGTACGGCGAGGGTGGTCAGCCCGGCGGCGAGGGCGGCGGTCACCCCGGGCAGGGAGTCCTCGATCGCGACCACGCCGTCCTTGTCCAGTCCCGGGTGGTCCGCGGCCAGCAGGTCGAACCCCAGCTGGTAGGCCTCCGGGTCGGGTTTGCCCGCGCTCACGCGGTCTCCGGTGACGAGGTGGGAGAACGTCCCCTCGGGCAGGTGGCCTGCGACCGCCTCGGCGAGGAGCGTCTCGGACATGGTGACCATCGCGCAGGGAACCCCCTCGGCGTGCAGCGCGGCGAGCAGTTCCCGCGCCCCCGGACGCCAGGGGACGGCCCTGCTCACGTCGGCCGCCACGCGCCCGATCAGGTGGTCGATGATGTCGCGGATCCCGAGGTCCACCCCGGCCTGCTGGAGCTGCCCCGCGGAGAACTCGAGGGCCTGGCCGACGAGCATGGTGGCCTGCTCGTCCGTCCACGTCCCGCCGTGCGCTTCGACGAGTTCCGTCTCGGCCCGGATCCAGTAGGGCTCGGTGTCCACGATGGTTCCGTCCATGTCCCAGAGCACGCCCCGCAGGCCGCCGGAGTTCCCGGCGGATCGCGCGTCGTCGATCGCGTCGCGGGCAAGGAGGTGCATGCTGCCGGTGGGGTGGGTCGCCATGCCTCCAAGTCTACGGTGGCGCCCGGGCCGGCCTGCCCGCCGTGGCCCCCGGCGGCGGCGGGGGTCCGCCTGACATGGCCGCGCAGCGGGGTTTAGGGTGAGAGCGTGAAGAGCTTCGAGGACAACCAGCCGACCGGCGTGCAGGACCTGTTCCAGGACGCCGACGAGCCCGAGCGCAGGATCACGATCATGCTCGCGGCCTTCGAGGGCTGGAACGACGCCGGCGAGGCGGCCAGCGACGCGCTGAAGTACATGGGGCGCTTCTTCGGCAGTGAGCGCATCTCCACGATCGACGCCGACGAGTTCTACGACTTCCAGTTCACGCGACCCATGATCAAGCGGAACGCGGCGGGACAGCGCCGGATCAAGTGGCCGAACACCCGCATCAGCAAGACCGTCGTGCCCCACTCGAACGTCGACCTGATCCTCGTCAACGGCGTCGAACCGTCCTACAAGTGGCGCGCCTACACCGCGGAGCTGGTCGCGCTGGCGAAGGAGCTCGACGTCGACTGCATCGTCCTGGTCGGCGCGCTGCTGGCCGATGTGCCACACTCGCGCCCCATCCCGGTGACGGTCACGTCGGACGACGACGTCGTCCGGCAGAGCCTCGACGTCGAGCCGTCCACGTACGAGGGCCCGATCGGGATCGTGGGGGTGCTGGCCGAGATGGGGCTCCTCGCGGACATTCCGACGATGTCACTCTGGGCGGCCGTGCCGCACTACGTGGGGCAGTCGCCCTCCCCGAAGGCGCAGCTCGCGCTCCTGAACAAGCTCGAGGAGATCCTGCAGATCGCCGTGGACACGCACGTGCTCACGGAGGAGTCGGAGGCCTGGGAACGCGGGGTGGACGAGCTCGCCACGGAGGACCCCGAGGTGGCCGCCTACGTCCGCCAGCTCGAGGAGGCGAAGGACACCGTGGACCTCCCGGAGGCCAGCGGCGAATCGATCGCGCGGGAGTTCGAGCGGTACCTGAAGAAGCGCCGGCGCGAGCAGTAGCCCGGCTGCCCCTGCCCTAGAGGCGGACGCCGAGCAGGGCGTCGACGACGTCGGCCAGCGCCCGCCCGCCGGTCCCGGCGGGGCGCGGCGACGCCACCCACGCGTCGACCGCGGCAAGCGCGGACGGCGCGTCGAGGTCGTCCGCCAGATGCGCCCGCACCTGGTCACGGAGCCCGGCGACGTCGTCGTCCGTCGCGGACCGCGCGGCGTCGCGCCACGCAGCGAGCCGGCGGACTGCCTCGTCGAGGACACCGTCCGTCCAGGACCAGTCCGCCCGGTAGTGGTGGGCGAGGATCGCGAGCCTGATGGCCGCAGGGTCGACGCCCGCCTGGCGCAGCTTCGACACGAGGACCAGGTTCCCCCGCGACTTGCTCATCTTCTCCCCGTCGTAGCCGACCATCCCGGCGTGGGCGTAGTGCCGGGCGAGGGGCGTCCCGCTGGCGGCCCACGCGTGGGACGCGCTCATCTCGTGGTGGGGGAAGACGAGGTCCGAGCCGCCGCCCTGCACGGTGAACGGGGACGGCAGGAACTGCTGGGCGATCACGGCACACTCGATGTGCCAGCCCGGCCTGCCCTCGCCGAGCGAGCCGGCGGGCCAGCTCGGCTCGCCCGGCCGTGCGACGCGCCAGAGGAGCGGGTCGAGGGCGTTGCGCTTGGAGGGCCGCCCGGGGTCGCCGCCGCGCTCGGCCGACAATGCGAGCATCGTGTCGACGTCGAGCTGGGAGACCTGCCCGAGGAACCAGCGGGCGGCGTCGTCCCGGTCGAGGGCGGCCGCCGCGTCGAGGGAGAAGTAGACGTCCCCGTCGGGCTCCCCGCCCTGCCCCGGCACGGTGTAGGCGAGGTCGCGCCCCACCAGCTTCTCGACGATCGGGACGATCAGGTCGATCGACTCGACGGCTCCGACGTAGTGGTCCGGTGGCAGGACGTTGAGGGCCTCCATGTCCTCGCGGAACAGGGCGATCTGATCGGCGGCGAGATCCTGCCAGTCCACGCCGGTGGCCGTGGCCCGTTCCAGGAGCGGATCGTCGACGTCGGTCACGTTCTGCACGTAGCGCACGGTGGAGCCGGCATCACGCCAGGTCCGGTTGAGGAGATCGAACGCCACGTAGGTCGAGGCGTGGCCGAGGTGCGTGGCGTCGTAGGGGGTGATCCCGCAGACGTAGAGGCTCTGCTCCGGATGCTGCGCGAGGGCTGCCGGCGCCTGGAGCGCCGTGTCGAACAGGGTGATACCCGACTGGGTGCCGTCGAGTACTGGGACAGGGGTCGAATTCCACGCAATCACACGGTCAACCTTACGGGCCGCGGTCAGGCGCTGATGACACCGAAGCCGAGCAGCACGTACAGGGCGAGGCCGAGCAGGATGCGGTACCAGACGAAGAGCCCGTAGCCGCGCGTGCTGACGTAGCGGAGGAACCAGCCGATCATCGCGAACCCGACCGCGAACGCCACTAGGGTGGCCAGGGCGGTCTCCCCCAGCCCGTACGGTCCCGTCTCGTCGAAGCTCTTCACGAGCTGGAAGGCGCCGCTGCCGAACACGGCGGGGATGGCCAGCAGGAACGAGTAGCGTGCTGCGGCTTCGCGGGTGTAGCCCATGAGAAGGCCCGCGGTGATGGTGCCGCCCGAGCGCGACACGCCGGGGATCAGGGCCAGGGCCTGCGCCAGTCCGTACAGGATGCCGTGCCGGTAGGTGAGGCTCTGCAGGTCGCGGGTCTGCCGTCCCACGGCATCGGCGACCGCCAGGATGAGCCCGAAGACGATCAGCATGGTGGCGACGATCCACATGCTGCGGAACGAGCCCTCGATCTGCTCCTGGAACAGGAGCCCGAGCACGACGATCGGCACGCTGCCGAGGATGACGAGCCAGCCCATGCGCGCATCGGGGTCGTTCCGCGGGACGGTGCCCCTCAGGGCGCCGAACCAGGCCTTGACGATCCGGACGATGTCCTTCCAGAAGAACACGACGACGGCGGTCTCGGTACCCAGCTGGGTGATGGCGGTGAACGCCGCCCCCGGATCCTGCGCGTTCGGGAGGAACTCACCCACGATCCGCAGGTGTGCGCTCGATGAAATGGGTAGGAATTCGGTGAGGCCCTGGACGAACCCCAGGATGATCGCTTCTATCCAATTCACCCTTAAGACCCTAAGCCATGCCGCATGGACCTGAGGTATCCGGCCGCGGCAAGGCTTTAGGCTTGGCCTCATGCAACGGCGAAACGTGGGGATGAGCGGCCTGACCGTGTCCGCTCTGGGTCTCGGCACCATGAACTGGGGCCAGGAAGTGTCCGAGGAGGCCGCCCGCGAGCAGCTCCGCCTGTTCACCGACGCGGGCGGCACGCTCGTCGAGACCGCGGCGCGCTACGGCGAGGGCCAGGCCGAGGCGATCCTGGGCGGGTTCATCGGCGATACCGTGGCCCGCTCGGAACTCGTCCTCGCGGTGCAGGGCGGCACCACCCGCACCGGCATGCGGCGCCTCGACGGATCGCGCCGGGGGCTGCTCGATTCGCTCGACGCCTCCCTGTCCCTGCTCGGCACCGACCACGTCGACGTGTGGCTCGCGCCCTCCCCCGACGCCGCCGTCCCGCTGCAGGAGACGCTGAGCGCGCTGGAGGTCGCCTACGGAAGCGGTCGCGCGCGCTACGTCGGCGTCTCCGACTACGCCGGGTGGGAGTTCGCGCGGGCGGCCGCCACGGCGTCCTTCCCGCTCCTGGTCAACGACGTCGAGTACTCGCTGGTGAACCGGGGCGCCGAGCGGGACGTGCTGCCCGCCGCGGAGGCCTTCGGGGCTGCGGTGTTCGCCTGGGGGGCCCTGGGGCGGGGCGTCCTGACCGGCAAGTACCGGGGCAGGCTCCCCGCGGACTCCCGGGGAGCCTCCGACGTGTGGGCGCCGTACGTGGAGCCCTACCTCGACGGCAAGCCCCAGCGCATCACCGAGGCGCTGTGCACGGCGGCCCGGGGACTGGACCTCCAACCCCACGAACTCGCCCTGCGGTGGCTCCTCCACCGGCCCGGGGTGGCCTCCGCGATCGTGGGAGCCCGTACGCCGCAGCAGCTCAAGGAGATCCTGCAGACCGGCGGCGCGCCGGTGCCCGAACCCATCGCCGCGGTCCTCGACGAGGTCTCCGCCTGACGCGCGCCGGGTGCGCGGCTCAGTTCTCCGCGTCGGCCTCCACGAGGCCCGACGCGTACTCGTCGTCGTCCTCGTCGTCCGGTTCCTCGTAGACCTCGAGCGGGGTGATCTCCCCGAAGGCGTCGTAGAGTGCCTCCTCATAGACCTCGAAGGCGTCGGCGATGCCCACGTACGCCGCTTCCACCGCAGGATCGTCCTCGCGCCGGCGCGACGCCGAGGCCGCAAGGTGCTCTTCGAGGGCCGTCACGAGGGACTGGAGCGCGACACGCGGATCTATGCTCATGGCTAGACGTTATCGGTAAAGTGGACCGAATTGGAGGGAAATGCGAGAACATTTCGTGAACGCGACAGCCGTCCGGGAGCGCGACTACGGCCGGCAGTACGAGTACCTGGTGCTCACCGTGAACGCCGGGGAACCGCTGCCCGCCGCCCGCAGACTCGTCGCCGAGCATGCGGAGTACGGCAAGTGGGAACTCGAGCGCAGCTGCATCTACATGGGCGGGGGCCGGCGGTACTGGCTGCGCCGGAAGGTACTCCGGGTCGAGCGCACCGCCTGAGCCCGGGCGCGGTCGGGCAGACCGCGGGCCGTCAGGCCGACGGCGGTCCCAGCAGTGCCGTGGCGACGGTCGCCCGGGCCGATTCCTCCGTGGACGGGTGGAACTGCCCGGCCAGCGCGTCGCGGTGGAGGCGGACGACCTCCGACGACGCCGCGAAACCCGATCCCCCGCCCACGTGGAGTGCCACCGTGGTGGCGGCCACCGCGGCCTCGACCGCATGGGTCTTGAGGGTCACGAGGCGCGCGAACCACTGCGCTGCGTCCCCCTCGCGGGCGTCCAGGTCGAGGGTGACCTGGCGGAGTTCGGCCTCGGCACCGGTCCGCCGCATGGCGGGTCCGGCCAGCAGGTTCCGGAGGACGGGATCGTCGGACAGCACGCGGTCCCCCGTGTGGCTCCGTCGGCGTCCCATCGCGTCGGTGGCGAGATCGAGGGCGCGGTCCGCGATACCGAGGTAGACGGACGCGATGAGGGTCTCGAAGGCCGCGAAGATCCCGAACACCAGTGGATCGGCGTTGGGTCCGACCGGCAGGGACCGGAAGACGGCCTGCGCCGGCACGCGGACGGCGTGCAGGCGGGTCGTGTTGGACCGGGTGGCACGCATGCCCAGCGGGTCCCAGTCCTCGAGGATCTCCAGTCCGGGGGTGCCGCGCGGGACGAAGGCGTGGAGGATCACATCGTCCGCGCCGTCCTCTCCCTCGAGCTTCCCGAAGATCCCGAGTCGGGTCCACACGGGCGAGAGGCTCGTGAACACCTTCGTGCCGGTGTAGGCGAATCCGCCGTCGGCCTCGCGCTCCACGCGGGTCAGGGAGTCGAAGAGGACGGCGTCGTTGCCGGGCTCGGACACGCCGAACGCGAACACCTCGCCGTCGGCGGCCCCTTCGAGGACGAAGCGCAGGGAGGGGTCGCCGCGGTCCGCGAGGAGGCCGGCGACGGCCGTCCAGACCAGATGCATGTTGACCCCGAGCGCCGTCGCGGGCGCTGCTGCCGCCAGCCGGCGCTGGGCCGCGGCGGCCCGCGCCATCCCGCCCGCGGCGCCGGGTGGAGTGTCGGCCAGGAGGCGCAGATACCCGATGGCCCTCAGGTCGTCGAAGTCCTCGGTGAAGAAGCTGTTGGTGGCGTCGTAGCCCGCCGCCCGTCCCCGGAACCGCTCCAGGAGGTCGACGGGCAGGAGCTGGGCGAGGCCGTCCGTCGTCGTCGTGGTGGTCATGGCGCCTCCTGCGCTGGGTCGGATCCTGCTCAGTAGGTGGTCAGCAGGCGGGCAAGCACCCTCGCCCCGAAACGCAGCGAGTCCGTGGGCACACGCTCGTCGACGCCGTGGAACATGCCGGTGAAGTCGAGCTCGTCGGGCAGCTGCAGGGGTGCGAAGCCGTAGCCCGTGATGCCGAGGCGGCTCAGCGACTTGTTGTCCGTGCCGCCCGAGAGCGTGTACGGGAGCACCTTCGCGCCCGGGTCCTCCGCGTGCAGGGCGTCGATCATCGAATCCACGAGATTCCCGGCGAACGGCACCTCGAGCGAGGTGTCCTTGTGTTCGTAGCTCACGTCGACGCCCTCGCCGGCGAGCCCGCGGATGATCTCCAGCACCTGGTCCTGCTGGCCGGGCAGGGTGCGCACGTCGATCAGGGCCTCGGCGGTCCCGGGGATCACGTTGTGCTTGTAGCCGCTCTTGAGCACCGTGGGGTTCGCCGTGTTCTGCAGGGTCGCCCCGACGAAGCGCGCCACGGTGCCGAGCTCCTTCAGCAGCACGTCCGGGTTGTCGGGGTCGAACTCGACGCCGGTCAGTTCGGTGACGCCGTCGAGGAACTGCCGCGTCGTGGGGGTCAGCTCGATCGGCCAGGCGTGGTCCCCGATGCGCGTGACGGCGCGGGCCAGGGCGGTGACGGCGTTGTCGGAGTTGATCTGTGAACCGTGCCCTGCGCGGCCGTGGGCCACCAGGCGCAGCCAGGAGATGCCCTTCTCGGCCGTCTGCAGGAGGTAGGTGCGCTGGCCGCCGATCGTCGCGGAGAACCCGCCCACCTCGGAGATGGCCTCCGCGGCGCCCTCGAAGACCTCCGGCTTGTTGTCCACGAGCCAGGACGCACCGTAGGCTCCACCGGCTTCCTCGTCGGCGAAGAAACCGAAGATGAGGTCCCGCTTCGGCTTGATGCCGTCGCGCTGCATGGACCGCAGGACGGACAGGATCATGGCGTCCATGTCCTTCATGTCCACGGCGCCGCGACCCCAGATGAGCCCGTCCTTCTCCTCACCACCGAAGGGGTCGACCGTCCAGTCCTCCTTCTGCGCGGGGACGACGTCGAGGTGACCGTGCACCACGAGCGCGGGCAGGGAGGAATCCGAACCGTCCATGCGGGCGACCACGGAGGTGCGGCCGGGGGCGGCTTCGAAGAGCTGGGTCGAGAGTCCCACCTCCTCGATCAGGGCGGCCGTGTACTCGGCGGCCTTCCGCTCCCCCGGACCCGCGTTGTCCCCGAAGTTCGAGGTATCGATCCGGATCAGTTCCTGGCAGATCCTGACGACTTCATCTTCGGGTGTGATGCCCACGTGGTCCTCCTCGGTAGCGGTTGCCTCCCCAGCCTACCGAGCGCGCGTGCCAGGACACGGCCGGTTCACCCGTGGACACGGAAGGGCCCTGGCCGGATGTCTCCGGCCGGGGCCCCCGATGGCGCCGTGTCCGCGGCCCGCGCGTCCTCGGGGTCAGGGTTTCGCGTAGTCGTCGTATCCCCGCCAGTCGATGAACACACAGGGGGCGTCACCCACGACCCAGGCGTCATGCCCGGGGGTCATGACCGCGAAGTCGCCGGGCCCGTACTCCATCTCCTCCCCGTCGTTCATGACGACCTTCATCCGGCCGGAGACGAAGTAGCCCACGTGCGTGACCTGGCAACTGTCGGTCCCGGCGATCGGCTTGACGTGCTGGGACCAGCGCCATCCGGGCCGGAAGGTGGCGCGGCCCACCGCGCCCATCTCCGAGCCGACGAGTTGAAGATGGCCCGTGTCACCTTCGAAGGGACGCGTCTCCTCCGGCGCATCGAGGCTCTTCCTGAGTAGACCTGGCATCACGACCTCCAATGGATGGCGTTGCTCGCTTGTTCCGGGGTTCCCGCCGCTGGGCTGGTTCTGCCCGATTCGGGAGACCAGAGTGGACCTGCCGTCCGTGAGGGTCAAGGGCACTTCGGGCATGATGTGCCCGACGGGAGCAACCCTTGCCCCGGGCCACGAGAAAGCCCCCGGCCAGATGACTCTGACCGGGGGCTTCACTGTGCGCGGAGGGGGACTTGAACCCCCACCCTCAATAAGAGGACTAGCACCTCAAGCTAGCGCGTCTGCCATTCCGCCACCCGCGCGGGTGGTTTTTCACCGTGGAAACCGGCGAAAGCAACGAGAAATACTCTAACACGGCACTCGCCCGGATCGTGAATTGGCGGATCCCCCTGCGCGGACCCGGGCGTCCTCGCCGGACGACGCACGGGCCCACTAGACCCGATCCCGGGCGGTGGCAACCGTGGCGGGAACCTGTCTTCTTCCTCCTCCCCTGCCTATGCTGGAAGGATGACCGGGCGGTGCCGGAGGTACCTCGAGTGACGGGAAGGAACGCCATGGCCGACAACGATCTCACGGATTCCGACCGGGAGGGGGACGTGATGCCGGACCGGAAGCGCGACGAGGAGCAGCACGCCCTGACGTGCGACGCCATGAAGCGCGCGAACATCTCCGTCACCGATCTCTGGGAGCACTACTCCAGCATGGGTGGGGGCGTGGACGAGTACGAGGTCGCCGCGTACCTGAACGGCCTGATCGACCTCCCGGACGTGGAGCGGGACTTCATCTCGCAGGCCGTCAACGAGCTCTACGACGACCTCTGCCGCCAGCAGGGAGCCCCCTACAGCTCGGGACACCTCAAGCACGGCGACGACTGAGGTCAGGACGACGTCCCGGCGATCAGGGCGAGCGGGGCCAGGGACAGCACCATCGCCGCGGCGATGACCAGCGCGAACAGACCGAGCCAGACCGGTGACGGGACGCGTGTCGCCAGGCGGAGCAGATGGGCGTCCGAGGTCGCGAGGTCCCGCCGTCGATGGTGGACCCGCACCACCTTTACGCAGTCGCGGCATGCACCGACCAGCAGTGCGACCCCGAGCACCAGGCAGGCGTAGCCCGCCGGTGCGGCTCCTCCGAACCAGACGAGGCCGAGTGCCACGGCCGCGCTGCCCCCGAGGATGAGCACGCCCTGACCGTTCCGGATCAGGACCAGCGCCGCCACCAACACCATGGCGCCGAGCGAGAGAGCCGCCGGCGCCCAGCCGTGGGCGGCGCCCCCGAGCAGCAGCGCCCCGACGACGGCGGGCACCGGGTAGCCCCAGAAGGTCGTGAAGGCCGCCCGCCACCCGCGGCGGCCGAGGCTCGTCGTCGTGCCGGAGTGGTCGAGCCGGAGCGTGATCCCCGTGACGCGCTGCAGGGTCAGCAGGGCGGCGGCCGCATGACCGAGTTCATGGACCACGGTGACGAAGAGCCCGAAGATCCGCCATGAGCGCCGGGGTATCGAGAGGGCGATGGCCAGCAGACCGATGAGGACGAGTCCCGTGGCGCCGATCGCGGGCGGATCCGCCCGGAGGAAGCCCTCCGCGATCCGATCCCGCAGCTGCCCTGCCAGGGACTCCACCGCCGTGCGCTTACTCGGCCGTGCGCGCCGCCGGGTCCAGGCACCCGCCGCCGGTCGTGCGTCCGGCGTGCTCCAGGCGCGCGGCGATGGCCCCGACGGCGACGGCGACCTCGTGGAACGACGTCGACAGGGGTGAGAGGCCGAGCCGGATCCCGTCGGGATTGCGGTAGTCGGGGATGACGCCGTCCTGCCACAGCTCCGGCACCATCCCGGCGAACTCCGGATGGTCGATGGTGATGTGCCCGCCGCGGGCCCCGGCGGCACGCGGGGAGGCGAGGACGACGCCGTACGGGGCCAGCACGGCGTCGACGGCCGTGACGGCGAAGGCGGTCAGCTCCTCCGATTTCGCCCGGACGGCCGGCATCCCGACCTCCTCGATGAGGGCGAGCATGTCGCGCATCGGGAGCATGCCGAGAATCGGCGGCGTACCCGAGACCAGGCGGCGGACGCCGTCGGCGGGCTGGTAGGCGGATCCCATGGCGAACGGGTCCGCGCTGCCCAGCCAGCCGAGGATCGGCTGGTCGAGGGTCGGCAGGTGCCGCTGCGCGACGTACGCCCAGGCCGGAGCGCCCGGCCCGCCGTTGAGGTACTTGTAGCTGCAGCCCGCCGCGAAGTCGACGCCCCAGGCGTCGAGATCGGCCGGGACGGATCCGACCGAGTGGCTGAGATCCCAGAGGACGAGGGCGCCGGCGTCGTGGGCGATCCTCGTGATGGCGGAGACGTCGGCGATGAACCCGGAACGGTAGGCGACGTGGCTGAGGAGCACGAGGGCGGTCTCGGGGCCGACGGCTGCGGCGACCTCCGCGGGCGTCGCCCCGCCGTCGTACGCGACGTCGATCCATCGGAGGGTCAGGCCGCGCTCGCGGGCGATCCCCTCGACGATGAACCGGTCGGTCGGGAAGTTGTCGCGGTCGATGACGATCTCGGTCCGCCCCGGGCGGGCCGCCACCGCCGCGCGTGCGAGCTTGTAGAGGATCACGCTCGTGGAATCCGCCACCACGCACTGGCCCGCGGCCGCGCCGAGCGCCACCCGACCCAGCTGGTCGCCGATCCGTTCCGCCAGTCCGAGCCACCCCTCGTCCCAGCCGCGGATCAGCCGACCGCCCCACTGGTCGCGGACGAACGAGGCCAGGCCGTCCGCTGTCCGGGTGAGCGGCCGCCCGAGGGAGTTGCCGTCGAGGTAGGAGAGCACGGTGTCGTCGTCCGTGCCGAGGAAGAGGGTGCGTTGAGCGCCGAGGGGGTCCGCGGCGTCGAGCTCCGCCGCACGGGTGAGGAGGTCGAAGCCGGTCATGCGCCCAGTCTAGGGGCGGCCCGCCGCGGACGCGGGCGGACGACACACGGGCGGTCCCCCTCGAAGGGGAACCGCCCGTGTGCGGAGTGTCTGCCGGACTACCGGCTGGCCGCCGTGGAGTAGGCGGACTGGATGGAGCTGCCGAAGTACGGGCCGTACATGACGTTGCTCTGGGTGTTGTAGCCGAAGCTGTTGACCGAGTTCTGCGTCCCGGTGGAACCCGAACCGACGAACCAGGGGCCACCGGAGGATCCGCCGGTCATGTCGCACGGAATGCCCTGCGACTGGGTACCGCCGATGCGATCAGCGGAGGCCTTCCCGTAGCAGCTGAAGAGGCGCTCGCCGTTGAACGGCGAGGCGGCGGGGTAGCCGTACGCAGTGTAGGTGAGGCCGCGCGACATGTTGAAGCCGATGCTCGAGGCGCCGACCGTGGCGGCGAGCGTCCGCCCGTTGAGCGTGTTCATGACGGCGAAGGCGCCGTCGTAGCTGATGTCGTTGCGGGACACCCACTCGCTGGTCGAGACCAGCGTCCGGGCGGTGAACTTGCCGTACGGGGCCGCACCGTTGCTGTAGGCGGGGACGAAGACGAAGTTCGTGACCCAGCCCGTCGAGAGGTCGTGCGTGCAGTGCCCGGCCGTGGCGACGACGCTCTGGTTCCCGCTCTGGACCGAGTTGCCGGAGCAGACGTAGTTCTGCCCGCCCTGGGTGAAGAACACCTTCCCGATGCGTGGCACCGCGGACTGGGACGTGGCACGCGTCTCCGCGACGGGCTGCTTGGGCGCCTTCGTCACCGACTGCTGCCCTGCCTTCGGCATGATCGAACGGCCCTCGGCGGCCCAGCCGGAGTTGATCGTGTTGGCCGGCTTGGCGTTCTTCATCCTGTCCGGCGTCCAGTAGGCGTCGAGGGCGGCCTGGCCCTGGTCCTGCGCGTGGGACACGGTGCCGGCGGCGGCGGGGGCTACCGCCGGTGCTGCCTGGGCGGGACCTGCTGCCATCATTGCCGTCGCCATCAGGGTCGATGCGGCGAGCAGCCCTGCTTTGAGACCTCGAGAGTTCACGAAACTCCTCTTTCCATACAGTGGGGGCCAGCCATCGAGGGCTGGTAGTCGGAGTCTGCCCCGGTGACCCGGCGCCTGCCCAGCCGAAAGGGGACGTTCGGGAGAATTGCCCCCGAAAATCACCTCGCGTCTGGACAGGCCCCGGCCGGCATGGAACTATTCCGCGCGCACCCAGCCGGTGAAGTGGGGGCGGCGGCGCTTCGCGGACCACCCGACGACGTCCGTCCGGCGACCGGAGTCGTCGCCACGCCCCGTGAACGACGTCGTCACGGTGCCGGGCAGGAGGACGGGGGTGGCGAAGTCGATGCGCCAGCTCAGGGCCCCGGACGGTGCGGGGACCGCCTGGTCCACCATGCGGGCGGCCAGGCACATGCCGTGCGCGATCGCCGCCTTCATCCCGAGCGCCTTCGCGGTGAGCGCGCTGAGGTGGATGGGGTTCCAGTCCCCCGAGACCGCGGCGTACCGGCGTCCGGTGTCCGCGCCGAGTCGCCAGACGCCCGTCGGCGTGGGGGCGGTGAAGACCGGCCGGTCCTCGTCCCGGCGCACGCTGGCCGCGGCGTCGTCGAGCCGGACCCCGCGGGCCAGGTAGACGGACCGGCCGGTCCACACGAGCCCGGCGTCGGCGCGGACCTCGATGACGACGTCGACCTGCGTCCCTGCCGCGTGCGGGCGGAGGTGCTCCGCCCGGGCCACGACGTCGAGCACCTCGGAGGCGTCGATCAGGCGCTCCTGGTGCACCTCGTTGCTGAGGTGCACCATGCCGAGCAGGGGCAACGGGAAGTCGGGCCGCACGAGGACGCTCATGGCCACCGGGAACGCGAGCGTGTGGACGTAGGCGGAGGGCACCACGTCCCGCGCGGCGGATCCGAGCAGCTGCTGGAACCGCGTCATGGCGGCCAGGTCGACCCGGACCCCGTGGACGCGGTGCTGGACGGACGGGACCTCGAGCGGGACGGTCGCCCGCCTCACCCTCCGCCGTGCTGCCAGCGCGACGGCCTGGCGGTAGAGCCCGGGCAGGGCGGGCACGCCCGGCAGCGTCACCTCCTCGCGCGGGGTCCCGCTCACGCGCCCACCAGGTTCTGCCCGCATACCCGGAGGACCTGCCCGTTGATGCCCGCCGCGGCGTCGGAGGCCAGGAAGGCGATCGCTTCCGCCACGTCCACGGGGAGCCCGCCCTGCTGCAGGCTGCTCAGCCGTCGGGCCACCTGGCGGGTGAGGGGCGGGATCTTGGCCGTCATGTCCGTCTCGATGAAGCCGGGCGCGACGGCGTTGATGGTCCGGCCCCCGCCGTCGAAGGACGCGGCCTGTGCCCGGACCATCCCGATCACGCCGGCCTTCGACGCCGCGTAGTTGCTCTGCCCGCGGTTGCCGGCGATCCCGCTCGTCGAGGCGAGGCTGATGATCCGCCCCGTCGTGGAGAAGACCGGTGAGGCGAGGAAGTGCTCGTTCATGCGCAGCTGGGAGGCGATGTTCACGGCGATCACCGAGTCCCACCGGGACGCGTCCATGTTGGCCAGGAGCTTATCCCGCGTGATGCCGGCGTTGTGCACCACGATGTCGAGGGCGCCGTAGCGTCCGCCGACGTGCTCGAGGATGCGTGCCGCCGCGTCCGGAGCGGTGATGTCGATCTGCAGGGCCGTCCCGCCCACCCGGTTCGCGACCTGCGCGAGCTGCTCGCCCGCCGCCGGGACGTCGACGGCGATGACGCGGGCTCCGTCCCGGGCGAGGATCTCGGCGATCTTCGCGCCGATGCCGCGGGCCGCCCCGGTGACCACGGCGGTCCTGCCTGCCAGCGGCTGGTCGGGGACGCCCTCCCCCGCCGCCGTCGTGGCGGCCGCGAGTCCTCCGACGCTGTCGGCGGGCGCTCCGGTCACCTCGAGGAACTGGCCGTCAACGTACGCGCTCCTGCCGGACAGGAAGAAGCGGAGGGCGGCGAGCGTCGTGGCGTCCGTCGTCGTTGCTCCCGCACGAAGGACGATGCCGTTGGCCGTGGCCCCGCCGCGCAGTTCGTGGGCGATCGACCGGATGGCGCCGTCGATGCCCTGGCGCGCCGCGGCCACGGCGGGGTCCGTGGTGTCCGCTGAGGAGCGGAAGACCGCCACCACGCGGCCACCCGGCACCAGCATCCTGGCCGCCTGCCCGAGCTCGAGCATGGGCTCTGCGAGGTCGGCGGGCGAGGTGGCCCGGTCGAGCACGACGACGGCGGCGCTGAGCTTCTCGCCCGGCAGCACATGGCGACGCACCTCCACGTCCCAGCCCAGCAGGACGTCGGCGAGCGCCTCCGCCCCGGCACCCGACCCGGTGACGAGCACCGGCTTCGGGGCAATGGCCTCCCCGGGGGTGTAGCGGCGCAGCACCGAGGGCCGCGGCAGGCCCAGGGCCTTGGCGATCTTCCCGGGCAGGGGTGTGTTCACGAGGTCCAGGTAGTTGTCGGCCATGGCTACCTCGCCTCGAGGATCGCGACGACGCCCTGGCCGCCGGCGGCACAGACGGAGATGAGGCCGCGGCCGCCCTTCTCGGAGAGGGTCTTGGCGAGCGAAGCGACGATGCGCCCGCCCGTGGCCGCGAACGGATGGCCGGCGGCGAGGGAGGACCCGTTGACATTGAGCTTCGCCCGGTCGATGCTGCCGAGGGCGCCGTCGAGCCCGAGGACGCGCTTGCAGTAGTCCGGGTCCTCCCACGCCGCGAGGGAGCTGAGGACGGTGCCCGCGAAGGCCTCGTGGATCTCGAAGAAGTCGAAGTCCTCGAAAGTGAGGCCGTTGCGCTGCAGCAGGCGGGGCATGGCGTGGACGGGGGCCATCAGCAGGCCCTCCTCCCCCGTGACGAAGTCCACCGCGGCCGCTTCGGCGTCGACGATGGTGGCGAGCATCGGGAGGTTGTTGGCCTTCGCGTACTCCTCGCTGCCGAGGAGGACGACGGCGGCGCCGTCCGTGAGCGGGGTGGAGTTGCCCGCGGTCATGGTGGCCGGGGTGTCGAGGTTCTTG
Source organism: Arthrobacter sp. Ld5 (assembly GCF_051172775.1). Classification (NCBI taxonomy): domain Bacteria; kingdom Bacillati; phylum Actinomycetota; class Actinomycetes; order Micrococcales; family Micrococcaceae; genus Arthrobacter; species Arthrobacter sp. Ld5. Next base: position 70,201 of record NZ_JBPKBO010000019.1, read on the forward strand.
CCGAAGACGGGCTTCAGGGTCGCCAGCTTCTCCAGCGAGGTGTCCGCCCGGAGGTTGGCGTCCTTCGTCAGGCCACGGTAGGGCGTCATGAGGTCGGAGAAGAACCCGCGCTCGTAGGCGTCGGCGAGATTGTGGTGGCTGCGGTAGGCGAGTTCGTCCTGCGCTTCGCGGGTGATCTCCCAGGCCGCGGTGGTGAGCGCCTGGTGCTCTCCCATGGACAGGCCGGTGCGGGGTTCGCCCGTCGTGGGCGCGTTCGGCGAGAGGTCCTTCGGACGGAGCGTGCTGAGGGCCTTGATCTTCTGCTGCGTGGTCTTGGCCCGCGAGAGGTCGAGCAGCACGCGGCGGAGACCCTCGCTGACAGCGATCGGGGCGTCCGAGGCGGAGTCGACGCCGCCGGCGATGCCGGAGTCGATCTGGCCGAGCTTGATCTTGTTCGAGAGGCCGACGACGGTCTCGAGGCCTGTGGCGCAAGCCTGCTGCAGGTCGTAGGCGGGGGTCTCCGGGGACAGCGCCGAGCCGAGGACTGCCTCGCGCGTGAGGTTGAAGTCGCGGGAGTGCTTGAGGACGGCGCCGGCGGCGACTTCGCCGATGCGCTCGCCCTGCAGCCCGAACCGCGCCACGAGGCCGTCCAGCGCTGCGATGAGCATGTCCTTGTTGGACGAGTAGGCGTAGGCGCCCCCCGAGCGGGCGAAGGGGATGCGGTTGCCGCCGATGACGACTGCCGTACGCGGTGTGTGGGCGGCGTTGTGCGCCCCGGCCTGATCTGCCATGGGAGTGCTCCTGGTACGAGAGGGTGGATTACCGATACCTAGCGTACCTGATACGCTGAGTATCATGAAGCTTGCCCAGGCCCTCAAAGGCGCCTCCGGAAAGACCGCCGGTGGCGTGGCTCCCGTGCAGGACGGCAGATCCAGCCGATGGGAGGGGCACCGGGCCGAGAGGCGGCGGCAGCTGATCAAGACCGCCAGGCGAGCCGTGGACGCCCTGGGCCCCGGCGCCTCCATGGAGGACATCGCCGCAGCCGGGGACACCTCGAAGTCCGTGTACTACCGCTACTTCGGGGACAAGACCGGACTGCAGCGGGCGATGGCCGAGGTGGTCATCGGCCAGATGCAGCAGAAGGTGCTCGACGCCGCGGAGGCCGCGCCCACCCCCCGGGAGGGCCTGTACGCCATGGTGCTCGCCTACCTGCAGATGGCCCGCACCTCGCCCAACGTCTACGCCTTCGTGACCCGCGTGGGAATCGCCGAATCCTCGGCGGCGTCCGCGGCGGCCTCCCCCGGTCCGTCGCCGGCCGACGGCGGCCAGGACACCCTCGCGCACTTCCTCGCTGCGGTCACTGACCTGGTCGCGCGTCCCATGCGCGGTTACCTGCTCTCCCCCGACCGGCCCTCGGCCCCCGACGACGCCGCCCCGGAATACTGGCCGGCGGCCGCGATCGGCATGGTCCGCGCCGCCGGCGAGCACTGGCTCTCATCACCCGACACCCCCGACAAACCGACCGAGGACCAGATGGCCCGGCACATCACCGCCTGGCTGTTCGACGGCATCAGCCGGTACGAGGCACTGGCGCCCCGGGCCATCCCCCATCTCCCACCCAGCGCGAAGGACACGCCATGACCCAGACCATCACCCGGCCGCAGCAGATCCCCGCCACGGCCACCATCACCGACGACGAACAGGCGACCGTGGACACCGCCGAGCTCGGCGAACTGCTCCTCGGCCGGTGGGCGGACATCCGCCGCACGGCACGGAACCTCGCCGGCCGTCCCGAGGTCCGGAAGATCGAGGGACTCACCCACACCGATCACCGGCTGCGCTGCTTCGACCAGCTCCACTACCTCGTGGAGCAGCAGGCCGTCCACCGCGCGTTCCCCTCCGCGCTGGGCGGCGACGACGACCACGGCGGGAACATCGCCGGCTTCGAGGAGCTCGTCGTGGCCGACCCGTCGCTGCAGATCAAGGCGGGTGTGCAGTGGGGCCTCTTCGGGTCGGCGGTCATGCACCTCGGCACCGAGAAGCACCATGAAGCCTGGCTTCCGGGCATCATGGACCTGCGGATCCCCGGCTGCTTCGCGATGACTGAGACGGGCCACGGTAGCGACGTGGCAAGCATCGCCACCACCGCCACGTTCGACCCCTCCACCGACGAGTTCGTCATCGACACCCCGTTCCGCGCGGCGTGGAAGGACTACATCGGCAACGGGGCCATCGACGGCCGGGCCGCCGTCGTGTTCGCCCAGCTCGTCACCAACGGCGTCAGCCACGGCGTGCACGGCTTCTACGTGGAACTGCGCAACGAGGACGGCTCGTTCAAGCCCGGCGTCGGCGGGGAGGACGACGGCATCAAGGGCGGCCTCAACGGCATCGACAACGGCCGCCTGCACTTCACCGGCGTGCGGATCCCCCGGACCAACCTGCTGAACCGTTACGGCGACGTCGCCGAGGACGGCACGTACACCTCGCCCATCGCCTCCCCGGGGCGCCGCTTCTTCACCATGCTCGGGACCCTGGTGCAGGGCCGCGTGTCGCTCGACGGCGCCGCTGTCGCCGCGAGCAAGCTGGCCCTCACCGCCGCCATCACCTACTCGACCCAGCGCCGCCAGTTCAACGCGTCCTCCGATCTCAGGGAGGAGGTGCTGATGGACTACCAGCGCCACCAGCGCAGGCTCCTGCCTCGTCTCGCCGCGACCTATGCGGCCTCCTTCGCCCATGAGGAGCTGCTGGAGAAGTTCGACGGCGTCTTCTCCGGCGAGCACGACACCGACGAGGACCGCCAGGACCTCGAGACGCTCGCCGCCGCGTTCAAGCCCCTGAGCACCTGGCTCGCCCTGGACACCCTGCAGGAGTGCCGCGAGGCGACCGGCGGGCAGGGCTTCCTGGTGGAGAACCGCTTCACGTCGCTGCGCGCGGATCTCGATGTGTACGTGACGTTCGAGGGCGACAACAACGTGCTGCTGCAGCTCGTCGCCAAGCGCCTCCTGACGGACTACGCGAAGGAGTTCAAGGGCGTGGACTTCGGGGTCCTCGCCCGCTACGCGGTGTCGCAGGCCGCCGGCAGGACGCTGCACCGCTCGGGTCTGCGCCGCGTCGCCCAGACCCTCGCGGACACCGGCTCCGGCAAGAAGTCGGCCATCGCCCTGCGCGACGAGGAGACCCAGCACGATCTGCTGACCGACCGCGTGCAGTCCCGCGTCGCCGAGCTCGCCACCGCACTGCGGGGCGCGAAGGGGATGTCGCAGGAGAAGGCCGCCGCACTCTTCAACGACCACCAGAACGAGCTCATCGAGGTCGCCCATGCCCACGCGGAGCTGCTGCAGTGGGAGGCATTCACGCGCGGCGTCCACAGGGTCGCCGATCCCGGTACCCGCCAGGTCCTGACGCGCCTGCGCGACCTGTTCGGCCTGTGCCTGATCGAGAAGGATCTGGCCTGGTTCCTCATGAACGGGCGCCTGTCCGCCCAGCGTGCCCGCACCCTGGACGGCTACATCAACCGCCTGCTGGTGAAGATCCGCCCCCACGCCCTGGACCTCGTGGAGTCCTTCGGCTACGGCCAGGAGCACCTTCGTTCGGTGATCGCCAGCGGCGCGGAGCAGGAACGCCAGGAGGAGGCGGCCGAGTACATGCGGCGGCGGCGGGCCAGCGGGGACGCGCCGATCGACGAGAAGACGCTGCTGGCCCGCGAGGCCCGGGAGAAGAAGGCGAAGCAGGCGAGGAAGGCCGCGAAGCCGTCGTCGTCGCCCGCCGCGGGCTAGCTGGACCGCCCGTCCCCTGAGGACCTCCGGGCGGGACGGGGCTTCCCGGCCTCGCTCCGCCCGGAGGTCCTTTCCGTGCCCGGCGACGTCGTGCCGCTGCCGGTCGCCCGCTGGGCGGCGAGCGCATGAACTCCCCCACGCATTCCCCGGTGCGGGAGGAACGGGGAATTGGTGTCCGGTGCGTACTATCGGATCCGGCGCGGGCATCGACTCGCCGGCGCCGGATGATTCCTCAGGGGAAAGGCCGTCATGTGGAGCGCCGAACATTTCTCGATGCGGTCGTCGCCGGAAGCGTGGGCCTTGCACTGGCCGCGTGTTCCCGCGCAGCCGGACGCCCGGCCGGGGCGGCGGTGACGGCCGCACCCTCCGTCCCGTCCCGGGCGTCCGCCGTCCCGTCCGCGGCGCCGTCGCGGGTGACGCCCACCCCGACCCCGGCACCGCCGCAGGTGACGAAGGTGCCGCTCCCGGCAGGCGTCATCACCGGACTACCCACGTCCGACCCCGTCTTCGCGTGGACGGTCGACGACGGGTCGGACAGCGAAGTGGTCCGGCGGTACATCGAGTTCGCGCACACGAGCGGCACCCGGCTGACCTTCTTCCTGAACGGGAGATACCCCGGGTGGTCCGACCACGCGACGCTGCTCCGGCCGCTGGTCGCCACAGGCCAGGTCCAGCTCGGCAACCACACCTGGTCCCACGCAGACCTCACCGGCCTCAGCGACGCAGGCATCGTCGCGGAGCTGCAGCGCAACCATGACTTCATCGTCGCCACGTTCGGCGTCGACCCCCGCCCCTACTACCGTCCCCCGTACGGCTACCGGGACGCGCGCACGGATGCGGCGGCCGCGTCCATCGGCTACACCTCCCCCGTCATGTGGTACGGGTCGCTGGCCGACTCGGAGCACCGCCCCGAGCAGGAGATCCTCGGTCTGGCCGGTGAATGGTTCCTGCCCGCGCATGTGGTGATCGGGCACCTGAACTTCCTGCCCGTGACGCGGGTCTTCCCGCAACTGGCGAAGCTCATCGCGGATCGAGGACTGACCGCGGTCACCCTCGACGACCTCTTCCAGGTCTGACTCCGCTCGACGGGCGCTCCGGCGGGCCGGGACACCGGCGTCCCGGCCCGCCGGCAGGACAGGGACGAAAGGCTCTGACCAGGGCTTCGGTCTGCCGCGAGGATCGAACCTCAGGCGGGCGGGATCGTGCCGTTAGTGAGGGAACATGTTCGAGTTCGTGGACAGGACCGACGCCGGCCGGCGGCTGGGGCAGAGGCTCGCTGCGATGCGCGGTCAGGACGTGGTGGTGCTGGGGCTGCCCAGGGGCGGGGTCCCGGTCGCCTTCGAGGTGGCGGAAGCACTCGATGCACCGCTGGACGTGATCGTGGTGCGGAAACTGGGGGTGCCGTTCCAGCCCGAGGTCGCCATGGGCGCCATCGGGGAGGGCGGGGCCCGGGTCCTCGACAAGCACGTCCTCTCGCGGGCCCGCGTCTCGGAGGAGGACCTGAGGACGGTTGAGGACCGGGAACGGCAACTCCTGGGGCGGCGCCTGGCACGGTACCGGCAGGGGCGGAACCGGGTGGAGCTCGAGGGGCGCACCGTCGTCGTGGTGGACGACGGCATCGCTACCGGTTCGACGGCGCGCGTGGCCTGCCGGGTGGCCCGGCAGCTGGGCGCGGCACGGGTGGTCCTGGCGGTGCCGGTCGCGCCGGCCCGGACCCGGGCGTCGTCCGTGGACGCGGACGAGATCGTGTGTCTGGTCCTGCCGCGGAACTTCCAGGCGGTGGGCTCCTACTACCACGACTTCTCGCCCACCGAGGACGACGACGTGGTGCGGCTCCTCGACACCGCCGCCCGCTCGCGGGAACGACCCGGGGGCGGAGCCGTCCGCGCGGAGGGCGCCGAGGAGGACGTGGAGATCACCGCGGGCACGGTGCTGCTGCGCGGCACCCTGAACCGGCCCGCGGGGTGCGAGGGCATCGTCGTCTTCGCCCATGGCAGTGGCAGCAGCAGGCACAGCCCCCGCAACCGGTTCGTCGCCTCGGTCCTGCACGAGGCGGGTCTCGGCACGCTGCTGCTCGATCTGCTGACCCCGGACGAGGAGGTCGACCGCACCAACGTCTTCGACATCGCCCTCCTGGCGGGGCGGCTCGGTGCCGCCACCCGCTGGCTCGAGACCCGGCAGGACGGAGGGCCCGGCCGCACCGGCTACTTCGGGGCGAGCACGGGGGCGGGTGCCGCCCTGTACGCCGCCGCGGAGCCGCACTCCTCCGTCGCCGCCGTCGTCTCCAGGGGAGGCAGGCCGGACCTGGCGGGTCCCCGGCTCGGGGAGGTGCGCGCCCCCACCCTCCTGATCGTGGGCGGAGCGGATACCGAGGTGATCGCCCTGAACCGGCAGGCGCTGGCGCTGATGCGGGCTCCCGCCCGCCTGGAGATCGTCCCCGGCGCCACCCACCTCTTCGAGGAGCCCGGCACACTGGCCGGTGCGGCCGCTCTGGCTGCCGCCTGGTTCAGCCGGTATCTCCTGCCGGCACGGCCTGGAGGCCCCGCCCCGGAGGAACTGCCATGAGCGGCGGGACCCGGCCGGACGACACGAGCAGGCCCCGGGCTCCGGGGGCCGGGACGACACCAGCGGAGCCGCCATCACCGAAGGGAGATCACATGGAACGGGTCATCGACAAGGTAGCACTGGTCACCGGGGGTGCCCGCGGGATCGGGGCTGCCGTGGCAGCGCGGCTGCACGGCGAGGGCGCACGCGTCGTCATCGGCGACGTCCTGGACGGGGAGGGAGAGGAGACGGCGCAGCGGATCGGCTCCGGCACTGTCTACGTCCACCTCGACGTGACGAGTCCGCAGGACTGGCAGCACGCCGTCGACGCCGCCGTCGGGACCTTCGGTGGCCTGGACATCCTGGTGAACAACGCCGGCATCGCGGACTTCGCCCCCATCGAGGAGTACACCCTGGAACGGTGGAATACCGTGATCGCCGTGAACCTGACGGGCACGTTCAACGGGATCAAGGCTGCGATCCCGGCCCTGAAGCAGTCCCGGGGCGGCTCGATCGTCAACATCTCGTCGGTCGCCGGCATGCGCGGCTACGAACAGCTCCCCGCCTACACAGCCTCGAAGTTCGGCGTGCGCGGGCTCACCAAGAGTGCCGCCCTCGATCTCGGACCCCACCGCATCCGGGTCAACTCGGTCCATCCCGGCGTGATCTCCACGCCGATGACGGCCGGCATCGCCGTGGACATGAGCCACGTGGCCCTCGGCCGGATCGGCCATCCGGGGGAAGTCGCGGACCTCGTCCTGTACCTGGCCTCCGACGAGTCCTCGTTCGTCACGGGTGCCGAGTTCGTCATCGACGGCGGGGACACGGCCGGGACGGTGACGCGCCCGGCGCCGTAGTCCACGCGGGACGGCGGACCGGGACACGGGCGGGAGGCCCCGGGCCCGGAGGGACGCCCGCGGCCCGAGGGTCAGATGACGCTGCGGTACACCCCGAGCGTCGTCTCGGCGATCGATCCCCAGTCGAAGTGCCGTTCGGCCCGCTGCCTGCCCGCGGCGCCCATCTCCCGCGCCCGCGCGGGATCGCCGACGAGGGCGTTCAGCGCCGCGGCGAAGTCCTGCACGAACCGCTCCGGGTCCAGGGGCGTCCCCGTGCCGTCCTGCACCTGTTCGAGGGGCACGAGGGTTCCGGTCACGCCGTCGTCGATCACCTCCGGGATGCCGCCGGTCGCCGATGCGACGACGGCGGCCCCGCAGGCCATCGCCTCGAGGTTGACGATCCCGAGCGGCTCGTAGATGGACGGGCACGCGAAGACCGTGGCGTGGCTCAGGATCTGGACGACCTCCCGGCGCGGCAGCATCCTCTCGATGAGCACCACCGAGCCCCGCTGCTCCCGCAGGGCGGAGATGAGTACCTCGGTCTCGGCGGCGAGCTCCGGCGTGTCCGCCGCGCCGAGGCAGAGGACGAGCTGGACGTCCGACGGCAGGTGCGCGGCCGCCCGCAGCAGGTACGGGACGCCCTTCTGCCGCGTGTTGCGGCCCACGAACACGACGCTCGGGCGGGCGGGGTCGATGCCGTGGGCGCGGAGGGCGTCGTCGTCCTCGTCGCGGGACCACTGGGCGACGTCGATCCCGTTGTGGACCACGTGGACCTTGCCGGGGTCGACGTCGGGGTAGCTGCGGAGGATGTCCGCCCGCATGCCGGCGGACACGGCGATGACGGCGGCCGCCGCCTCGTAGGACGTCTTCTCCACCCAGGAGGACACCGCGTAGCCGCCGCCCAGCTGCTCGGCCTTCCAGGGGCGCAGCGGTTCGAGGCTGTGCGCGCTGAGCACGTGCGGGATGCCGTGCAGCAGCGACGCCAGGTGCCCCGCCATGTTGGCGTACCAGGTGTGGGAGTGGACGAGGTCCGCGCCCGCCATCCCCTCCAGCATCAGCAGATCCGTGCCGAGGGTCTGGACGGCCGGGTTGGCTGCGGCGAGGCCCTCCGGCACACCGTAGGAGGACACGGAGGCGCCGTGGTACTGCCCCGGCCGGGGCGCCCCGAACGCGTGGACCCGGAGGTCGACCTGCGGGGCGAGGACCCTGCTGAGCTCGGCGACGTGCACCCCCGCGCCACCGTAGATCTCGGGCGGGAATTCCTTGGTCACAATGTCTACTCGCACCCACCCAACGTAGTGCAGTGTGTCCCGTGTCCTCTAGTGTGAAGAGACCGGAACGGTTCCGGACTGTGTGTACCAACGCTGATCGACCACCCATCGAGCAGGCAGAACACTCAACGAAGAGCGGGGGGTCTGAAGTGGCACCGAAGAAAGTACTTGCCGTGGTCCTGGCGGGCGGCGAAGGCAAACGCCTGATGCCGCTCACGGCGGACCGGGCCAAGCCGGCCGTACCGTTCGCGGGCAGCTACCGGCTCATCGACTTCGCACTGTCGAACCTGGTCAACTCCGGCTACCTCCAGATCGTGGTGCTGACGCAGTACAAGTCGCACAGCCTCGACCGGCACATCTCGGAGACGTGGCGGATGTCCACGCAGCTGCAGAACTACATCGCGTCCGTGCCTGCGCAGCAGCGCCGCGGCAAGAGCTGGTTCCTCGGCAGCGCGAACGCCATCTACCAGTCCCTGAACCTCATCCACGACGCCCAGCCCGACATCGTCGTCGTGATCGGTGCGGACCACGTGTACCGCATGGACTTCGAGCAGATGGTCGACGCCCATGTGAAGAGCGGCGCCTCGGTCAGCGTCGCGGCCGTCCGCCAGCCCATGAATCTCGTGGACCAGTTCGGCGTCATCGAGACGGACCCGGACGATCCCGGGCGCATCGCGGCGTTCGTCGAGAAGCCGAAGAGCACCCCGGGGCTCCCGGACGACCCCGACAGCTTCCTCGCCTCGATGGGCAACTACGTCTTCACCACCGACGCCCTCCTGAAGGCGCTCGAGGACGACGCCGCGCGGCTCGACACGAAGCACGACATGGGCGGGGACATCATCCCCTACTTCGTCGAACGCAACGATGCCGCGGTCTACGACTTCACGACCAACGAGATCCCCGGCTCCACCGACCGCGACCGCCAGTACTGGCGCGACGTCGGCACCATGGACTCGTACTACGACGCCAACATGGACCTCATCTCGCCCCTGCCGCTGTTCAACCTGTACAACCTGCAGTGGCCCATCTACACCCGGCAGAGCGTCTCCCCGCCCGCCAAGTTCGTCCGCAGCTCCTCCGGGCGGTCGGGCGAGGCACATGATTCGATCGTCTCCGCGGGCGTCGTCGTGTCCGGCGGAGCCGTCCAGAACTCCGTGCTGGCGACCGACGTGTTCATCGACGAGGCCGCGGAGGTGACCGGCTGCGTCCTCCTCGACAAGGTCAATGTCGGGGCCGGCGCCGTGGTGCGCCGGGCGATCATCGACAAGAACGTGCGCATCCCCGCCGGCGCGACGATCGGCGTCGACGCCGAGCTGGACCGCAGGCGCGGCTTCGCCGTCACGGACTCGGGACTCACGATCGTCAGCAAGAACCAGATCATCTCGGCGGACTGACCGGCCCGCGCTCCCCGACGGACGGCGACGTCCCGGCACCGGCCGGGACGTCGCCGTCCCCACGCCCGGACCGCCCGGTCCCACGGGCGCTGGGGCGCGGTGGTCGCGTGGTTGAATGACCGGATGGAGAACGAGAACCTGACCCGGGACGAGGCGGCCGCCCGCTCGGTGCTGCTGGAGACCGAGAGCTACGCCGTCCACCTGGATCTCTCCAGGGCGCGGGACGGCGCCTGCGGCACCTACCCCACGACGACGACCGTGGTGTTCTCCTGCCGCGAGGCAGGAGCGTCCACGTTCCTGGACTTCATCGGGGAGGTCACCGGCCTGGAGGTTAACGGGCGGGTGCTCGACCCCGCCGAGGCGCGTGACGGCGCCCGGGTGCTGCTGCACGACCTCGCCGAACACAACACGGTGACGGTCACCGGTCGGGCCCGCTACAGCACCAGCGGTGAGGGACTTCACCGGTTCGTGGACCCCGCCGACGGCGAGACCTACCTGTACACGCAGTACGAGCCGGCGGATGCACGCCGCGTCTTCGCGACCTTCGAGCAGCCGGACCTGAAGGCCGTGTTCACGTTCAGCGTCGTCGCGCCCGCCGACTGGACGGTCGCCTCCAACGGCGCGGAGACCGGCGTCGAGCCGCAGGCCGACGCGCCGGACGCCGCCCCGACGGCCCGGTGGACCTTCGCCCCCACGCGGCGGATCTCCACCTACATCACGACCGTACTGGCGGGTCCCTACCACCGGGAGACCGATTCCTGGACCGGCACGCCGGGCACGGCCGGCGAGGGCCTCGAGGTGCCGCTGGCCCTGTACTGCCGGCGCTCCCTGGCCCCGTCCTTCGACGCCGCGGAGATCTTCGACACGACCCGGCGGGGCCTGGACTTCTTCCACGACCTGTTCGACTACCCCTACCCCTTCGGCAAGTACGACCAGGCGTTCGTCCCCGAGTACAACCTCGGGGCGATGGAGAACCCCGGGCTGGTGACCTTCACCGAGAACTACGTGTTCCGGTCCGCGGCCACGGAGGCCCAGCGCGAGGCCCGGGCCAACACGATCATGCACGAGATGGCCCACATGTGGTTCGGCGACCTCGTGACGATGTCCTGGTGGGACGACCTCTGGCTCAAGGAGTCCTTCGCCGACTACATGGGCGCCCTCGCGGTGGCGGAGGCCACGCGCTGGAGCACGTCCTGGGTGAGTTTCGCGAACCGCCGGAAGGCGTGGGCCTACGTCCAGGACCAGCTGCCGACGACGCACCCGATCGTCGCCGACATCCCGGACCTCGAGGCCGCCAAGCAGAACTTCGACGGGATCACCTATGCGAAGGGGGCCTCCGTCCTCAAGCAGCTCGTGGCCTTCGTGGGCCGCGAGGGCTTCGTCGGCGCCGCCCGCCAGTACTTCCGGAAGCACGAGTACGGGAACACGACGCTCGTGGATCTGCTCGACGTGCTGGCCGTCGCCACGGGCCAGGACCTCGCCGCATGGTCGCACGCGTGGCTCAGGACCTCCGGCGTCCCCGCCCTCACCGCGGAGGTCACGGCCGACGACGGCGTCCTCACCGGGGTGACGATCGTCCAGGACGCCGTGGATCCGGTGACCGGCCGGGACGAGCCCCGTCCGCACCGCATCCGGGTGGGCCTGTACTCATTCGACGCCGAGGGGTGGCTCGTGCGGACACGGGCGGAGGCCGTCACGGTCGACGCCGCCCGCACCGCCGTGCCGGCGCTCGTCGGCGCGGCCCGGCCGGACCTCCTGCTGGTCAACGACGACGACCTGACTTACGCGAAGCTCTCCTTCGACGAGCGGTCCCTCGCCACGCTCCTGACCTCGATCCACCGCGTGCAGGACCCCCTGGCCCGGGCCACGTGCCTCACCGCCCTGTGGTCGGGCGTGCGGGACGCGCGCCTGCCGGTGGGCTCCTACCTGTCCGCCGTGATGCTCGCCGCTCCCGTCGAGGGAGGGGTGGGCGTGCTGCAGAGCCTGCTGTCCAACGCCGGCACCGCGGTGGAGCGCTTCGCTCCCGCCGGGGAGCGCCCGGCGCTCCGTGAGCGGCTGAGCGACTTCCTCGCCGAGGGCCTGCGCGCCGCGGCACCCGGATCGGACCTGCAGCTCGCCTGGGCGCGGGCGCTCGCCACGACCGCCCGCAGCGCCGGGCGGGCCGCCGGCGTCGTCCGCGCCGTGCTCGACGGCGACGAGCGGATCGACGGCCTCGCCCTCGACGCCGACCTCCGCTGGTCCCTCCTGCAGGGACTCGCGGCGCAGCAGCGCGTCCTGCCCGGCGAGCTGGAGGCCGAGCGGGCCGCTGATCCGACGGCGTCCGGCCGGGTGGGCTTCACCCTCGCGTCCACCGCGATCCCCGACGCCGCCCTCAAGAAGGCCACCTGGGACGAGGCGGTGCACGGCGACCGGCTGTCCAACGAACTGCTCAGCGCCGCGATCGAGGGCTTCCAGCTCGGCTCGCACGAACTGCTGGACCCGTACCGCGAGCCCTACTTCCGGGCGCTCCGCGGGGTGTGGGCGGACCGGGGGATCGAGATGGCGAGCCGGATCGTCCGGGGCCTCTACCCGGGGCACCAGGACCTGGACGGGCTGCCCGACCGGCACCCGGTGGTCCTGCGGACCGATGCCTGGCTGGACGCGAACCGCGACGCCCCGCCGGCCCTGCGGCGCATCGTCGTCGAGGAACGCGACCATCTGCTGCGGTCGCTGCGGGCGCAGGCTCAGGGGACGCGGTAGAGCCAGTCCTCGGTCCCGAACTTGTTCTCCACGAGTTCCCCGGCGCGGCGGAGCTCGTCCTCGGAGAGGGAGGCCTCCACCGCGCCGTAGCGCTCGCGGAAGGTGTCCATCATGACGCCGATGATCTCCTCGCGGGCCAGCCCGGTCTGGCGGCGCAGGGGGTCCACGCGCTTCTTGGCGCTCCTGGTCCCCTTGTCGGACATCTTCTCCCGGCCGATGCGCAGCACCTCGAGCATCTTGTCGGCGTCGATGTCGTAGCTCATGGTCACGTGGTGCAGCATCCCGCCGTTCGCGAGGCGCTTCTGTGCCGCGCCGCCGATCTTGCCGACCTCCGTGGCGATGTCGTTGAGGGGCTGGTACCAGGCCCGGATGCCGAGGCGCTGCAGGGCCTCCATGACCCAGGCATCGAGGAAGGGGTAGGAGTCGGCAAAGCTCATGCCGTCCACGAGCGACTGCGGCACGTAGACGGAGTAGGTGATGGCGTTGCCGTGCTCCATGAACATCGCCCCGCCGCCGCTGATCCTGCGGACCACGGTGACCCCGTGCCGGTCGGCGCCTGCCGGGTCCACCTCGTTGCGCACGGACTGGAAGCTGCCGATCACCACCGAGGGCGCCTGCCACTCCCAGAAGCGCAGGGTCGGGTTGCGGATGCCCGCGCCGACGTCGTGCGTGAGGACCTCGTCCATCGCGACGTGCATGGCCGTGGGCAGCGGCGTGGGAGGGATGATCTCCCACTGGTGGTCCGCGAAGCTCGAGGCCCGGCCGAGGGCGCGGCGGACGGCGGTGGCGATGGCGGCCGGCGAGAACCCGAAGAGCACGGCCGCGGGGTCGAGCCGCTGGGTGATCGCCGCCGCGAGCTCGCCGGGCGTGGTGTCCGCGGGGAGTCCCTCCAGCGCGGCGTTGATGTCGAGCAGCGCCTCGTCGGGTTCGAGGAAGAAGTCCCCGTTGACCGAGACCCCCGTGAGGCGCCCGCCCTGCACACTGAGGTCCACCGCCGTGAGCTTGCCGCCCGGGGTCTTGAACTCGCCGTGCAGGCGCCCTGCGTCCGGTTGCTGTGCCTGCTCCATTGGTGCCTTCCTGGGATGGGTTAACCGGAAGAAGCCACGCCGGAGGGGCGTGGCTTCTGCCTGGGACCGTGGTCCGGTGCTCGGGAGGAGCTGGACTACTTCTTCGCGCCGAAGCCCTTGAAGCGGGCGTTGAAGCGCTCCACGCGGCCCGCGGAGTCCATGATGCGCTGCTTGCCCGTGTAGAACGGGTGGGACTCCGAGGAGATCTCGACCTCGATGAGGGGGTAGGTGTTGCCGTCTTCCCACTCGATGGTCTTGGCCGAGCCGACCGTCGACTTCGTCAGGAACGCCTTGTCGGAGGCGAGGTCGCGGAACACGACCGACTGGTACTTGGGGTGGATGTCAGACTTCACAGGACTACCTTCTCTGGTTGCCTGGATTTTGCCAGGCACGGGAACTTGAAAGGATGGCGACAGCGCCAGCTGTCCATACTAGCGCAGGAGCGCCCGCGACGGCTAAAGCGCGGGCAGCGCGCCGCCGTCGTCGTCGTCGTACCGGCATTCCCAGAAGGCGACCGCCGCGGCCGCCGCGACGTTCAGCGAGTCCACGCCCCCGTGCATGGGGATGGTCAGGGCGACGTCGGACTCCGCGAGGGCGGCGTCGCTCAGCCCGTCGCCCTCGGTGCCGAGCAGGAGGGCGAGCCGCTCATGGTCCCGCGCCGGGAATGCACCGAGCGGGACGGCCCCGGGACCCAGGGCGAGGGCGGCGAGGGTGAAGCCCGCGGCGCGCACCGCGGCGAGGTCCCCGGGCCACGAGCCGAGCCTGGCCCACGGGACCTGGAAGACGCTGCCCATGCTGACGCGCACGGCCCTGCGGTAGAGCGGATCCGCGCTGCGGGGACTGAGCAGCACGGCGTCGACGCCGAGGGCCGCAGCGGAGCGGAACACCGCCCCCAGGTTCGTGTGGTCCACCATGTCCTCGATGACCGCGACGCGCCGGGCGGCGGCCAGCAGTCCGCCGAGGGGCCGGGGGGCGGGCCGGTGCATCGCCGCGAGGGCGCCCCGGTGGAGGTGGAAGCCCGTGATGGCCTCGAGCGTGGCCTCGGGTGCCACATACGCGGGCACGGACGGGAACCGGGCGACGACGTCGGCCAGGTCCGGAAGCCACTTCGGTGCCAGGAGGAAGGACCGGGGGACGTGCCCGGCGTCGACGGCGCGCCGGAGGACCTTCGAACTCTCCGCGATGTACAGCCCCTCGGCGGGCTCCTTCGCGAGGCGCAGCTGGACGTCGGTGAGGTTGCGGTAGTCCGCGAGCCGTGGGTCGTCGGCCGCGTCCAGGGGAACGAGGGGCATCAGCGAGGGTGCCGGGCCGCGCGGAAGGACACGCCGCTCACGCCCGCGCGACGGCGCTGTAGCGGCCGTTCTTTTCGCTCACCTTCAGGGCGACGTCGAACGCCGTACTCAGGTTCTCCTCGGTCAGCACGTCGCCGATGGGCCCGGTCGCCACCACGACGCCCTCGCGGAGCAGCAGCGCGTGCGTGAAGCCCGGCGGGACCTCCTCGAGGTGGTGGGTCACGAGCACCATGGCGGGTGCCGCGGGATCCCGGGCGAACTCGGTCAGCCGGCGCACGAGGTCCTCCCGCCCGGCCAGGTCCAGGCCCGCCGCCGGCTCGTCGAGGAGCAGGAGTTCGGGGTCCGCCATGAGCGCCCGTGCGATCTGCACGCGCTTGCGCTCCCCCTCGCTGAGGGAGCCGAACGGGCGGTTCATGAAGCGGGACATGCCCCAGGTGTCGAGCAGGCGGAAGGCGCGGCGCTCGTCGAGGCGCTCGTACTGCTCGCGCCACCGGCCGGTGACCCCGTAGGACGCGGTGACGACGACGTTCAGGACGGTCTCGTGATCCGGGACCTGCGTGGCCAGGGCTGCCGACGCGAGGCCGATGCGCGGTCGCAGGTCGAAGACGTCGACCGCGCCCATGACCTCGTCCAGGATCCCGACGACGCCGCGGGTGGGGTGGAGCCGCGCCCCGGCGAGCTGCAGGAGCGTGGTCTTGCCCGCTCCGTTGGGGCCCATCACCACCCAGCGCTCACCCTCGTCGACCTGCCAGTCGATCTCGTCGAGCAGGGTCTTGCCACCCCTGACGAGGCTCACGCCCGCCAGTTCCAGAACGTCACTCATGGTCCTAGACACTAGGCTAAGGAGCGGCCCCGTGGCGAAACCGGCAGCCTCCCGCACGCCCCGCGCCCTGCGCCCGGGTCGGGACGGCCCGGCCCTCCTGCCGGGCCCTGTCGCGAGCAGGACGCCGCGGCCAGGACCTCGACGACGACGGACGCCGGCACCGGCGCGGACAGGAGCGGCAGCATGCGGGACACGGCACGGGTGGTCGCCTATGCGGGACGGCTCGACGACGGACGGCGGGAGGACCTGCTCGCCGCCCTGCACGGGCTCGGCGTCGAGGTCACGGAGACCTCCGCCACCCAGGCCCCCACCTATGCGGTGCTGACCCTCGACGTCGAGCTCGCCGCCCCTGCGGCGGAGGTGCGCGCCGGCCTGTCCCGGTGGACGGCCGCGTCCGGCGTGGGCGCCGCCCTGGTGCCGGCGCCCGTCTACTCCCCCGGGCCCAAAATGCTGATCATGGACGTCGACTCGACGCTCATCCGCCAGGAGGTCATCGAGCTGCTGGCCGCCCACGCGGGCCGCGAGGCGGAGGTCGCGGCGGTGACCGAGGCGGCCATGCGGGGCGAACTCGACTTCGCCCAGTCCCTCCACCACCGGGTCCGTGCACTGGAAGGGCTCCCGGCCGCCGTGATCGGGGAGGTCGTGGAACGCATCCGGCTGAGCGACGGCGCCGAGGCCCTCGTGGCCGCGTACCTCGGAGCGGGCCATCGCGTCGGCGTCGTCTCCGGTGGCTTCTCGCAGGTCCTCGCACCCCTCGCCCAGCGTCTCCGCCTGTCCTTCGCGAAGGCGAACGACCTCGAGATCCTCGACGGCACGCTGACCGGGAGGGTGGCAGGGGCCGTCGTCGACCGTCGGGAGAAGGAACGCACGCTCCGCGCCGAGGCGGACCGCGCCGGCGTCCGGCCGGCAGCCGTGATCGCGGTCGGCGACGGGGCGAACGACCTCGACATGCTGGGGGCAGCGGGACTCGGGGTCGCGTTCAACGCGAAGCCCGCCGTCCGCGCCGCGGCGGACGCCGCGCTGGACCTCCCGGACCTGGACGTCGTCCGCCACTTCGCCGGACTGTAGCCGCGGGCCCGCCCGGCATCCCGTGCCGGGTCAGCTCTTGGCGAGGAAGTCCTGGGCGCCGCCCACGTACTCGGTGTGCCCGGTGGGGACATCCGCCGTGACCATCCGGACGATCTCCGTCGCGAACTCGGCGACGGAGTACAGGCGGCCCGCCTCCTGGCGGCGCGCCTCGATGGCCCCGGGGGTCGCGCGGTCCAGCAGCGTCGCCGTCACCGTGCCCTCGATCATGTCACCGGACACGACGACGAGGGAGATCCCCTTCTCGTCGAGCTGCGGGATGCGGGCGCGCAGGGCGTCCTCGCCGGCACGCTTGCTGCGCGCGACGGGCTCGTAGGCGTCCATCGTCTCCACCGTGTCGATGAAGTGCGCCTGGTGGCTCGTGATGAAGACGACACGCGAGCCCGCGGGCATCACCTCCGTGGCGGCCTCGAGCATGGCGATCTGCGCGTCGCGGTTGAGCTTCAGCGCGTAGTCCTCCCCCAGCCCCGTCTCCATCCCGCCGGACGCGTTGAGGACCAGCAGATCGAGGCCGCCGAAGGTCGAGACCGCGGCCTCGACGAGTGCGGCAGGACCCTCGGGGGCGGTCAGGTCGGCACCGACGGCGACGGCCCGGCCGCCGGCCGCCTCGATCCCCGCGACCACCTTGTTGGCGCGCGGCGCCTTCTGGCGGTAGTTCACGACGACGGCGGCTCCCTGCGCGGCGAGCTGCTGCGCGACATCGGCGCCGATGCCGCGGGACGATCCGGTGATGATTGCTGTGGTTCCCTCGAGGGTGGCCATGGTGCTCCTTGGAGTGGGCTGCAGAAGTGGTGGGATGACGGCCGGTGGCGCCTAGTGGCCCATGCCGAGTCCGCCGTCGACGGGGATCACGGCACCGGAGATGTAGCCGGCTGCGTCGCCGGCCAGGAAGGACACCACACCTGCCACCTCGTCGGGCGAGGCGAAGCGGCCGGCGGGAATGGTGGCGAGGTAGCTCTTGCGCGTGTCCTCCGGCAGCTCGGCCGTCATGTCGGTGTCGATGAACCCCGGGGCGACGACGTTCGCCGTGATGCCCCGCGAACCCAGCTCGCGCGTCAGGGAGCGGGCGATGCCGACGAGTCCGGCCTTGGAGGCCGAGTAGTTGATCTGGCCGGGCGCCCCGTACAGGCCCGTGACGCTGGAGATGAGGATGACGCGGCCGCGCCGGAGGCGGATCATGCCGCGCGACGCCCGCTTCACCACGCGGAACGCGCCGGTGAGGTTCGTGTCGATGACGTCCGTGAAGTCGCTCTCGCTCATGCGCAGAAGCAGGGTGTCGCGGGTGATGCCGGCATTGGCGACCAGCACCTCCACCGGCCCGTGCTCTGCCTCGACCTGCGTGAACGCGGCGTCGATCTGTTCCTCGCTGGTGACGTCGGCACGCACACCGAGCATTCCCTCGGGGACCTCACCACTGCGATAGGTGATGGCAACCTTGTCGCCGTTGGCTACGAATACCTTGGCGATGGCAAGGCCGATCCCGCGGTTTCCTCCGGTCACAAGGACGCTGCGGCCGGTCGCCGGCGCAGCGGTGTCTGCATCACGTGCCAAGGGGGTAACTCCTCTGTCTGCGGACCGGAAGCGGTCCGCGTTGTTCCTGCCGACCACCATGGGGTGGCCCGGACGGGCGTCCAGCCCGCTCGGAAGCCCCCGCGGCCGTCGGTCGGGCCGTCCCGACGATCCTAGCGGCGCATCCCTCGACTTCGGGAACGGGACCCGGAATGAGACAATGGAGGGAGTCTTTTCGGAAGTGTGATGAGTATGCAAACGAAGCACAACACGGACGTCCACAGCATCTCCGACGCACGGGAATCGCACAGCGACGAGATGCGTACACGCATGATCCGCTACTCGGTGTCGATGAGCATCCGCCTCGTCTGCTTCGTCCTGGTGTTCGTGGTCCCCTACGTGTGGCTGCAGTGGGTGATGATCGCCGGAGCGGTGTTCCTGCCCTACTTCGCCGTGATCGTCGCGAACGGCGGCAGCGACACCAGCAACATCCCTCACAGTGCCGCCCTGATCGACCGCGCCCCGGTGCGCGAGATCGAGGCGACGGTCGTCGACGCCGCCCCCGACGCCGACGAGGACGTCCTCAGCGGCGAGATCGTCGACGACTCCGCGGACCCGGCACGTCACGGGTCGCACGAGGCGGACCACGGCGGGCCCGACGCCCGTGGCTGAGGGACCCTCCGCCGCCCGGCCCGCTGCCGCCCCGCCGGCCGCGGGCCTCGGTCTGTTCGGGGCCCCGCGGACGGCCGAGGCAGGGCCGCCCGTCTGTTCCCGCAAGGGATGCCGGAACGACGCCGGCTGGCAGCTGCTGTGGAACAATCCGCGCATCCACACCCCGGAGCGCCGGAAGGCCTGGGCGTCGTGCCCCGACCACGTGGAGTGGTTCGAGGAATACCTCCGGGACCGCGGACTCTGGAAGCAGACCCTCCCCCTCACCGCCGACCGACCGATGGAGACCCGCTAGGTGTTCCGCTATTTCTTCTCCGCCCGCTGGCTCGGCTGGCTCGCCGTGGTCGTGGTGCTCGCCGCAGGCTGCGTGGGACTCGGACGATGGCAGCTGGAGCGGCGCGAGGCGGTCGTCGAGGACATCCAGCGCATCGAGGCGAACTACGACGCCCCACCGGAACGCTACGTGCCGGGCGTGAACGGCTTCGACGTCTTCGACCCCACCCGCGAATGGACGCCGGTGACGTTCACGGGGACGTACGACACCGAGGGCCAGGTGGTGGTGCGCAACCGGCCGCTCAACGGCCAGCCGGGATACGAGGTACTCACTCCCCTGCGGCTCCAGGACGGGACCGCCGTCATCATCGACCGCGGGTGGCTGCCCATCGGCAACGTCGAAGCGGGACGGCCCGACGCCGTCCCCGCCCCGCCCGCGGGAGAGGTCGAGGTCACGGCGCGGATCAGACCCGGAGAGCCCGAGGTGAACCGCGGCGCCCCCGACGGTCAGGTGGCATCGGTGCACCTCCCCTCGCTCGCGGACACGCTGGAGTACCCGCTGCAGGACGCCGCCTACGGCCTGCTGGCCCTGGAGCGGCCGGCGGTACCCGAGACCCCGGTCGCCGCCCCCAAGCCGTCCATCGACGAAGGGCCGCACCTCTCCTACTCCCTGCAGTGGTTCGCCTTCGGCGTCCTCGCCTTCGTGGGACTCGGCTACGCGGCGCGCCAGCAACGCAGGAACGACGCCGAGCGGGACGGCACCGCCACCGCCCGCCCGGTCCGCCGGCGTCGCCGTCCCTCCTCGGAAGAGGAAGAGGACGCCATCCTCGACAGGCAGGGCATCCGCTAGCGTCCGTCCTCGCGCCGCCCGCGGGCGGCACGTCCGGGCGCGGTGCGGTTTTCCCGCCGGGCCATGACTCCCGCCGCTACCCCACCATGCCCGCGGCGCCGCGTGGCACGCCGTCCGCCGTCTGAGTATTCAGGGCCGGCAGCCGCGTAGCCGTATCTCGATCCCAAGTGTCACGTGCGAGTGATCGGCGCCGGAGTCGCGTGGAATGCACTCGTGCGCAGGGTGAAGGCCCTTCATAGAGTGACGACTGCGGCGGTCACAACACCACAGCCGCGCACTCCCTGTGGCTCCGGGCTGGGAAACCGAGCACCTGAATCCGAAAGTCGTCTGGCGCCGGGATCCACGCTAGATCAAAGGATGTGAAGATGGCTGGAAATCTGGTTGCTGGTCCGAAGCTGTGGAGCAGGCGAAAGGGGACGGGACTTCTCGAAGCCCCCGCGGCGACCACGGCATCGGCGCAGGAACAGTCCGAACACGAGTTCGAGTTCGACGTCGCGATCGTGGGGATGGGGTACGTGGGACTGCCCACCTCCCTGGCCTTCAGTGCGGCCGGCGCCCGGGTCCTGGGGCTCGACGCGAGTCCCGCCCGCCTCGACGTCATCCGCGACGGCCGGGCGGACCTGGTGCCCTCGGACCGCGAGCGCCTGGCGCGGGCCCTCACGGATCCGTCCTTCGAGCTGACCAACGACCCGTCGCGGCTGTCCCGCGCAGCGGCGGTGATCATCTGCGTGCCCACCCCGGTGGACGCCTACCTCGTGCCCGATCTGCGGATCCTGGCGCAGGCCTGCCAGACCGTGGTCGAGAACGCGGTCAGCGGCCAACTGCTGCTCCTGACGTCGACCACCTATGTCGGCAGCACCCGCGATCTCCTGGCGACCCCGCTGGGCAAGCGCGGCCTGGTCGCCGGGAGCAACATCCATGTGGCCTTCAGCCCGGAACGCATCAACCCGGGAATGGACAGTGTTGCGCACGAGGACGTCCCGCGCGTGGTCGGCGGGATCACGAACAGCTGCACCGAGGCTGCGGCAGCCCTCATCGGCACCTACACCCGCCTCGTGCACGTGGTGAGCTCGGCGGATGCCGCCGAGCTCACCAAGCTCGTGGAGAACACCTTCCGTGCAGTGAACATCGGTCTGGCCAACGAGTTCGCGGACATGGCGAATTCGCTGAAGCTCGACGTCATGGAGGTGATCAACGCGGCCGCCACGAAACCCTACGGGTTCATGGCCTTCACACCGGGTCCGGGGGTGGGCGGCCATTGCATCCCCTGCGATCCCCACTATCTGCTCTGGCAGATGCGTCGGCTGCGGCTCTCCACACCCGTGATCGAGCAGGCGATGAATGCGATCGCCGCCCGGCCGGGCCGGGTGGTGGATCGCATCCGCAAGATCCTCTCGGACCGGGACAAGGGCCTTCACTCGTCGCGTGTCCTGGTGGTGGGCGTCGCCTACAAGCCCGATGTCGAGGACCTGCGTGAGTCCCCGGCGCTCGAGATCCTCGAAGGCCTCATCGAAGAAGGTGCGGTGGTTTCCTACCACGACCATCTGATCCCGAGCCTCCGCCTCGGCGACGGGAGGGTGCTGGAACACGAGGCCGACCCCGCAGCATTCGATGCCGACCTGGTGCTCCTGCACACCGCGCACAGTACCGCGGACATCAGCTGGATCACCCCGGAGGTCGATGTCCTCGACTCGACCTTCCGTCTTCCGCACGCGTCCAACATCATCCATCTCTGACCGAACCGGCTGGGAGTACCGAAACATGAGAACTGTCATCACGGGCGGTGCCGGGTTCATCGGCAGCCACCTCACCGAACACCTGCTCCACGCTGGCGACAGCGTGACGGTGCTGGACAACCTGTCCACGGGCGCCGGGGAGAACCTGAAGGCCAGCTGGGACCACCCCGCTTTCACGTTCCGCGAAGGCAGCATCCTCGACCGCGACGCCGTCCGTGAGGTCATCGGCGCGGCCGACCGCGTCTTCCACCTGGCTGCCGCCGTCGGCGTGCACCTCATCGTGGACCACCCCCTGGAGAGTCTTCGCACCAACATCCATGGCACCGAAGTGGTCCTGGACGCCTGCCTGGAAGCGGGGGCGGACCTGCTCCTGGCCTCGACCAGCGAGATCTACGGCAAGAACACGGCGGACCGCCTGTCCGAGGACGCCGACCGCATCCTCGGATCCGCCCTCAAGTCACGGTGGACCTACGCAGCGGCGAAGGGCATCGACGAAGCCTTCGCCCACGCCTACTGGCGCGAATTCGGCCTGAACGTGTCGATCGTCAGGCTGTTCAACACCGTCGGACCACGCCAGACCGGCCGCTACGGCATGGTGGTGCCGAACCTGGTCGGGCAGGCGCTGAGAGGCGAACCGCTCACCGTGTACGGCGACGGACGGCAGACGCGCTGCTTCTCCTACGTCGGCGACGTCGTCCCGGCCATGGTGCGCATCGCCGAGGAGCCGGCGACGCGGGGTCTCGCCATCAACCTGGGGGGACTGCAGGAGATCTCGATCCTCGAGCTGGCGGAGCGGACCATCAAGCTGCTCGGGAGCAGCAGCGTGATCAACCTGGTCCCCTACGAGCAGGCCTACGGGCCGGGCTACGAGGACATGCGCCGCCGGGTTCCGGACAATTCCCTCGCCGGCCGCCTCGTGAGGTTCAAGCCGACGACGTCGGTGGACACGATCATTCTCAAGGTGGCGAAGGCGATGCTGTCCGACGCCCCGGGCGGTGTCGCAGCGGGAGCCACCCGGTGAGGAGGACCCGCGTGGGACGGATGCACGATCCGCCGTCCGGGCCCGGCAACGGCGGGCCGGACCGGGACCGCGATCACCCCCTGCGCTGCCGTACGGACGGCATGGCAGCACTGCTCCTGGTACTCCTCATGGTCTGCGCGTCCGTCGTCGGCATGTCCCCGGCGCAGGCCGCCGTCGACGGCGCACCCGTGGTCCAGGCGTCGGCTCCGCGAACGATCGTCAGCCTCACCTTCGACGACGGCAACGACGATCAGTTCGAGGCCGCGCAGATCATGAACGACCACGACCTCAAGGGGACGTTCTACGTGTCGTCGGGCCTGCTCGCCGACGAACCGGGGTCCGGGGATCCACCACCCACCACCATGACGGTCGACCAGGTGCGCACGCTGCAGGACGAGGGTCACGAGATCGGCGGCCACACGGCCACGCACAACAACCTGACGAAGCTGGTCCCGGATGAGGCCCAGCGCCAGATCTGCAGGGACAGGGCCACCCTGATCGACCTCGGCCTGAGAGTCACCAGCTTCGCCTACCCCTTCGGTGCCTCGACCGGGGAAACCCAGCGTCTCGCGGCGGCCTGCGGGTACAACAGCGCCCGGGCGCTCGGGGAGATCCGGAGCCCGGCCGTGCCGGGTGAGGACGACATCTGTGCCGGCTGCCCGGTGGCGGAGACGATGCCCCCGGCAAATCCCTTCCGGACGAAGGCTCCGAACCAAGTGGAGAACACGTGGACGCTCGAGGACCTGCAGAAGACGGTCACCACGGCCGAGACCACCGGCGGATGGCTGCAGCTGACCTTCCACCACATGGACGACACCGGCAACGAGCTCTCGATCCCGCCGTCCGTCTTCGAGGCCTTCACGGCGTGGATCGCGGAACGGGCCGCAGCCGGCACGGTGGTGAGGACCGTCGACCAGGTGATCGGGGGACCCGAGAAGGCCGTTGTGGACGCCGTCGATCCGCCCCGTGCCGGAAACCTGGTCCGCAACCCCGGCCTCGAGACGCTCGACGCCGACGGGAACCTCCCCGCGTGCTGGCAGCAGGCCGGCTTCGGTGAGAACGAGCGCTCCTTCGCCGTGCGGGGGGACGCCCGGACGGGCGACGTCGCCGCGCAGCTCTCCCTGACCGACTACGTGAACGGGGACGCGAAGCTGATCCCCACCATGGACCTCGGCACGTGTTCCCCGACGGTGGAACCGACCAGGGCCTACGAGCTCGGTGTCTGGTACCGCTCGAGCGGGGAGACGCAGTTCGAAATCTACGTGCGGGAGCGGGACGGGACGTGGTCCTACTGGACGTCGAGCCCCGCATTCCCCCCCTCGGACGAATGGGCGCACGCGACCTTCATCACCGATACCGTTCCCGAAGGGGTCGACGGCATCAGTTTCGGCCTCAACGTCATGGGTGCAGGCACCCTGGAGACCGACGACTACAGCCTGGAGTGGAGCGTCGGGTGGTGGGACTACCTGGGTCGTGGCATCGACGTGATGTGGACCCGGTTGTCCGCTACGGCGCTGGGACCGATGGAGAACCTCGGACTCGGACGATGAGTACCGACACACGCGGCCCCGGCGGACACAGCCGGGCCGCGCAGCGACGAGCAGCGAAGGACGGCCATGTGGAAATGCTGCGACGAACCCGACGGCGCGCGTTGTTGGTGGGGGCGGCAGTGGTGGCACTGCTCGTCATCGGGACCATGCTGATGGTCTCGTCTCAGGCACAGCAGAAGTACCCGTGGCACACGGACATCGTCGCCACGACCTTCTGGGTGGGCGAGATCCACGACCCCGAGACCTCGGACGGCAGTCAGGAGTTGTCGACCTACGACTCGCGCTGGATGGAGAGCTACGGGGGGTGCGACGGCGTGCGGACGGATGCCGGATGCCAAACGGAGCAGCGGGTCGCCGAGAACGACTACTTCCCCAGCAGCATGACGCCGCTGGAGAACCCCTTCTACCTCGATCTCCCGTTCGACGACGTCAACGATCCGGACGCGTTCGCGGACCGCGGCACGGTGATCCCCTGGGCGGCCCAGGACGCCGCCGGCAACCCGTCCCTCCTGACGGACCGGAAGTACAGCTTCATGAAGAACCGCTGGGTCAAGCTCAGGAAGGGGTGGTCGGTGTGCTACGGGCAGATCCAGGACGCCGGACCGGCACTGTACAACGACCGCGAGTACGTCTTCGGACACGACGATCGGCGCCCCGCGAGCACGAAGTACAACGGAGCCGGCCTGGACGTCTCACCGGCACTGAACGGCTGCCTCGGATTCAGGGGACTCGATGACAAGAACGACCGCGTGGACTGGCAGTTCGTCGACGAGGCGGACGTGCCGGACGGGCCCTGGAAGCGGATCGTCACCACGAGCCAGGTCCGATGACCGGGCGGCGCAACAGATGCAGCCCCGCGAGGAGTGACGGAGAACCATGGACTTCCTGACAGTTCTGCTGGTGGTGCTGCTGGTGGTGGGTCTCAGCACCACGTTCTGGGGGCTGGTCGGCGTGGGCCGCGGCGTGGGCGAAGCGGTGCGCCGCACCACGGCCGGGCCCCACGCCCCACGTCCGCCGGGCACTCCCCCGGTGAGTCGCGTGGCGGTCCTCATCGCCGCCCACAACGAGGCGTCGACCATCGAGAAGTCGATCCACGCGGCGGCGGACCTCGTGCCCCCGACCAACATCCACGTCGTGTCCGACAAGTCGACCGACGCGACCGTCCCGATCGCCCGGAATCTGGGCGTCAACGTCCTCGATCTGCAGGTCAACCGCGGCAAGGCGGGAGCCCTGGCCGAGGGCATCCGGCACTTCGGGCTGTGTGACCGCTTCGAGGTCGTCCTGATCCTCGACGCCGACACCCGGCCGACGAGGGATTACCTGACCACCGGGCTGCCGCTCTTCGCCGACCCCGGGGTCGCCGCGGTGGCGGGCCGGGCGAAGTCGATCGTGGGCGCGGGCAAGCGGTCGCTGCTGGGCCGGTTCCTCATCGCCTACCGCGACAGGCTCTACCTGGTCGTCCAGCTCCTGCTGAAATACGGCCAGGCGGCCAAACCGGCGAACGTGGTGAGCATCGTCCCGGGCTTCGCCAGCATGTACCGCACCTCCGTCCTCCGGCACATCGACGTCGCGGGCCGCGGCCTCGTGATCGAGGACTTCAACATGACGTTCGACGTCCACGCCAGGAAACTCGGACGCATCGCGTTCCACCCGTCGGCCGCCATCGCGTACACGGAGGATCCGGACAACCTCCGGGACTACGTCCGCCAGATCCGACGGTGGAACCTCGGCTTCTGGCAGACCGTCCGGCGGCACCGGTTCCGGTTCACCAAGTTCTGGGTCAACCTGTGGATCCACATCGTCGAACTCGTCGTCAGCGGGATCCTCCTGCTGTCCCTGCTGCCGCTGCTCGTCCTCTCCCTCATCGCCGACGCCCTGCCGCGGCCGCTGCTCGCGCAGGCACCGCCGGTCCTGGAGTGGCTGACCGAAGCCGTCCCGCTCGGCGCCGTCCTGCTGGGGGTCCTCCTCCCCGACTTCCTGCTCTCGGTCCTGGCCGCGATCCTCCTCAAGCGGCCGGTGTACCTGCTCTTCGGACTGCTCTTCCCCCTGGTGCGCATGCTGGACGCCGGCATCTGCCTGAGCCAACTCCCGAGAGCGTGGCTGCCGGACCGGACGAGCGGCGTCTGGACCAGCCCCCGGCGGCACGCGGACGGCACGAATCCCCCGACGCGCACCATCCGCGCCACCGACACCGTCGATGCAGCGTGAGCACCAGGGGTACTCCGGGTAGGGGCCGACCGGCCCGGGACTTCTAGGCGAGGGTGACGAGCTCCAGGTAGTCCTCGTTCCAGAGGTCCTCGACGCCGTCGGGCAGGAGGACCACCCGTTCGGGGTCGAGCGCGTCCACGGCGCCCTCGTCGTGGCTCACCATGACCACGGCGCCGCTGTAGTTCTTGAGGGCGCCGAGGATCTCGGCCCGGCTGGCGGGGTCGAGGTTGTTCGTCGGTTCGTCCAGGAGGAGTACGTTCGCCGAGGACGCCACGATGGTCGCCAGGGCCAGGCGCGTCTTCTCGCCGCCCGAGAGCACCCCGGCGGGCTTGTCGACGTCGTCGCCGGAGAAGAGGAACGAGCCGAGGATGCCGCGCACCTCCGCGTCCTGCATGTCCGGGGCGGAGGACTTCATGTTCTCGAGCACCGTGCGCTGCGTGTCGAGCGTCTCGTGCTCCTGCGCGTAGTACCCGACCTTGAGGCCGTGACCGGCGACGACCTTGCCCGTGTCCGGCGTGTCGACGCCGGCGAGCATGCGCAGCAGGGTGGTCTTCCCCGCACCGTTGAGCCCGAGGATCACCACCTTCGACCCCCGGTCGATCGCGAGGTCCACGTCGGTGAAGATCTCGAGCGACCCGTAGGACTTGCTCAGTCCCTCCGCCGTCATCGGCGTCTTGCCACAGGGCGACGGTTCGGGGAAGCGCAGGGCGGCCACGCGGTCGGAGGCGCGGACGGCGTCGAGGTTGCCGAGGAGGCGTTCGGCGCGCTTGGCCATGTTCTGGGCGGCGACGGCCTTGGAGGCCTTGGCCCGCATCTTGTTGGCCTGGTCCATGAGGACCTGCGCCTTCTTCTCGGCGTTGGCCCGCTCGCGCTTCCGGGCGCGCTCGTCGGTCTCGCGCTGGAGCTGGTAGCGCTTCCAGCCCATGTTGTAGATGTCGATGGTCGCCCGGTTGGCGTCCAGCTGGAACACCTTGTTCACGGTCGCCTCGAGCAGTTCCACGTCGTGGCTGATGACGATCAGGCCGCCCTGGTGGTTCTTCAGGAACTCCCGGAGCCAGGTGATGGAGTCGGCGTCGAGGTGGTTGGTGGGCTCGTCGAGGAGCATGGTCTCGGCGCCGGAGAAGAGGATGCGCGCGAGTTCCACGCGCCGGCGCTGGCCGCCGGAGAGCGTCTTGAGGGGCTGATTGAGGATGCGCTCGGGCAGCGCCAGGTTCGAGGAGATGGACGCCGCCTCGGCCTCGGCCGCGTAGCCGCCGCCGGCGAGGAACGCCGACTCGATGCGGTCGTAGCGCGCCATCGCCTTGTTGCGCACCGACGCCGTGTCGCTGGCCATGTCCTCCTGCGCCTGACGCAGTTCGCTGACCACCTCGTCCAGGTTGCGGGCCGAGAGGATGCGGTCGCGGGCGAGCTGCTCCATGTTGGGCGTCCGGGGGTCCTGGGGCAGGTAGCCGATCTCCCCGGAGCGGGTCACTGTGCCGCCGGCCGGGAGCGCCTCGCCTGCCAGCACCTTCGTGAGCGTCGTCTTGCCGGCGCCGTTGCGGCCCACGAACCCGATCTTGTCACCCTTGTCCACGCGGAAGGACACCCCGTCCATGAGAAGGCGGGCACCAGCCCGCAGCTCGAGGTTCGAAACGTTGATCACGGTGTGGCCTTTCATGGTGCCGGAGACGGCGTTGTTGTAGGAATCCCACAAAGGATCCCCCGGTGACCGGCGCTAGTCTCGGTACAGAAGCAGTGACGGCTGGAGGAAGTCGACAATCACCGGAGCAGCCGGTGCGACTCCGGCCCGCTGAAGGAGTGTGTGCCATGCAGCCAGCCGAGAAGACCGCCGCCCATCCGGTCCGCAGCCGCCCGTCCTCCGGACGACGGCCCGGACGACGGTGGGATGCCACCGATCTCTCGCTGATCGCGGTCTTCGCCGCCCTCATCGCCGCCCTTGCAATCCTACCCGGTATCCCGGTGGGCCCGCTCGGGGTGCCCATCACGCTCCAGACCCTCGGGGTCATGCTCGCGGGGATCGTGCTCGGGCCGGCACGCGGGACAGCCGCCGTCCTGCTCTACCTGGTCGCCGGGCTGATCGGGTTGCCGGTCTTCAGCGGGTTCAGCGGGGGCTTCGGCGTGCTGGCCGGGCCGTCCGCGGGATACCTCCTGGCGTTCCCCCTCGCGGCCCTCGTCGCGGGGCTCCTCGCCGTCGTCGTCCTGCGCCGGCAGCGGTTCCGCGCCCCCCTCCTCTTCATCGCGTGCCTCGCGGCGAGCCTGGTGACCATCCACCCGCTCGGTATCGCGGGCCTCATGGTCAATGCGGGCCTGCCGCTGCGGGACGCCGTGATCGTGGACGCCGCCTACCTGCCCGGCGATGTGCTCAAGAACATCCTGGCCGCGGTCATCGCCGTGTCGGTGCACCGCGCCTTCCCCCGGCTGCTCGCCGGGCGCGCACCGCGTGATTGAGTTCGCGGGGGCGCAGGTGCGCGTGGACGGCGGCCGGACCATCCTCGAGGCCACCCTGACGCTCCGCGAGCGGCGGATCTCGGTGATCGGTGCCAACGGATCCGGCAAGTCGACCCTGCTGCGCCTCATCAACGGACTGCTCGTCCCGTCCACCGGTACGGTCACCGTCTTCGGGCGGGACACCCGGACGGAAGGGCGGGCGGTGCGGCGCTCCGTCGGCTTCGTGTTCACGGATCCGCTGTCGCAGCTCGTCATGCCGACGGGCCGCGAGGACGTGGAGCTGTCCCTGCGGACGCGGAGGCTCCCGCCGGCCGAGCGTCACCGGCGGGCGGAGGACGTCCTGCGGCGCTTCGGCGTGGAGCACCTCGCGGACCGCAGCATCTACGACCTCTCCGGCGGCGAACGGCAGATCCTCGCGCTCGCCGTCGTGCTCGCCGTGGAGCCACGGATCCTCGTCGCCGACGAGCCGACCACGCTGCTGGACCTGCGGAACGACGCCCGGGTCCGGGCGGTCATCGCCGGCCTGGAGCAGCAGGTCGTCTTCACGACGCACAACCTGGACTTCGCCCTCGAGGCCGAGAGGACGCTGGTCGTCGACGGCGGCGCCGTCGTCTTCGACGGTCCACCCGCCGACGCCGTGGCGCACTACCGCTCGCTCGTCTCGCCGCCGGTGCCCGGGCCGTGAGGGGCTTCGGCGGCACGATCGGCCTCTACGAGCCCGGCAGCGGCTTCCTGTACCGCACGCCGCTGCCCGTCAAGGCCGCCGCGTCCCTCGCCTGCGCGGGCGTCGTCCTCGCCTGGCGCTCGCCCTCCGTCACCGGCGTCGCGCTGGTCCTGACCGTCGGCGCGCTGCTGCTCGGGGCGCACGTGTCCCCCGTGCGGATCCTGCGGATGCTCCTGCCGGCGGCGCCCGTCCTCGGGGTCCTCGCGCTCTACCAGGGCTGGCTGCAGGGATGGTCCGCCGCGTTCGGCGTCGTGGGCGGGATCATCGCCTGCCTGCTCGCGGCGCGGGCCCTGACGCTCACGACACCCACGCAGACCATGCTCGACGGCGTGGTCCGGCTGGCCCGCCCCCTCCGCGTCCTGGGCGCGCAACCGGAGCGCTTCGCCCTCGCGCTGTCCGTCATGCTGCGCAGCATCCCCTACCTGGCCGGACTGTTCGTCGACGTCAGGGAGGCCGCGAAGGCGCGGGGCCTCGACCGCAGCCCGCGGATCGCCGTGACGCCCCTCGTGATCGGCGCCGTCGCCTACGCGCACCGGACCGGCGAGGCCCTCGCGGCGCGAGGCCTCGGTGACCACGACGACGGGGACGACGACGGGGACGACGACGGCCGGGACGCCCGCCCGGGAGCATAGTCGACGCGCCGCAGCCACAGGATCAGGGCCAGGCCATCCGCCCGGCGGTGAGACCGGCGCGGGCCGCGGTTCCCCGGTGTCATCCCCGAGCCGGCTGCCAGCGGAACCGCCGGATCGCTGCCGCTCCGGCGGCCCCGGCCCACACCGCCAGCACCAGGAGATCCAGCCACGGCGTCGTGGACCCGGAGGCATCCCACGCCGCGACCAACCCGTTCTGCAGGTGTTTGAGGGGGAAGAACGAGCCGACGGTGTCCATCCAGGCCGGTCCATCGTTCAGGAACACGTCCGAGAAGAAGGAAAGGAGGAAGAGGACGGCCAGGCCCACGGTGCCGACCGCCCGCGCACTGGGCACCAGCGCGGTCAGCAGGAACCCGCAGGCTGCCAGGCTCAGCGCGCCGATCAGGAGCACCACCAGCCCGAGCAGCAGCCCGGCCGCGCCGATCCTGAGACCGTAGGCGACCGCCCCGAGCAGGAGGATCGCGGCGAGGATCACCAGGGTGAGCGTGAAGCCCGCGACGGTCCTCCCGGCGAGATACCCGACGACCGGCAGCGGCGTCCCCCGCAGTCGCTTGAGCAGGCCCGTGTCCCGGGCCCGGGCGACACGCTCCGCGAGGTTCATGAACAGGGCGACGCCCGCGCCCCAGGTGACCATGCTGGCCCCGATGACCAGGGCGGCGGGTCGACCGTCGGCCAGGGTGTCGCCCGGCTGGACGGTGACCAGGAGCGCGAAGAGGCCCACCGGCATGAGGACCGAGAAGAACACGTCACCCGGCCGGCGGGCGATGCCGCGGAGAGCAGCCCCGGCCTGGCCCGCGAGAAGGGCGAGGGCGGAGGGCCGGCGGACCGCCACGGCGCCGAGCCCTCGTGGGGCCGGTCCCCCGGACGACGGCGGCGTCGACCGGGGCGGTCGCCGCCGTGCAGACCCGGCGGACGGCGACCGGTACCGCTCCCACCGGAAGGCACCGAGGCTGACCAGCGTGCCGGCGACGAGCCACCCCGCGATGACCGCAAGCTCCGCCGGGTTCCAGCCGCCCCCGGGGAGGTAGGGGTCGAACTGGCTCCGCAGGGAGTCCGTATAGGGCTTCAGCGGGAACACGGAGGCGACCGCGTCGAGCCAGGCCGGCAGCGCGGCCCCCACGAAGAAGAGGCCCGAGATGAAGGAGAGCACCACCGCGGAACCGATCGACGCGGCTTCCGCGATGGAGGCGGTCCTGCTCAGCGACCCGATCGCAAGACCCATGGCCGCGAACGTCAGGGTCCCGAGGACCAGCGTCACGGCGGTGGCGAGGAGCGTCTCCGTGCGCAGCCGGACGTCGTAGAGCAGGACGCTGAGCAGCACCGTCACCACGAGGGAGCCGAGGGCGAACAGCAGGGCCGCGCCGATCTGCCCGAAGAAGTAGGCCCAGGCCGGGAGGGGGGTCCCCCGACGGCGCTTCAGCACCCCGGTCTCCCTGGCCTCCGCCACCGCGATCGCCACCGGCGGCAGGGTGGCGAAGAACGTGCCCATCGCGATGGCGATCGGTGCGGCGAACTGCATGACCCGGACGCCGTCCGGCCCCACGGCGTCGTTGCCGGCGAGCAGGCCGAGCACGAAGAGCCAAAGCAGCGGCATCACGAAGGTGAAGATCAGCACCACCTGGGTCCGCCACAGCGCGAGGACGGCATGCACCAGCTGGTCGCGGGCCATCGAGGCGGCGCTGACCGGGACGGCCTGCCCCCGGACGGCGCTTCCGACGCCGGCGTCCATCACGCCCTCCCCGGGGGTGCCTCGGCGTCCTCCCGCTCCGCCGTCGCCGCCGAGCCCACGAGCGCCAGGTAGGCGTCCTCGAGGGAGGGACGGCGGACCTCGAGGGCCGGGAGTTCGAGCCGGTGTTCGAGCGCCCAGCCGGAGAGGGCATGGAGCACCGCGGCCGGATGCATCGTGGACAGCGTCCACCCCGCTCCGTCGGGCAGGGGCCTGCCGCCCAGTTCGGGGAGCCTCTCCACGGGGATCCCGCGCGGCAGGCGGAACGACACCACGACGCTGCGCTGCCCGGCGGTCAGTTCCGCCGGCGTCCCGAGCGCCACGATGCGGCCCTCGACCATCACGGCCACGCGATCGGCGAGGTGTTCCGCCTCGTCGAGGTAGTGCGTGGTCAGGAGCACGGTCTTCCCCAGGTCGCGGAGGCCTTCCACCAGCCCCCACGCCTGGTGCCGGGCGGAGGGGTCGAACCCGGTGGTGGGTTCGTCGAGGAAGAGCATCTCCGGGTCGCCGACCAGGCCGAGGGCGAGGTCGAGCCGGCGACGCTGGCCCCCCGAGAGGGTCTTCACCCGCGCCTTCCGCTTCGCCGAGAGCCCCACCTGGTCGATCAGGGCGTCCGCCCCCACCCGGCGCGGGTAGAGCCCGCGCTGCAGGTTCACGAGTTCGAGGACGGTGAAGTCGTCCTCGAACCCGGCGTCCTGCAGGACGATCCCGATGCGCTCGAGGAAGGCGCGGGGGTGCGTCGCCGGGTCGAAGCCAAGGACCGACACGGTGCCGGCGTCGGCGCGCCGGTGCCCCTCCAAAATCTCGACGGTCGTCGTCTTCCCGGCCCCGTTCGGTCCGAGGAGGGCGAACACCTCGCCGGCATCAACGCTGAAGGACACACCGTCGACGACGAGGAGGTCGCCGTAGGACTTCCGGAGATCCCGGACCTCTACCGCCGCCATCCTGTGTCCCCTCTGGTCGGTCGTCCGGGACCAAGGCTAGGACCGCCGGGGCACGCAGGTCAGGGCCGAAGGACCTCCCGGACGCGAGGAAGGGCGGTCCCAGCCTTCGCTGGAACCGCCCTCCCGTCCCGCCGTCGGACCGCTCAGATGTTGAAGCCGAGGGCCCGCATCTGGTCGCGGCCGTCCTCGGTGATCTTCTCCGGACCCCACGGCGGCATCCACACCCAGTTCAGGCGCCACTCGTCCACGACGCCGTCGAGCGCCTGGCCCACCTGCTCCTCGAGCACGTCGGTGAGCGGGCAGGCCGCCGTCGTCAGGGTCATGTCGATCAGGAGGGCGCCGTCCTCCGCGTACTTCAGGCCGTACAGGAGACCGAGGTCGACGATGTTCACGCCGAGCTCCGGGTCGATCACGTCCCGCAGCGCTTCCTCGATGTCATCCAGCGCGGTCTGCGCCTGCTGCACATCACTCATCGAACTCTTCCTCTCAGGCTGGTGTCCTCTGACGCGGTGGGGCTACGCCTCGACCGCGGCCTGTGCCGTGAACCGATCGTAGCCCTCTTCCTCGAGGCGGTCCGCGAGTTCCGGCCCGCCCTGTTCGGCGATCCTGCCGCCCACGAACACGTGGACGAAGTCCGGCTTGATGTACCGCAGGATCCGCGTGTAGTGCGTGATGAGCAGCGTACCCATCTCACCCTTCGCGTGCTCACGGTTGACGCCCTCCGAGACGACCTTCAGGGCGTCGACGTCGAGGCCGGAGTCGGTCTCGTCGAGGATCGCGAACCTGGGGCGGAACAGCTCGAGCTGCAGGATCTCCACGCGCTTCTTCTCGCCGCCCGAGAAGCCCTCGTTGACGTTGCGCTGCGCGAAGTCGGCGTCGATACGCAGCTGCGCCATGGCCGTCTTGACGTCCTTGGTCCAGTGGCGCAGGCTCGGGGCTTCGCCGTCGAGGGCCGTCTTGGCCGTCCGCAGGAAGTTCGTCATCGTGACGCCGGGTACCTCGACCGGGTACTGCATGGCCAGGAACAGTCCGGCGCGGGCCCGCTCGTCGACGCTCATGGACAGCACGTCCTCGCCGTCGAGGGTGATCGTGCCGCTGTCGACCTTGTAGCGGGGGTGGCCGGCGATGGTCGACGCGAGGGTCGACTTCCCGGAGCCGTTGGGGCCCATGATCGCGTGGGTCTCGCCGGTGTTGATGGTCAGCGTGACACCGTTGAGGATGGGGACGTTGCCCTGCTCGGTGTCGATGCTGACGTGCAGGTCCTTGATTTCAAGTGTGGACATCGTGTTCTTTCTCCTTCGCCTGCTATGCAGGAGGTGTGCAGGAAGTAGGTGGGGCTGGGGCCGCTAGCCGAGCTGCGGGGTGGCTGCTCCGTTTGTGACCGTCGTGACGTCGACGTAGACGTTGCCGTCGTGGATCTCCAGCGCGAAGACCGGGACCGGTTCGTACGCCGGGAGCTGCAGCGGGGCGCCGCTGCGGAGGTCGAACTGGGAGCCGTGGCCCCAGCATTCGATGGCGCACCCCTCGACGTCGCCCTCGGACAGGGAGATGTCCGCGTGCGAGCAGGTGTCGCCCAGCGCGTGGATGTCGCCTTCGGAGTCACGGACGATCGCCACGGGGTAGTCGTCGATGAGCACGCGCAGGGCCTGCTTGACCTGGATGTCGTCGACGCTGCAGATCAGCTCGCCGCGGGGCGTCTCGGACATCAGAGGTTGCCTGCCGCGAGTTCGCGCTCGACCGACTCCGACAGCCGCTCCTCGAGCGCGGGCACCCTGATCTGCTGGATGACCTCGGTGAGGAAGCCGCGCACCACGAGACGGCGGGCCGCCTTCTCGGGGATGCCGCGCGCCATCAGGTAGAACAGGTGCTCGTCGTCGAACCGGCCCGTGGCACT
Organism: Arthrobacter sp. Ld5; assembly: GCF_051172775.1. NCBI lineage: Bacteria > Bacillati > Actinomycetota > Actinomycetes > Micrococcales > Micrococcaceae > Arthrobacter > Arthrobacter sp. Ld5. The sequence goes on from NZ_JBPKBO010000019.1 coordinate 105,210, forward strand.
GGCGTGGCCTGCACCCTCGATGAGTCCCGTCTCGATCTCCAGGTTGGGGACCGAGTCCGAGCGCGCGCCGTCCGTGAGGATCAGGTTGCGGTTCGTCTCGTAGGTGTCCGTGCCCTCGGCCGCCTTGCGGATCAGGACGTCGCCCACCCAGACGGTGTGCGCGTCCTGTCCCTGCAGCGCGCCCTTGTAGGTCACCCGGGACTTGCAGTTCGGGACCGCGTGGTCCACCAGGAGGCGCTGCTCGAGGTGCTGTCCGGCATCGGCGAAGTACAGGCCGTACATCTCGACCTCGGCGCCGGTGGCGGTGAAGATGGACGACGGCGTGAGGCGCACGAGGTCGCCGCCCAGGCTGACGACGACGTGCTTGTACCGGGCGTCGCGTCCCACCTTCGCCTGCTGCGAGGACACGTGCACGGCGTCGTCGTCCCATTCCTGGACGCTGACGACCGTGAGTTCGGCGCCGTCGCCCACCACGATCTCGACGTTCTGGGCGAGCGTGACGGAGCCCGTGTGGTCCAGGACCACGACGGCCTTCGAGAACGCCTCGGCGTGGATGAGGATGTGCTGCGCGGCGGCGCCGGGTGAGGACCCCGTGACGCTGACCATCACCTCGCCGTCGGCGGCGGTCTCGCGCGGGACGGTGATCACCGTGGCCTCGGTGAAGGCGTTCCACGCGGCGGCCGACACGCGGTCCTCCGGCGTGGCGGCCGACCCGAGCCGGGAGTCGCCGCGGCCCACGGTCTCGACGGTGACGTTGCCGGCACCCGTGACGGCGACGGCGGGCGCTGCGCCGTCGAGCGCGTCGGTGTGCAGGCCGCGGAGGCGCTTCAGCGGCGTGAACCGCCAGTCCTCCTCGAGGCCGGTCAGCGGCGGGAAGTCCGCGAGGTCGAAGGACCGGCGGCGCTCACCGCGCGAGGCCTCGGGGATGACCGGTGCGTTGCCGTGGCTGTGCTTCTTGAAGCCGAGCTGCTCGACCCCGTCGTCGCCCCCGGGCAGGCTCTCGCCCTCCTCGGTGAAGCCGTCGATGACGGCGCGGGTGTCCACTGTGCCGGAGGGAACACCTATACGTGCCTTGTCGGCCGCACGTCCGAGCTCGGTCCGCTCCCCCTCGGACGTGGTGTCGGGTGAGATCTGTGTCGTGTCAGCCATTGCTAGCCCACGGCCCCTTCCATCTGCAGTTCGATCAGCCGGTTCAGCTCGAGCGCGTACTCCATGGGCAGCTCGCGCGCGATCGGCTCGATGAAGCCGCGCACGATCATGGCCATGGCCTCGTCCTCGGGGAGCCCGCGGGACATGAGGTAGAACAGCTGCTCCTCGCTGACGCGCGACACGGTGGCCTCGTGGCCCATGGTGACGTCGTCCTCGCGGATGTCCACGTACGGGTACGTGTCTGAGCGCGAGATGGTGTCCACGAGCAGCGCGTCGCAGCGCACCGTATTGGCCGAGTGCTTCGCGCCGTCCCGGACCTGGACGAGTCCGCGGTAGGCGGCGCGTCCGCCGCCACGCGCCACGGACTTCGAGATGATCGAGGACTTGGTGTTGGGCGCGATGTGGACCATCTTCGACCCGGTGTCCTGGTGCTGTCCCTCACCGGCGAAGGCGATGGAGAGCGTCTCCCCCTTGGCGTGCTCGCCGACGAGGTACACGGCCGGGTACTTCATGGTGACCTTGGAACCGATGTTGCCGTCGATCCACTCCATGGTGGCGCCCTCGTGGGCGACGGCGCGCTTGGTCACCAGGTTGTACACGTTGTTCGACCAGTTCTGGATGGTGGTGTAGCGGACGCGGGCGCCCTTCTTCACCACGATCTCGACGACGGCCGAGTGCAGGGAGTCCGAGGTGTAGATCGGGGCGGTGCAGCCCTCGATGTAGTGCACGTACGAGTCCTCGTCCGCGATGATCAGCGTCCGCTCGAACTGGCCCATGTTCTCGGTGTTGATGCGGAAGTACGCCTGCAGGGGGATCTCGACGTGGACGCCCTTGGGCACGTAGACGAACGAGCCGCCCGACCAGACGGCCGTGTTCAGCGACGCGAACTTGTTGTCGCCCACGGGGATGATCGTGCCGAAGTACTCCTTGAAGATCTCGGGGTGCTCGCGCAGCGCGGTGTCGGTATCGAGGAAGAGGACACCCTGGCGTTCGAGGTCCTCGCGCAGCTGGTGGTAGACCACCTCGGACTCGTACTGGGCCGCGACGCCGGAGACCAGGCGCGCACGCTCCGCCTCGGGGATGCCGAGCTTCTCGTACGTGTTCCGGATGTCCTCGGGGAGGTCCTCCCACGTGTTCGCTTGCTTCTCGGTGGAGCGGACGAAGTACTTGATGTTGTCGAAGTCGATGCCGGAGAGGTCGGCGCCCCAGGCGGGCATGGGCTTGCGGTCGAAGTACTTCAGGCCCTTGAGGCGGAGGTCGAGCATCCATTCGGGCTCGTTCTTCTTCGCGGAGATGTCGCGGACGACTTCCTCGCTCAGCCCGCGGCGCGCGTTGTCGCTCGCCTCGTTCTTGTCGGCCCACCCGTACTGGTAGGTCCCGATGCCCTCGAGCTCGGGGTTCTTCTCGAGGATGTCGGTGATCACCGACTCCGGCACTGCCGATGCAGCGGGCGTGCGGTCTACTTGATCCGTCATCATGGCCTTCCTTGCTGATGGATGGATAACGTTGCTGGGCTGCTGGGCGGGACGGTGCCGGGATCCGCCTGCGCGGGTCCCGGGGTGTCCGGGCCGACCGGCGCGGCCGTGGCCGCCGTCGTCCGTCCCAGGGGAATGTGGGTGGTGCAGACGTGCCCGCCGGCGGCCAGGGTGGACAGCCGCCGGACGTCGACGCCGAGCAGGCGGGCGAAGACGCCGGTCTCCTGGTCGCAGAACGCCGGGAAGGCCGAGGCCAGGCCCTGGATGGGGCAGTGTCCCTGGCACAGCTGGACGCTGAGCATCACGGGCCGGGCCGCCGAGGGGCCCGTCCGCGGCGCGTCGCCCTGCGGGAGGCCGACCGTCTTGGTGGACCCGACGAAACCGTCGGTGGTCAGGGCGCCGGCGAGGGCGTGGGCACGGGCGGCGAGGTCGGGACCTGCGGCCTCGACGATCGGCCGGTACCGCTCCTCCATGCCGGAGAAGCGTGTGCGGGCGAATTCCTCGATGGCTTCGGGACCCCCGGTCTCACCGAGCTGCGCGAGCGCCGCGACGGCGATGTCCAGGTAGTCGTTGCCGAGCCGGGACTGCCCGCGGCGGCTGAGCACGTAGCGCCGGGCCGGGCGTCCCGCGCCGCCGGCCGACCCGCGGACGCGCTTGACCTCGATGAGGCCGTCGGTGGACAGCGCGTCGAGGTGGCGCCGCATGGCGGCAGGCGTGAATCCGAGGCTGTCGCCGAGCTCCGTCGCGCTGACCGGGCCGCGTTCGAGGACGGCCGCGAGGACACGGTCCCGCGTGCGTTCGTCGGAGTCCGGGGAGACGATCTGCGCCGCGCGGGCCGGCGCCCGGACAGCAGGCGTAGACGCCGCCGGAACGGCGGCGTGGGGTGATGCGGTCACGATCCATTCCCTCCGTCGGCGACAAAATACACAACACAAGCATGACCTAATGTATTCCGTGCCACCACTTAGGCGAGGCTACCCATCGGCGCCGTCGTGGCGCCTACTACCTGCCGTAGAATAAGCGGGTGCCGACATCTTCCCCCGCCCTCGAGATCGACGGTCTCGTCAAGGACTTCGGCCCGGTCGGCGCCCTCGACGGCCGGATGGTCCGCGTGCTCGACGGCGTCAGCCTGCGGGCCGAGCACGGCGCGGTGACCGTCCTCCTGGGCGCCAACGGCGCCGGCAAGACGACGACCCTCGAATGCGCGCAGGGCCTGCAGCGCGCCGACGGCGGCCGGGTCCGCCTGCTCGGCGAGGATCCGTCCCGGGCCACGCCGCACCTGCGCGCGCGTGTCGGGGTGATGCTGCAGGACGGCGGGCTCCCGCCGTCGGTGCGCCCGCTGGCCCTCCTCCGCCACGTCGCGTCCATGTACGCGAACCCCCTGCCCGTCGCCGCCCTGGCGGAGCACCTCGGACTCGACGAGTTCGGGGCCGTCTCCATCCGGCGGCTCTCCGGTGGGCAGAAGCAGCGCCTCGCCCTGGCCTGCGCGCTGGTGGGCCGGCCCGAGGTCGTCTTCCTCGACGAGCCGAGCGCCGGCCTCGACCCGCAGTCCCGCACCATCGTGTTCGACCTCATCCGCCAGCTCCGCGCCGACGGCCTGGCCGTCATCCTGACCACGCACCTGCTCGACGACGCCCAGAAGCTCGCCGACTACGTGTACATCCTCGAGGGAGGCCGCACCGTCGCCGAGGGCACCGTCGCGTCGCTCACGGCGGACAGCGGGGCGGACGGCGCCCGCGAACTGCGCTTCGAGACCGTGCCGGGCCTCTCGTTCCCGCCCGATCTCCTCCCCCACCTGCTCCAGCGTGAGACGGAACCGGGACAGTACGTGCTCCGCGGACCGCTCACGGCGGACGACGTCGCCCGGCTGGCCCGGTGGTGGGACGCATGCGGGGTGATGCCCACGGCGATCTCCATGGCGCCGCGCTCGCTCGAGGACGTCTTCCTCGACATCTCCGGACGGAGCATCCGATGACCCTTCACGCACCGGTTCCCGCCGGGACGCCGGCCCCTCCGTCGGCCGCCGGTGCCGCGGCCCCGCTGCCGGCCCGGGTCCTGCGCCACGGCGCCTACGAGGCGCTGGCCATGCTCCGCAACGGGGAGCAGCTGGTCCTCGCGATCGTCCTGCCGCTCCTCGCGCTCACGGCGCTGGTCCTCACGCCGCTGCTGGACGCCTACGGGCCGAGCAGGATCGACGTCGCGGCCCCCGGCGTCCTCGCCCTCTGCACCATGTCCACGGCCTTCACCGGCCAGGGCATCGCGACGGGGTTCGACCGCCGCTACGGGGTCCTGCGCTTCCTGTCGACGACGCCGCTCGGCCGGTCGGGCCTGATCCTCGGCAAGGCGGTCGCGGTCGCCGTCGTGCTGGCCGTCCAGCTCGTCGTGATCGGCGGAGCCGCCCTCCTGATGGGCTGGACGCCCGACCCCGCGGGGATCCTGCCCGCGGCCCTGCTGCTGCTCCTCGGGTCGGCGGCCTTCACCGCGCTCGGGCTCCTCGTGGCCGGGACGCTCCGCCCGGAGGCGACCCTCGCGGTCACCAACCTGGTGTGGATCCTGCTCGCCGCCGCCGGCGGCGTGATCATCCCGGCGGCGAGCCTGCCTGCCGCCGCCGAACCGTTCGTCTCGGTGCTCCCTTCCGCCGCCCTGGGCGACGGTCTCCGGAGCGCCCTGCTGGACGGCGTGTTCGACCCCATCGCGTGCCTGGTCCTCCTGGCCTGGGCCGTCGTCGCCAGCCTGGCGGCCATCCGCTGGTTCAAATGGAGCTGACAGCATGACTCTTCCCCCGCTCGCCCGCCTCACCGGCGCACTCCCCCGCACCACCACGCCCGTGGTGCGGCGGCTGGCCGTTGCCTCCCTCGTCTCGCAGATCGCCATCGTGGTGACCGGCGGGGCCGTGCGCCTCACGGCGTCGGGGCTCGGCTGCCCGGAGTGGCCCCGCTGCACGGCGGACTCCATCGTCACCACGCCGGAGATGGGCTTCCACGGGGTGATCGAGTTCGGCAACAGGCTGCTGACCTTCGTGCTCGTCGCCATCGCCGTGGCCATGATCGTCGCCGTGCTCGGCATGCGCCGGGAGCGGAAGGACCTGTTCCGCCTGTCGATCGGGCTCTTCCTCGGCATCCCCGCGCAGGCGGTCATCGGCGGCATCACCGTGTGGACCGGACTGAACCCCTGGGTCGTTGGCCTGCACTTCGTCGTGTCGATGATCCTCGTCGCCGTCGCGATGGTGCTCGTCAACCGGGCCCGTCTCGACGCCGCGCAGTATCGGAGCCGGCGTGCGCCCGCCGCACCACCGCTGCTGCGCCAGCTGCTCCTGACCTCGACCGTGCTCACGTCGATCGCCATCCTGCTCGGTGTCGTCGTCACCGGGTCCGGCCCGCATGCGGGTGACCACGGCGCCGCCCGCAACGGGCTCGACTCTGACCTGATGACGCGCCTGCACGCCCTCCCGGTGTATCTCCTGGTCGCCACGGTCGCCCTCGCCGTCGTGGTCGCCTACCGGTCCGCGGTCCACGCGAAGCTGTGCAAGGCGCTGGTGCTGCTGGCCGTGATCGTCCTGCTGCAGGGGGCCGTCGGGTACGTGCAGCACTTCCTCCACCTGCCCATCGCGCTCGTGGCGCTCCACATGCTCGGTGCGTCCCTGCTCATGGCCGCGGCCGTCCACGCGCAGTACACCGGTACCACGCGGAGGACCCTGCCGGGCACGACGGCTGCGACCCGGATGCCGCAGGCCGTCTCCTAGACGGCATCGCCGCCGGCCGGCCGGCCGGTCCGTCCGGGAGGCCCGGCGCCGGTCAGCCGGCGTCGAGCTCCGCCTCGAGGACGTCGAGGAGCCGCCCGAGTTCGCGCAGCTCGGAGCCCGGGCTCGGCAGCAGCGGCGGCCGGGGATCCCCGGCCGCGACACCGCAGGCACGTGCCAGGAGGTGCAGGCCGCTGATCTTGCGCAGCCCCGCGACGTGGTCGACGAGCGGTGCGAGTACGCGCCGGATCCGCTCCGCCCCCGCCCGGTCCCCGCCGACGACGGCGTCGCGGAGGCCGGCGTAATAGGCAGGCAGGAGCGCGGCCGGCCCGCTGTGCCAGGCATCGGCGGCCACCTCGCCGGTCATCATCAGGAGGTCGCCGCTGACGCCGTGGCTGAACGGTCCCCGGACGAGCCGGGCCAGTTCGGCGTAGCGGGCGTTGAACGTCAGGGCGTCAGCGGCGGTGTCCTTGAACGCGACGACGTCGGGGAGCAACGACAGTTCGGCCACCACCTGCAGCGAGTAGTCGAACTGGGTGGTGCCCGGGTTGTTGTAGAGGCAGATCGGCAGGTCCGTCGCCTCGTCCACCGCCCGGACCTGCGCCAGGACCTCGTCGTCGGTGAGGGGCACGTAGGAGACCGGCGAGAGCACCAGGCCGGATGCCCCCGCCTCCTGGGCGTCCGTTGCCGACTCCAGCACCTCGCGCGTGCCGACCGAGCTGATGCCCACGGCCACGGGGAGCCGGCCGTCCACGGCCTCGATGGCCGTGCGCGCCACCCGGGCCCGTTCGCCGCGGTCCAGGTAGGCGAAGCTCCCGGAGGAGCCGAGGACCGTGAGGGCGTCGACCCTCGTGGAGGCGAGTCCGTCCACGAGGCCCCGGAGGTCCGGGAGGGAGACGGAGCCGTCCGGCAGGAACGGGGTCAGGGGGTAGGCGATCAGGCCGGTGAAGTCCATGAGTGCAAGCCTAGGGCCAGCAGGGCCTGGTCGAGGCTCCGGGCAGGACCCGGTCTCGCGGATCCTGCCGGGTCAGGCGAGGACTGCGGGGCCGACGAACGGATCGATCGCCAGGGCCAGGAAGAGGACCGTGAGGTAGCTGATCGAACCGTGGAAGACCTTCATCGCGGCCTTCGGGTGCAGCTCCCCGCGGTGCGCGAGCGAGTACAGCCGGTGGGACTCCCGCAGGAACCAGGCGCCCCCGGCGATCGCGGCGACCGTGTACACCCAGCCCGCGCCGGCCGGGACCAGCAGCAGCGAGCAGGCCACCATCGCCCAGGCGTACAGGACCACCTGCACGGAGACCGCGCGGGCGCCGGCGATGGCCCCGAGCATCGGCACGTTGGCCGCGTTGTAGTCGTCGCTGTACTTCATGGACAGCGGCCAGTAGTGCGGAGGCGTCCACAGGAAGATGATGAGGAAGAGCACGACGGCGGGCCACTCGACGGCCTCTGTGACCGCGGCCCAGGCGATGAGGACGGGCATGCACCCCGCGGCTCCGCCCCACACGATGTTCTGCGACGTGCGGCGCTTGAGGACGAGCGTGTAGATCACCACGTAGAGGAAGATCGCGGCGATGCCCAGCATGCCGGCGAGCGGGTTGGCGCCGAACCAGAGCACGGCGATCGCGACGACGCCGAGGACCCAGGAGAAGACGAGCGCCTCCCGCGGCGTGACCTCGCCGGTGACGAGGGGCCGGTTCTCCGTGCGGTGCATCAGTTTGTCGATGTCACGGTCGATGTAGCAGTTGAAGGCGCCGGCACTGCCCGCCGCGAGGGCGCCGCCCACCATGGTCGCCAGGATCAGGCCGAGGGGCGGGAATCCTCCCTGCGCGAAGATCATCGTGGGAAGGGTGGTCACCAGGAGAAGCTCGATCACGCGGGGCTTGGTCAGCGCGAGATAGGCCTTCGCTTTGCGGCCGAAACCCTGACGGGCCTGCGGGGGACGTGCCGGAGCAGGAGCCTGCTGGGTCTTCACAAGGCAACACTTTCGTTTTTTCCGGAGTAAAAGACAAGGCCCATCATACCCTTTTACGGCCTGTAGAAATCGGGGGCGGCATCGCGCCCCCCGATGGGCCGCCATAGCATTCCGCACCGGAACGCAGGACATTGTTCGACTCGCACGTCCCCTCGCAGGCCGGACGGGATAGTGTGGGCTGGAAAGCCCGCTGAGGAGGCATGCCCGGAATAAGTGGTCCCGGCGCAGTGCTGTTCCCGGTCGGAGCGGACATTCGCAGGATTCAATGGTGAACGGCCGGCCCGACGGCGTGCCCGAGGCACGCCCCCGTCGTCGGCCGTTCCGGACAGGAAGGGGCCCGGAAACGTGCCGCAGACGCAAGAGCAGGAACTGACCTGGACAGAGCTCGACCAGAAGGCGGTCGACACGGTCCGCATCCTGGCGGCGGACGCCGTCGAGAAGGTGGGCAACGGACACCCCGGGACGGCCATGAGCCTCGCGCCGGCGGCCTACCTCCTCTTCCAGAAGCTCATGCGGCACGATCCGTCGGACCCCGAGTGGACCGGGCGCGACCGCTTCGTCCTCTCACCCGGCCACACCTCGCTCACCCTCTACATCCAGCTCTTCCTCTCGGGCTACGGCCTCGAACTCGATGACCTGAAGGCGCTGCGCACCTGGGGCTCCCTCACCCCGGGCCACCCCGAGTACCGCCACACCAAGGGCGTGGAGATCACCACCGGCCCCCTCGGCCAGGGCCTCGCGACGTCGGTCGGCTTCGCCTACGGCCAGCGCCGCCAGCGCGGCATGTTCGACGCCGACGCCCCCGCGGGCACCAGCCCCTTCGACCACACCGTCTGGGTCATCGCCTCCGACGGCGACCTGCAGGAGGGCGTCACGTCCGAGGCCTCCTCGCTCGCCGGGCACCAGGAACTCGGCAACCTCGTCGTGCTCTACGACGAGAACCACATCTCCATCGAGGACGACACCGACGTCGCGTTCACGGAGGACGTCCTGAAGCGCTACGAGGCCTACGGCTGGCACACGCAGCGCGTGGACTGGACGAAGACCGGCGAGTACGTGGAGGACGTCGCGGAACTGTACTCCGCGCTCGTCGCGGCGAGGAACGAGACCTCCCGTCCGAGCATCGTCTCGCTGCGGACCATCATCGGCTATCCGGCCCCGAACAAGCAGAACACCGGCAAGATCCACGGCTCGGCCCTCGGCGCCGACGAGGTCGCCGCCCTGAAGGAAGCCCTCGGCTTCGACCCCGAGCAGCACTTCGCCGTCGACCCCGAGGTCCTCGAGCACGCCCGCGGTGTGGTGCAGCGCGGCGCGGAGGCGCACAGCGCCTGGCAGGAGGGCTTCGACGCGTGGAAGGCGGGCCACGCCGAGGAGGCCGCACTGCTCGATCGCATCCAGGCACGCACCCTGCCCGAGGGCTGGGAGGCGAGCCTCCCCGGCTTCGAGGCGGGCAAGGACATGTCCACGCGAGCCGCCTCCGGCAAGGTCCTGACCGCGATCGGCCCCGTACTTCCCGAACTGTGGGGTGGCAGCGCCGACCTCGCCGAGTCGAACAACACGACGATCGAGGGGTCGCCGTCGTTCATCCCGGCGAGCCGCCAGACGAAGACCTGGTCCGGCGACCGGTACGGGCGCGTGCTGCACTTCGGCATCCGCGAACACGCCGCGGCCGCGATCGTCAACGGCATCGTGATGCACAGCAGCACGCGCGCCTTCTCCGGCACCTTCCTCATCTTCAGCGACTACCAGCGGCCCGCCGTGCGCCTCGGCGCCCTCATGGGCGTCCCGGCCATCTACGTCTGGACCCACGACTCCATCGGGCTCGGCGAGGACGGCCCCACGCACCAGCCCGTCGAGCAGCTCTCCTCGCTGCGCGCCATCCCCGGGCTCGACGTCGTCCGCCCCGGTGACGCGAACGAGGTCGCCGTCGCGTGGCGCACCATCCTCGAGAACACCGAGAACCCGGCCGGCATCGTCCTCACGCGCCAGAACATCCCCACCTACGAGCGGGGCGAGGGCGCCGCGACGGGTGACACGTTCGGTTCGGCCGAGGGCGTCGCGAAGGGCGGGTACGTGCTCGCCGAGGCGAAGAGCGGCACACCCGACGTCATCCTCATCGGTACGGGCTCCGAGGTGCAGCTCGCCGTCGAGGCACGCGAGCAGCTGGCGGCGCAGGGCATCGCGGCGCGCGTGGTCTCCATGCCGTGCCTCGAATGGTTCAACGCGCAGGACGCCGGCTACCGCGAGAGCGTCCTGCCCCGCACCGTCCGGGCCCGCGTGTCCGTCGAGGCGGGCGTCGCGCAGAGCTGGCACGGGATCGTCGGCGACGCCGGACGCATCGTCTCCCTCGAGCACTACGGGGCCTCCGCCGACTACAAGACCCTCTACCGCGAGTTCGGGATCACGGCGGACGCCGTCGTCGCCGCCGCGAAGGACTCCCTCGCAGCGGCCGCCGCCGATCCGCTGGCGCCGAACGGCTCCCCGGCCCTGCCGTCGGGCCACCGCGCCACCGAGACCGGGGACCAGCAGTAACCGACCCGTTCCATCCCTCCAGCACACATCTCCCGCGGAAGCGGACAAGGAGCACACACCATGACAACCCCCACAGCTGACCTCTCGGCCGCCGGCGTCTCCATCTGGCTCGACGACCTCTCCCGGGAGCGCATCAACTCGGGTGCCTTCAAGCACCTCATCGAGGACCTGAACGTCGTCGGCGTCACCACCAACCCGAGCATCTTCGCGGCCGCCCTGAAGCAGGGCGAGTCCTACGCCTCCCAGGTGGGCGCCCTCGCGCAGGCCGGCGCCGACGTCGACCAGGCCGTCTTCGACATCACCACCCACGACGTGGCGCAGGCCTGCGACATCTTCGCGGCGGAGGCCAAGCGCACCAACGGCGCCGACGGCCGCGTCTCCATCGAGGTGGACCCGCGGCTCTCCCGCGACACCGCGGGCACGATCGCCGAGGCCAGGCGCCTGCACGCGAAGGTGCAGCGCACCAACGTCCTCATCAAGATCCCCGCGACGGTGGAGGGCCTGGAGGCGATCTCCGCCACCCTCGCCGCCGGGATCAGCGTCAACGTCACCCTGATCTTCTCCCTCGAGCGCTACCGCGCCGTCATCAACGCCTTTCTGCTCGGGCTGGAGCAGGCGAAGGAGAACGGGCACGACCTCTCCAGGATCACGTCCGTCGCCTCCTTCTTCGTCTCCCGCGTGGACGCCGAGATCGACGCACGGCTCGACGCCATCGGCACGGACGACGCGAAGGCGCTCAAGGGCAAGGCGGGGCTCGCGAACGCCCGCCTCGCCTACCAGATCTTCGAGGAGCAGTTCTCCTCGGAGCGCTGGCAGGTCCTGAAGAGCGCCGGGGCGAACGCGCAGCGCCCCCTCTGGGCCTCCACCGGCGTCAAGGACCCCACCCTCCCGGACACGCTCTACGTCGCGGGGCTCGTCGCCCCGAACGTCGTCAACACCATGCCGGAGAAGACGCTCGAGGCCACGGCGGACCACGGCGTAATCGAGGGCGACACCGTCACCGGCACCTACGACGAGTCCAACGAGACCCTAAACCGGCTCGACGCGATCGGCATCTCCTACGACGAGGTCGTCGAACAGCTCGAGACCGAGGGCCTCGACAAGTTCGTGGCCAGCTGGACCGAACTCCTGGAGACCGTCCAGGGCGCCCTCGACGCGGCGAAGGGCTGATCCGGATGGGCTCCTTCGCACTCACCGCCACCGGCGCCGCGCGCGCCGCGGTCGACGCCGCCGTGCCGGCGCTCGTCACGGAGCGCTTCGCCTCCCGCCTGATGGCGAAGGACGCCACACTGTGGGGCGCCGACGCCGAGGCGGAAGCGTCCGTGCGTCTCGGATGGATCGACCTGTTCGACGGCTCGCGCGCGCTCCTGCCCGAAATCACGGCGCTCCGCGCGGAGTTCGCTGCCGAGGGCGTCGACCGGATCGTGCTCTGCGGCATGGGCGGGTCCTCGCTCGCGCCGGAGGTCATCACGAAGGCAGCGGGCGTCCCGCTCGTGGTCCTGGACGCCACCGACCCCGACCAGGTGCGCGCGGCCCTCGAGGAGGACCTGCAGCGCACCGCGATCGTCGTGTCCTCGAAGTCCGGGTCCACGGTCGAGACCGACTCGCAGCGGCGGGTGTTCGAACAGGCCTTCACGGACGCCGGCATCGACGCCGCCTCGCGGATCGTCGTCGTGACCGACCCTGGGTCGCCGCTGGACGAGGCGTCGCGGACGGCCGGCTACCGGAAGGTGTTCAACGCCGACCCGCATGTCGGCGGCCGCTACTCGGCCCTCACGGCGTTCGGGCTGGTGCCCTCCGGCCTCGCCGGTGCGGACGTGGAGACGCTGCTGACCGACGCGGAGGACAGCGCCGAGTTCCTGGCCGACGACGTCGAGGACAACGTGGGCCTGCAGCTCGGGGCCGTCCTGGGCGGCACCCTCCCGCTGCGGGACAAGATCGTCTTCGCGGACGCCGGCTCCGGCCTTCCCGGCTTCGCCGACTGGGCGGAGCAGCTCATCGCCGAGTCGACGGGCAAGCTCGGCACGGGCCTGCTCCCCGTCGTCGCCGCCGGCGACGCCCCGGAACTGGCGGACGGGGCGGACGACGTCCTGCCCGTGCTCCTCACCCCGCTCGACGGGGCCCCCGGCGACGAGCCGGTCGAGGGCACGCGCGTCACCGTCAGCGGGACCCTCGGCAGCCAGCTGTTCGTCTGGGAGTACGCGGTCGCCGTCGCCGGCCGGCTGCTGGGCATCAACCCGTTCGACCAGCCCGACGTCGAGGCCGCCAAGACGGCCGCTCGCGGGCTGCTCGACGCGCAGCCGGAGCCGGCCCCGGCCGCCTTCGTCGACGGCGCGGTCGAGGTGCGCGGCGACGCCGGCCTCCTGGGCTCCTCGCGGACCGTCGCCGAGTCGCTGCGGGCGCTGCTCGCCACGCTGCCGGAGAACGGCTATCTCTCCGTCCAGGCCTACCTGGACCGCCACGGCCAGGCGGACCTCGAGACCGTCCGCTCCCCGCTGGCCGCCGCCACCGGCCGGCCGGTCACCTTCGGCTGGGGCCCGCGCTTCCTGCACTCGACCGGGCAGTACCACAAGGGCGGCTCCCCCATCGGGGTGTACCTGCAGCTGACCGGCGCGGCCAGCGGCGACCTCGCGATCCCCGAGCGCCCCTTCACCTTCGGGGAGCTCATCGACGCCCAGGCGGCCGGGGACGCCCAGGTGCTCGCGGACCACGGGCGCCCCGTGCTCCGCCTGCACCTGACGGACCGCGCGGCGGGCGTCGCACAGCTCCGGGACGTCATCTCCACCCTCGCCGCACCCGGCGAGGGTCACCACGAGAACGGGTGAGCATGCCTGAGAGCACCACGGCGAGAACCGCCAACCCCCTGCGCGACCCGCGCGACCGGCGGCTGAGCCGGATCGCCGGCCCCTCGTCCCTCGTCCTGTTCGGGGTGACGGGGGACCTCGCCCGCAAGAAGCTCCTCCCCGCCGTCTACGACCTCGCCAACCGGGGGCTCCTCCCGCCGAGCTTCGGCCTGGTGGGCTTCGGCCGCCGCGAGTGGTCCGACGCCGAGTTCGTGGCGCAGGTCCGGGAGTCCGTGACCCAGTACGCCCGGACCTCGTTCAACGAGACGGTCTGGGAGCAGCTCTCGGCGGGTATCCGCTTCGTGCAGGGCAACTTCGATGACGACGAGGCGTTCAAGAAGCTCCGCGAGACCATCGAGGAGCTGGAACAGAGCAGGGGGACGCGCGGCAACCACGCCTTCTACCTCTCCGTCCCCCCGAACGCGTTCGAGACGGTGTGCCAGAAGCTCTCGGAGCACGGTCTGGCCCAGCCCGACGACGGACAGTGGCGCCGCGTGGTCATCGAGAAGCCCTTCGGGCACGACCTCGAATCCGCCCGCGAGCTGAACGCCATCGTCGAGGAGGTGTTCCCCCCGGACTCCGTGTTCAGGATCGACCACTACCTGGGCAAGGAGACGGTCCAGAACATCCTGGCGCTGCGCTTCGCGAACCAGCTCTTCGAGCCGCTCTGGAACGCCAACTACGTGGACCACGTGCAGATCACCATGGCCGAGGACATCGGCATCGGCAGCCGCGCCGGGTACTACGACGGCGTCGGGGCGGCCCGCGACGTCATCCAGAACCACCTGCTCCAGCTCCTCGCACTCACCGCGATGGAGGAGCCGATCTCCTTCGACGCGGACCACCTCCGCGCCGAGAAGGAGAAGGTGCTCGCCGCCGTCGTCCTGCCCTCCGACCTCTCCGGTCGGTCGGCCCGCGGCCAGTACCGGGCCGGCTGGCAGGGCGGGGAGCGCGTGAACGGGTTCCTCGAGGAGGACGGCATCCCCGCCGACTCGACCACCGAGAGCTTCGCCGCGCTGCGCCTGGACATCCACACCCGCCGGTGGTCCGGGGTCCCGTTCTACCTGCGGGCGGGCAAGCGGCTCGGGCGCCGGGTCACGGAGATCGCCGTCGTGTTCAAGCGCGCACCCAACCTGCTGTTCCAGGACCACCACGACGAGGACTTCGGGCAGAACGCCGTGGTCATCCGCGTGCAGCCGGACGAGGGCGTGACCATCCGCTTCGGGTCGAAGGTCCCGGGGACGCAGACCGAGGTCCGCGACGTCACCATGGACTTCGGCTACGGGCACTCCTTCACGGAGTCCAGCCCGGAAGCCTACGAGCGGCTCATCCTCGACGTCCTCCTCGGCGAACCCCCGCTCTTCCCCCGCCAGCAGGAGGTGGAGCTGTCCTGGAAGATCCTCGACCCGTTCGAGGAGCACTGGGCGGCGCTCGACACGCAGCCCGACCCCTACGTGCCCGGCAGCTGGGGACCCGCCTCCGCCGACGAGCTGCTCGCCGCCGATGGACGCACCTGGAGGAGACCATGATCGTCGAACTGCCCGACACCACCACCTCGAAGGTGTCGAAGGAACTCATGTCCCTGCGGGAGAGCGGGGGCGTCGTCGCCCTGGGGCGTGTGCTGACCCTCGTCGTCATCACCCGCTCCGGCTACGAGGAGGACGCGATCGACGCCGCCAACCAGGCGAGCCGCGAGCATCCCTGCCGCATCATCGTGCTGGCCGGGGAGTCCCCGGACGAGCCGACGCGGCTCGACGCCCAGATCCGGGTCGGCGGCGACGCGGGGGCGTCGGAGGTCGTCGTCCTGCGCGGGCACGGGGAGCTCTCGGAGGAGAACGAGTCCCTCGTCTCGGCCCTCCTCCTGCCCGACGCGCCCATCGTCGCCTGGTGGCCCCACGGGGTGCCGGATGCGGCGTCGCGGACGTCGATCGGCGGCATCGCCCACCGCCGGATCACCGACTCCGCCAACGAGAAGGACCCGACGGCGGCGCTGTTCAACATCAGCAGCACCTACGCGGCCGGGGACACCGACCTCGCCTGGACGCGCCTGACCAACTGGCGCATCCAGCTGGCAGCGGTCGTGGACCAGCTGCAGGGCGACCAGCCCATCACCGCCGTCACCGTGGAGGGGGCCTCCGACTCCCCCAGCACCGTGCTGCTCGCGGCGTGGCTGACGAAGGCCCTCGACGCCCCCGTCACGATCGTCGCGGGGCCCACCGGGACCGGCCTGCGGCGCGTGCGGCTGACGCGGCGCGGCGGTGACATCGAGCTGCACCGTCCCGACCAGGACGTCGCCGAGCTGTACCAGCCGCACCAGCCCGTGCAGCGCATCTCCCTGCCGCGCCGCGGACTGCGGGACTGCCTCGCGGAGGAGCTGCGGCGCCTCGACCCGGACGAAGTGTTCGGCGAAGTGATCACCGAGGGCCTTGCCCGGACCAACCTAAGGAGTGTGCGCACCAGTGAACGCTGAACCCAAGGTCAGTATCCATCCCACCCAGGGCTCCCTCGCGGCGGCCGTCGCCGCCCGGCTGATCACCCGGCTCGTCGACGTGCAGAGCGAACGGGGCACGGCGACGGTGGTGCTCACGGGCGGCTCGATCGGCACCGCCGCCCTCGAGGCCGTGGTCGACTCCCCGGCGCACACCGCGGTGGACTGGGCCAACGTCCACTTCTGGTGGGGCGACGAGCGTTTCCTGCGCGCCGAGGACCCCGAGCGCAACGCCGTCCAGGCGCGCGCAGCCCTCCTCGACCACATCGCCGTCGATCCCGTGAAGATCCACGAGTTCGGGTCGAAGGACGAGTTCCCGGACGAGGACGCCGCGGCCGTCGACTACGCCGAGCAGCTGGCCGCGGCCGCGCGGGCGGAGCTCGCCGCGGACGAGGGCATCGTGCAGCCCGATCCCCGGCTGCCCCGCTTCGACGTCCTCCTGCTGGGCGTCGGACCCGACGCCCACGTCGCCTCGCTGTTCCCCGAGATGGCAGGGATCCGCACACGAGGCACGACGACGGTCGGGGTCCCCGATGCGCCGAAGCCGCCGCCGCAGCGCATCTCGCTGACCCTCGAGGCGATCACCACGGCGCAGGAGGTGTGGCTGTCGGTCAGCGGCAGCGACAAGGCCGGCGCGGTGGGCCTGGCACTGGCCGGGGCCGGGCACGTCCAGGTCCCCGCCGCCGGAGCCCGGGGTCTGAGGAAGACCCTGTGGCTGATCGACCAGGACGCGGCGCAGAAGCTGCCGGGCCGCCTCATCGACCACGACGACGACTCGGCCGACTGACGGCGTCCCCTCGACGACGACAAAGCCCCCGCATCCGGCCGGATGCGGGGGCTTCGTCGTACGGGGAGGTGGGGCGGTCTAGGACTCGCCGGCGAATCGCTGGATGAGGCCGAGAGCCACGATGACGACACCCCAGGCCAGCCCGAGAGCCACCGTGAAGCGGTTGAGGTTGCGCTCGGCCACGCCGGAGGACCCCATGCTCGAGGTCATGCCGCCGCCGAACATGTCCGACATGCCACCGCCGCGTCCCTTGTGGAGCAGGATCAGCAGGGTCAGCAGGAGGCTGGTGATCCCGAGCAGGACGAGCAGGATGATACGAAGGATTTCCACGGGGCCCTTTCAAGGCTCGGTAGCCGCTCGGTGGAGCGGCCGGCGCACGGAACTTAGTCTGTCACCAGATGCTGTTCGAACCTGACAATACTAGCAAACTCGGCTACGTCGAGGCTCGCCCCGCCCACCAGGACGCCGTCCACGTCGCGCTCCCGGAGGATGCTCGCCACGTTCGCCGCCTTCACGGATCCTCCGTACAGGAGACGGGTCTTCTCGGCGGTGCCGGCGTCGAACAGCGAGCCGAGTTCGGCGCGGATGGCCGCGCACATCTCCTGTGCGTCCTCGGGTCCGGCCACTTCGCCCGTACCGATCGCCCAGACGGGCTCGTACGCGACGACGAGGTCGGCGGCCTGGTCGGCGGACAGCCCCGCGACGCCCTGGCGGAGCTGCTCCAGGGTGTGCTCGACGTGGGTCCCGGCCTGGCGGATCTCGAGTCCCTCGCCGACGCAGAGGACGGGGACCAGCCCGTGGCGGTAGGCCGCGTGCACCTTGCGGTTGAGCAGCTCGTCCGATTCGGCGTGAATGGTCCGGCGCTCGGAGTGGCCCACCAGCACGTAGGTGCAGTCGAGCTTGGCCAGGAACTGCCCCGAGATGTCACCGGTGTAGGCGCCGGAGTCCTCCGGGGAGAGGTCCTGCCCCCCATAGACGACCTCGAGGGTGTCACCCTTCACCAGGGTCTGCACGCCGCGCAGGTCGGTGAACGGCGGGAAGACGGACACCTCGACGCGCGAGAAGTCGTGGCCGGCGTCGTCCAGGGTCCAGGCCAGCTTCTGCAGGAAGGTGATGCCCTGCATGTGGTCGAGGTTCATCTTCCAGTTGCCCGCGATGAGCGGGCGGCGGGTGAACACGCCGTTGGTCGAGGTGGTCATCGTGGTACTCCATCTGTTCGTTGGCGGCAGGATCCGCGCGGCCGGGGCCCCGCGGATCCTGTCTTCGGTGTGCGCCCGGGGACGGGCGCCGGGTCCTGGCCGTCGCCGGCCCGGGCCGTTCCGCTAGTCGCGGGCGAGGGCGGTCAGCCCGGGCAGTTCCTTGCCCTCGAGGTACTCGAGGCTGGCGCCGCCCCCCGTGGAGATGTGCCCGAACTGCTCGTCCGCGAAGCCGAGACCGCGCACGGCGGCGGCGGAATCGCCGCCACCGACCACGGTCAGGGCCCCGTTCGCCTGTGCGTCGACGAGGGCCTGTGCGACGGCGCGCGTGCCGCCGGCGAAGGCGTCGAACTCGAAGACGCCCATGGGTCCGTTCCAGAACACCGTCTTCGCCTCCGCGATGTTCGCGGCGAAGTCCTGGCCGGTCGCGGGACCGATGTCGAGCCCGATCCCCGAGGCCCCGAAGGTCCCCGACTCGATGGCGTCCGCGGCGGCCACGCTCGATCCGGCGTCGGCCGCGAACTTCTCGGCCACGACGATGTCCGTGGGCAGGACGAACTGCGTGCCGTCCCGTGCGCCACGCTCGAGGTAGCCGCGCACGGCGTCGATCTGGTCCTCCTCGAGGAGGCTCGCCCCGACCCTGTGGCCCTGGGCGGCGAGGAACGTGAACACCATGCCGCCGCCCACGAGGATGCGGTCGGCGGTGCCGATCAGGTTCTCGATGACGGCGAGCTTGTCGGAGACCTTGGACCCGCCGAGCGCGACGACGAAGGGCCGCTGGGGATCCTTCGTCAGCTTCTCGAGGACCACGAGTTCGGCCCGCACCAGGTCGCCCTGGTAGGCGGGCAGCAGGGCAGCGACGTCGTAGACGCTCGCGTGCCGGCGGTGCACGGCGCCGAAGGCGTCGTCCACGTAGGCTCCGTCGGGGCCCGCCAGGTCGGCGAGCTCCCGGGCGAACGCGGCGCGCTCGGCGTCGTCCTTGCTGGTCTCACGGGCGTCGAACCGCACGTTCTCGAGCAGGAGCACCTCCCCGTCGGACAGGGCCGCAGCCGCGCTGCGGGCACCCTCCCCGGTGGTGTCGGCCGCCAGGGTGACGGGGAAGTCCGCCAGGTCCCGGAGGACGTCGGCGGCCGGCTTGAGCGAGTACCGCTCCTCGGGGGCGCCCTTGGGGCGTCCGAGGTGGGCCAGGACGATGACGGCGGCCCCTGCCTCGCTCAGCTTGCGCAGAACGGGCAGGGACGCGCGCACGCGGCCGTCGTCGGTGACCCTCAGGTCCGGGACCTCACCCTCGAGGGGCACGTTGAGATCGGAGCGGACAAGGACGCGGCGTCCCCGGACGCCTTCGGCGAGGAGGTCGTCGAGTGATGCGTAAGCCACGGGCGGGACCGCCTAGGAGAGCTTGGCGGCGACGATTTCGGTCAGGTCGACAAGGCGGTTCGAGTAGCCCCACTCGTTGTCGTACCAGCCGACGACCTTCACCTGGTTGCCGAGGACCTTCGTCAGGCCGGAGTCGAAGATGCAGGACGCCGGGTCGGTGACGATGTCCGAGGAGACGATGGGGTCCTCGGTGTACGAGAGGTAGCCCTTGAGCGACCCGTCGGCGGCGGCGGCCTTGTAGGCGGCGTTGACCTCCTCGGCGGTGACCTCGCGGCCCACGGTGACCGTGAGGTCCGTGGCGGAGCCGGTGGGCACGGGCACGCGGATGGCGTAGCCGTCGAGCTTGCCCTTCAGCTCGGGGAGGACGAGGCCGATGGCCTTGGCCGCACCCGTGGAGGTGGGGACCATGTTGATGGCGGCGGCGCGGGCGCGGCGCAGGTCCTTGTGGGGGCCGTCCTGCAGGTTCTGGTCGGCGGTGTACGCGTGGATCGTCGTCATGAGGCCGCGCTCGATGCCGAAGGAGTCGTTCAGGACCTTGGCGAGGGGGCCGAGGCAGTTCGTGGTGCACGAGGCGTTCGAGATGATGTGGTGGTTCTCGGGGTCGTAGTCGCCGTCGTTGACTCCGAGGACCACGGTGATGTCCTCGTCGGAGGCGGGCGCGGAGATCAGGACCTTCTTCGCCCCGGCGTCGATGTGCTTCTGCGCGTCGGAGGCCTTGGTGAAGAAGCCGGTGGACTCGATGACGATGTCGACGCCGAGGTCCTTCCAGGGCAGGTTCGCGGGATCGCGCTCGGCCAGGACCTTGACTCGCTTGCCGCCGACGACGAGGTCGCCGCCCTCGACCTCGACGGAGGCCTTCAGCCGGCCGGTGACGGAGTCGTACTTCAGCAGGTGCGCGAGGGCCTCGGGGCTGGTGAGGTCGTTGACCGCGACGATCTCGAGGTCCGCTCCCTGCTCGAGGGCAGCACGGAAGTAGTTGCGGCCGATGCGGCCGAAGCCGTTGATTCCAACGCGGGTAGTCACTGGTGTCCATCTCCTTCATAGGTGGTGCCGCCGTGCTGACCGCTCTCGGGCGATGCCGGCGACGAATAGATCTGTACCGGGCACACCGTCGTGCCGAAATTCTCGGGTCCTGCTGGTCCTGCGGGTGTTCCTGCGCCGGCGGGCGCGGGAGCGGCACCGGGCCGGTCGCCCTGCACTGCTCCAACCTTACTCAGCGCGGCCCCCGGAGCGCACCCATGACGCCGGCCGCCCGACCGGATGGGCGTGGAGCCCACCCGACCGGGACGCCGGGCGGTCAGGCCCCCGGGGTGATGAGGGTGGAGGCGCCGGTGCGTGCCGCCTGGAAGCGGGTCTGGACGTCGGCCCAGTTCACCAGGTTCCACCACGCCTTCACGTAGTCGGGCTTCACGTTGACGTAGTCCAGGTAGAAGGCGTGCTCCCACATGTCGAGCATGAGCAGCGGGATGGTGCCGACGGGCACGTTGCCCTGCTGGTCGTAGAGCTGCTCGATGACGATGTTCTTGCCCAGCGGCTCGTAGGCGAGGACGGCCCAGCCGGAGCCCTGCAGCGAGGTGGCCGCCGCGGTGAAGTGCGCGCGGAACGCGTCGAAGGAGCCGAACGCGTCGTCGAGGGCCGCGGCGAGCTCGCCCTCGGGCTTGTCGCCTCCCTCGGGCGACATGTTCTTCCAGAAGATGCTGTGGTTGACGACGCCGCCGACGTGGAACGCGAGGTCCTTGGAGAGCTTCGGGATGGTGCCGTACTCGCCCTTCTCGCGGGCCTCGGCGAGCTGCGCGAGGGCGTCGTTGGCGCCCTTGACGTAGGTGGCCTGGTGCTTGGAGTGGTGCAGTTCCATGATCCGCCCGGAGATGTGCGGTTCCAGGGCGGCGTAGTCGTAGTCAAGATCCGGCAGTACGTATTCGCTCACGTAGTCCTCCATGTAGTGATCTCGGTACCCGCACGGTCCCCGGACCCGCGGGGAGTCCGGACGGCGGGTGTCCCGCTGATCAGAAGCGGGCTTGCTGTTCCATCCTATGCACTCGGCTCACTCGTCGAGCATGTCCGCGGTCACATTCGCATCGGTGCCCGGGATCCCGCTGTCCGAGGCCCTCTTGTCGGCCATCGCGAGCAGCCGCCGGATGCGCCCGGCGATCGCGTCCTTGGTCATCGGGGGGTCCGCGAGCCGGCCGAGCTCGTCGAGGCTCGCCTGCTTGTGGGCGACGCGCAGTTCACCGGCGTAGCGCAGGTGGTCGGGGACGTTCTCCCCGAGGATCTCGAGGGCGCGTTCCACGCGGGCACCGGCGGCGACGGCGGCCTGGGCCGAGCGGCGCAGGTTCGCGTCGTCGAAGTTCGCAAGGCGGTTGGCCGTGGCGCGGACCTCCTTGCGCATGCGGCGCTCCTCCCACACCATCAGGGCGTCGTGCGCCCCCATGCGGGTGAGGAGGGCGGCGATCGTGTCGCCGTCGCGGATCACCACGCGGTCGACGCCGCGCACCTCGCGGGCCTTCGCGGCGATGTCGAGCCGGCGCGCCGCCCCGACGAGGGCGAGGGCCGATTCCGGCCCGGGGCACGTGACCTCGAGGGAGGAGGACCGTCCCGGTTCGGTGAGGGAGCCGTGGGCGAGGAACGCTCCGCGCCACACCGCTTCGGCGTCCGCCGTCGAGCCGTTGACGACGGCGGACGGCAGGCCGCGGACGGGCCGTCCCCTGCTGTCGAGGAGCCCGGTCTGCCGGGCGAGGGACTCCCCGTCGCGCACCACGCGTACCACGTAGCGGTTGCCGCGCTTGAGGCCGCCGCCGGTCACCACGATGATCTCGCTGTTGTGGCCGTACACCTCGGCGATGGCCGCCCGCAGCCGGCGGGCCGTGGACGCCAGGTCCACCTCGGCCTCGATGACGATCCTGCCGGAGATGATGTGGAGTCCGCCGGCGAACCTCAGCAGTGCGGACACCTCGGCCTTGCGCACCGAGGACTTCTTGACGTCGAGGTGCGAGAGCTCCTCCTTGACATCGGCGGTCAGTGCCACAGATACACTCCTAGATCTCCGCGAACATGTCGTTGTAGGACGTCGCCAGCCGCAGCGGATCATGCACGGGTTTGCCGGTCGAAACTCCCACTCTACCGAAGACGGCGCGCCCGCCCATCCCGGCGACGGCGGTCTCGAACTCCTTCCGGTCCGCCACCACCGAGGGGTCGACGAGGACGACGTCCACCGTGAGGTCCGGCGCGTACCGCGAGATCACGCTGAGGTGGTCGATGGCGCTCATGCCCAGGGTCTCCCGGGTGTCGTTGCTCAGGTTCATGGTGAGGCACCGGCGGGCGGAGGTGCGGCACAGGGCGTCGCGCAGTTCCGGCAGGAGCAGGTGCGGGAGCACGGAGGTGTACCAGGAGCCGGGCCCGAGGATCACCCAGTCGGCCAGTTCCACGGCCTCCAGGGCGTCCTTGCAGGCCGGGGCGTCGCCCGGGACCAGCCGCACGTTGCTGACGTTCCCGGTGTCCGCGGCGACCGCGAGCTTGGCCTGGCCTGACACCGTGGTCACGCGCAGCGACCCGCCGGCCTCGCTGAGCACGTCCCCCTCGATAGTCAGGGGGACGCTCGCCATGGGCAGGACCCGGCCCCGCGCGCCGAGCAGCGCGCCGGCCCACTGCAGGCCGGCGACGGGGTCGCCGAGCAGCTCCCACAGCGTGACGATCAGGAGGTTGCCCATCGCGTGGTCGTGGAGGGATCCCTCCTCGCCGTTCCGGGAGGAGAAGCGGTGCTGCATGACATCGCGCCAGGTGCGCCCCCAGTCGGTGTCGTCGCACAGGGCCGCCAGCGCCATCCGGAGGTCGCCCGGGGGGAGCACGCCGAGTTCGCGCCGGAGCCGCCCGGAGGACCCGCCGTCGTCGGCGACCGTCACGATGGCGGTCAGTTCCTGCGTCAGGAGCCGCAGCGCGGACAGGGACGCCGACAGGCCGTGGCCGCCGCCGAGGGCGACGACGGACGGGTTGGCGCCCTGGCCCTCACCAGGGCGGCGGGCGGCGGGCGGGATGAGCGGCAGCGGTCCGGAGACAGGCATCACTCACGCCCGAGGTCGCGGTGGTGGGCCGAGACCTGGACGCCGGGCAGCTGGGCGAGCCGCTTCGCCATCTCCTCGGTCACGGCCACCGAGCGGTGCTTCCCGCCGGTGCAGCCGACCGCGATGGTCGCGTAGTGCTTGTTCTCGCGGCGGTACCCGTCCAGGACGGGCACGAGGGCGTCCACGTACTTGTCGATGAAGTCGCCTGCGCCCTGCGCGCCGAGGACGTACTCGCGCACCGGTGCGTCGAGCCCGGTCTGCGGCCGGAGCGCCGGCACCCAGTGCGGGTTCGGGATGAAGCGGACGTCGGCCACGTAGTTCGCGTCCACCGGGAGCCCGTACTTGAAGCCGAAGCTCATGACGTTCAGGCGCAGGACGATCGGCCCGGAGTCGGAGAACAGTTCCGTCACGGTGGTCGCGAGGGCGTGCACGTTCAGCCGGGTCGTGTCGATCACGATGTCGGAGGACTGCTTGAGCTCCTTCAGCACCTCGCGCTCGGCGGCGATGCCGTCGAGGATCCGCCCGTCGGCCTGCAGCGGGTGCGGCCGGCGCCCCTGCTCGAAGCGCCGCACGAGGACGTCGTCGTCGGCGTCCAGGAACAGGACACGGTGGTGGACGCCCGCGGCGCGGAGGGCGTCCAGGGAGGCCTTGATGTCGTTGAACAGTTCCTTGCCGCGCACGTCGACGACGACGGCCAGCTTCGGGATGGACTGCGGCGTGCGGGCGACGAGCTCGGTGAGCGTGGTGAGCATCTGCGGCGGGAGGTTCTCGACGACGTACCAGCCGTGGTCCTCGAGCGCGTTCGCGGCCGTGCTGCGCCCGGCGCCGGACATGCCGGTCACCACCAGCAGCTCGGACTCGGTGGGTTTGACCGGCGTCAGGCTCATGGCCTCAGTCATCGTGGTGGGTCCGTTCCGGTTCGACGGGGCTCCCGGTGGTCCGGCGTTCCCTGGGGTGTGCATTCCGGGCGGCACGGCAGGCCACCGTGCTTCAGCCTAACTAATCTTCGATGATCTCGCCCGTGGCCATGTTCACGGCCGGTGCGGCGGCCTCGTCGGGGCCGAGCGACGCGCGGATGGTCCGGGCGAGGGCGGGACCCACCCCCGGGACGCCGAGGAGGTCCTCGACGCTCGCGGCGCGGATCTTCTTGACCGACCCGAAGTGCTTGAGCAAGGCCTTGCGCTTGGCCGGTCCCAGTCCGGCGACCTCGTCGAGGGCCGACGCCGTCATCGACTTCCCGCGCTTCTGGCGGTGGAAGGTGATCGCGAAGCGGTGCGCCTCGTCGCGGATGCGCTGCAGCAGGAACAGTCCCTCCGACGCGCGCGGCAGGATGACCGGGAACTCGCTGTCCGGGACCCAGACCTCCTCGAGCCGTTTCGCGAGCCCCACCACGAAGACGTCGTCGATGCCGAGGTCCTGCAGCGCGCGGGCGGCGGCCGCCACCTGGGGCGGACCGCCGTCGACGACGACGAGGTTCGGCGGGTAGGCGAAACGGTTGCGCGTGATCGCCGTCGTCGTGTCCCGGATCGGCGTGCCCGACTCGTCGACGTCGGGGTGTTCGAGGACCGACGCGTCGTCGTCCACCGGGTCGACGTCCGGGTCGGGGGCGGCGGCGTCCCGGGGAGCCCCCTCCTTCCCGGCCAGGTAGTTGCGGAAGCGGCGGTGGATGACGTCGTACATGGAGGCGGTGTCGTCCCGGGCGGCATCGCCGGTGATGGAGAACTTACGGTACTCGGACTTCCGCGGGAGGCCGTCCTCGACGACCACCATCGACGCGACCACGTTGGTGCCCTGGACGTGCGAGATGTCGAAGCACTCGATGCGCATCAGCGGCTGCGGCAGGTCGAGCGCCTCCTGGAGTTCCTGGAGCGCGGCGGAGCGCGTCGTGATGTCCCCGGCCCGGCGGCTCTTGTGCAGCCGCAGGGCGTCCGCGGCGTTCTGCTCCACGGTGCCCATGAGGGTGGCCTTGTCACCGCGCTGCGGCACCCTCACCTCCACCCGGGACCCGCGCAGGCCACGCAGCCACTCGAGCATCTGCTCCTCGTTGCTGGGCAGGACCGGGACGAGGACCTCGCGGGGGATCTGCTCGTTGCTGCTGCTGCCCTCGCCGTACACCTGCTGCAGCAGGTGCTCCACGAGGTCCGCGGTGTCCATGTCCTCGACCTTCTCCACGACCCAGCCGCGCTGGCCCCGGATGCGGCCGCCGCGGACGTGGAAGACCTGGGCGGCAGCCTCGAGGTCGTCCTCCTTGAGGGCGAAGATGTCGGCGTCCGTGTCCTCGCTGAGGACGACGGTGTTGCGCTCGAAGACCCGGCGGAGGGCGGCGATGTCGTCGCGCAGGCGGGCGGCGGACTCGTAGTCCAGCTCGGCGACGGCCTCGGCCATCTGTCGCTCGAGGGAGGCGATGAACTTCTTCGCCTCCCCGGACATGAAGTCGCAGAACTCGCCGGCGAGGGCCTTGTGGTCCTCCGGGCTGATGCGCCCCACGCACGGCGCCGAACACTTGTCGATGTACCCGAGGAGGCAGGGCCGGCCGCTGCGTTCGGCACGCTTGAAGACGCCGGTGCTGCAGGTGCGGACCGGGAAGACGCGGAGCATGGTGTCCACGGTCTCGCGGATGGCCTTCGCGGGGTAGAACGGCCCGAAGTACCGGGTGTCCTTCTTCTTGTCGCCACGCATGACCTGCACGCGCGGGTACTTCTCCCCCATGGTCACGGCCAGGTAGGGGTAGGACTTGTCGTCCCGGAACATCACGTTGAACTGCGGATTGAATTCCTTGATCCACGTGTACTCGAGCTGCAGCGCCTCGAGCTCGCTCCCGACGACGGTCCACTCGACGCTCGCGGCGGTGAACACCATGCGGCGTGTCTTCGCCAGCAGCCCCTGCGGGCTGGCGAAGTAGGAGTTCAGGCGGGAGCGGAGGTTCTTGGCCTTGCCCACGTAGATGACCCGGCCGTGCTCGTCACGGAAGCGGTACACCCCCGGGTCCACGGGGATCTCGCCGGTCTTCGGGCGGTAGGTTACGGGGTTTGCCACGTCCTTCATCCTAGGTCCCGGCGGTGACAGGGCCCTGCCCGGAGGCCGGGGTTCCGCTGACGGCTGCACGGGCGCCGCGCGGCGCCGGCGCACCCGGCGCCCCGCGCCGCCCTCTCCGGTACGCCGGCGGGTGCCGCTACTCCGCGGGCGGGCTCTGGTTGTAGGAGGCCACGCGCTCCTGGCCCGTGAGGGCGCCGATGCCGTCCATGATGGCGTCGGTGGCACTCCGGCGGGCGGGGAGCGCGTGCCCCGGTCCGGTCTTCGCGAAGACGAGCGGCTCCCCGATGCGCAGCGTGAAGTGCTGGGGCCTGATGCCCTTCCCGCCCGCCGGCTGCAGCGCGTCGGTGCCGATCAGGCCGACGGGTAGCACGGGCGCTCCGGTGGTCAGCGCCAGCCAGCCGACGCCGGTCCTCCCCCGGTAGAGCCGCCCGTCACGCGAGCGGGTCCCCTCCGGGTAGATGCCGACGCCGTCGCCCTGCTCGAGGAGGTCGAGGAGGGTCCGGAGGGCCTGGACACTGGCGGCCTGCTGGCCGCGTTCCACGGGGATGGACCCCACGCCCTCGAAGAAGCCCCTCATGAGGGCGCCCTTCACCCCGGTCCCGGTGAAGTACTCGGCCTTCGCGAAGAACGCGACCGGCCGGGGCATGAGGGCCTGCACCAGCACGCTGTCGAGGAAGGAGAGGTGGTTCGGCGCGACGATGAACGGGCCGTCCGCGGGCACGTTGTCGAGCCCCTCGACGGTGGGGCGGCACAGGCCGGCGATGAGCCCGCGCGTGGTGCTGCGGGTCAGGTCATAGATGCCCACGGAGCACCTCCAGCAGCGCGTCCGCGGACCCGACGACGGCGGTGGCCCCCGCGGCCTCGAGCTCGCCCGGCGCGGCGAACCCCCAGCCGACGCCGATGCAGGCCAGTCCGTTCGCGGCCGCGCCCTCGACGTCGTGGTGGCGGTCCCCCACCATGACCGCGCGTCCGGCGGGCGCCGCGTCGTACCCGTGGTGCTCGAGGGCGGCGCGGATGATGGGCGTCTTGCCCCCGGAGGTCGCCGCCTCGTCCCGCGGTGAGCCGTGGACGGAGGAGAAGAGGTGCCGGAGCCCCTGCACGGCGAGGAGCTCCTCGGCGAGCCACTCGGGTTTCTGGGTGGCGACCGCGACGGTCGCGCCGTCGTCGAGCAGTGCCTGCACGCACCCGGCGACGCCCGGGTAGGGGCGGCTGGCGGACAGGCCGGTGGCCAGGTAGCCGGCGCGATAGGTGGCGACGACGTCGGGGACGCGGGCGGCGGGCACCCCGGCGGTCGCGGTCAGGGAGTGGACGAGGGACGGCCCGATCATCGCGTGCAGGACCTCGGTGGGCGGGACGGGGAAGCCGTGGTGCTCCAGGGCGGCGCCGATGCCTCCGGTGATCGTCCCTGCCGGGTCGACGAGCGTTCCGTCCAGGTCGAAGAGGATCAGCGCACGCGTAATTGCCACCGGTCAAGTCTGCCACGGAACCCGGAGGGCAGGAGTGCCCTGCCCTCCGGCCCCGGCGCCGCGGGAGGGCTACCCGGCGGCCTTGGCGAAGATCTCCTTCAGGAAGGCGCCCGTGTAGCTGCGCTCGTTCTTCGAGACCTGCTCCGGCGTGCCCGTCGCGATGATCTGCCCGCCGCCCGAACCGCCGTCCGGCCCCAGGTCGATCACCCAGTCCGCGCTCTTGATGACGTCGAGGTTGTGCTCGATCGTGATGACGGTGTTGCCCTTGTCCACGAGGCCCTGCAGCACCAGCAGGAGCTTGCGGATGTCCTCGAAGTGCAGGCCCGTGGTCGGCTCGTCGAGCACGTAGATGCTGCGGCCGTTGGACCGCTTCTGCAGTTCGCTGGCGAGCTTCACGCGCTGCGCCTCGCCGCCGGAGAGCGTGGTGGCGGGCTGCCCGAGCCGGACGTAGCCGAGGCCCACCTCCACGAGGGTGTTGAGGTGCCGGGCGATCGGGCTGAAGGCCGCGAAGAACTCTGCCCCCTCCTCGATCGGCATGTCCAGGACGTCGGCGATGGTCTTGCCCTTGTAGTGGACCTCGAGCGTCTCGCGGTTGTACCGCGCCCCGTGGCACACCTCGCAGGGGACGTAGACGTCGGGCAGGAAGTTCATCTCGATCTTCAGCGTCCCGTCGCCGGAGCACGCCTCGCAGCGGCCGCCCTTGACGTTGAAGGAGAACCGTCCGGGCAGGTAGCCCCGGACCTTCGCCTCGGTGGTCTCGGCGAACAGTTTCCGGATGTTGTCGAAGACGCCCGTGTACGTGGCCGGGTTCGAGCGCGGGGTGCGGCCGATGGGGCTCTGGTCCACGTGGATGACCTTGTCGAGGTGCTCCAGGCCGTCGATCCGCTTGTGCCGTCCAGCCACCTGCTTGGCGCCGTTGAGCTTGTTGGCGAGCACCTTGTAGAGGATGTCGTTGACGAGGGTCGACTTCCCCGAGCCGCTGACGCCGGTGACGGCGGTCAGCACGCCGAGCGGGATGGTCGCGTCCACGTTCGTGAGGTTGTGCTCGCGGGCGCCCACCACCTTCAGCTGGCGTGAGCGGTCGATCTTGCGGCGCTTCGCCGGGATCTCGATCTTCCGGCGTCCCGAGAGGTAGTCGCCGGTCAGAGACTTCTCGTTGGTGAGCAGGTCCTCGAGGAGGCCGGAGTGCACCACCTCGCCGCCGTGCTCGCCCGCCCCCGGGCCGATGTCCACGATCCAGTCGGCCTCGGCGATGGTGTCCTCGTCGTGCTCGACGACGATGAGGGTGTTACCGAGGTTCCGCAGCCGCGTCAGGGTCTCGATCAGCCGCCGGTTGTCCCGCTGGTGCAGGCCGATGGACGGCTCGTCGAGCACGTAGAGCACACCTACGAGGCCCGAGCCGATCTGCGTGGCGAGGCGGATGCGCTGGGCCTCGCCGCCGGACAGGGTGCCCGAGGCCCGCTCGAGGTTGAGGTATTCGAGGCCGACATCGAGGAGGAACGTCAGGCGCGCCTGGATCTCCTTCAGCACCTGGTTGGCGATCTGCGCCTCGCGGCCGGTCAGGACGAGGTTGTCCAGGAAATCGGCGCAGTCGCGCATCGGCATCGCGGAGACCTCGGCGATGTTCCTGCCGTTGATCAGCACCGAGAGCGAGGCCGGGTTCAGGCGTGCGCCGCCGCATGTGGGGCACGGGATCTCCCGCATGTACTCCTCGTACCGGTCCCGGGCGTTCTCGGACTCGGTCTCCGTGTGCTTGCGCTGGATGTACTGGATGGCGCCCTCGAAGCCCGTGCTGTACTTCCGTTCCCGGCCGAACCGGTTCCGGTACTGCACGACGACCTTGTGGTCCTTGCCGTACAGCGCGGCCTCCCGGGCGCGGTCCGGCAGCTTGCGCCAGGGCGTCGTGACGTCGAAGTTCAGCTCGGAGGCGAGGCCCTCGAGCAGCCGCGTCCAGTACTCAAGGGTCGCCGTCCCGAGCGACCACGGCGCGATGGCGCCCTCGGCGAGGCTGAGGTCCGGGTTGGGGACGACGAGCTCCTCGTCGACCTCGAGCTTGGTGCCGATGCCCGTGCAGGCGGGGCAGGCCCCGAACGGGTTGTTGAACGAGAAGGAGCGCGGCTCCACCTCGTCGATGGCGAGTGGGTGCTCGTTGGGGCAGGCGAGGTGTTCGGAGAAGGCGTGCAGGCGCTTGGCGTCGTCCTCGGGGAGGTCCACGAATTCGGCGAGGACGCGGCCGTCGGCGAGCTTGAGGGCCGTCTCCACGGAGTCCGTGAGGCGCTGCTGGATGCCGCTCTTCACCACGAGGCGGTCGATGATGACCTCGATGGTGTGCTTGTACTGCTTGCCCAGCTTGGGCGGGTCGCTGAGCTGGATGAGCTTGCCGTCCACCCGGGCGCGTGAGTAGCCCTTGGCCGTGAGCTCCTGGAAGAGGTCGACGAACTCCCCCTTGCGCGCCCGGACCACGGGGGCGAGGACCTGGAAGCGCGTCCCCTCCTCGAGTTCGAGGAGCTGGTCCACGATCTGCTGGGGGGTCTGCTTGGCCACCGGCTCGCCGCAGACCGGGCAGTGCGGGCGGCCCACACGCGCCCACAGGAGCCGCATGTAGTCGTAGATCTCGGTGATCGTGCCCACGGTGGAGCGGGGGTTCTTGCTGGTGGACTTCTGGTCGATCGAGACCGCGGGCGAGAGGCCCTCGATGAAGTCGACGTCCGGCTTGTCCACCTGGCCGAGGAACTGCCGGGCGTAGGCGGACAGCGATTCGACGTAGCGGCGCTGCCCCTCGGCGAAGATGGTGTCGAAGGCGAGCGAGGACTTGCCCGACCCGGAGAGACCCGTGAAGACGATCATGGCGTCGCGCGGCAGGTCGAGGTCGACGTTCCGCAGGTTGTGCTCGCGCGCCCCCTTGACGATCAGGCGGGACAGGTCCTGGGGAGCAGGCTCCGGGTTGTGGGCGTGCTGCTCGAGAGAGTTTGCAATAGACACCAGACAACTGTAGGAGAAAAGGCGTTCGAAAGCATATTCGAATACTCCCGGATCCGCGCCGGTGCTGAGCTACCGCCGGTGCCGTTCACGCTCGGCGCAATGCGGCCCTCAGGATGGCCACCGCTTCGGTCTCCGGCACACCGGCCGACTGCACGACGGCGGCGAACCCGTCGGCGGCATCGGCCACGCGCCGGCGGGCGTCGTCACGGCCGGCGGCGACGACGGTCCCGGCCCGGCCCCTGGTCTCGACGACGCCGGCCTGCTCCAGTTCGCGGTAGGCGCGGGCCACGGTGTTGGCGGCGACCCCCAGATGGGTGGCGAGGCCGCGCACCGGGGGAAGGCGCGTGCCGACGGGAGCCTTGCCCGCGCGGGCGGCGGCGAGGACGGCCTGCTTGATCTGCTCGAACGGCGGCATGGTGCTCTTCTCGTCCAGCCTGAGCCACCGGGGAATCGTCTGCTCCACGTCCTGCCCTCCGTCGGTCCCCCGCGCTCCACTGCCGGGGTTTCCCTGTGAACCCTACCGTCGGCGGGCGGGCACGGAGCGAGATCAGCGGCACGCCGTGCAGCGGGCCGACGAACGGGACCGGACGGATCGGGTCACGTTCCTTGTATCGCCCGAGGGGGTTGTGGGTGAAGAATCGGTGATGTCTGTTGTCGGAACCAGGCTGCCCCTACGGGCGGCGGATCAGGAGTACACAGCATGAAGGCTTTGCAGTACCGCACCATCGGTGCGCCGCCCGAAGTGGTCGAGATCGACACCCCGGAGCCCGGGCCCGGCCAGGTCCGGCTGAAGGTCACCGCCGCCGGGGTGTGCCACTCGGACGCGTTCATCATGGGCTTGCCCGGAGACCAGTACGTGTACGGCCTGCCGCTGACTCTCGGACATGAGGGGGCCGGCATCGTCGACAAGCTCGGGGACGGGGTCGTGGGCGTGCAGCCCGGCGACTCCGTCGCGGTGTACGGGCCCTGGGGGTGCGGCACCTGCTATACGTGCTCACAGGGCAAGGAGAACTACTGCCCCCACGCCGCCGGCCTCGGTATCGCACCTCCCGGGCTCGGAGCACCAGGCGCCATGGCCGAGTACATGATCGTCGATGATCCCCGCCACCTGGTACCCCTGGGGGACCTCGACCCGGTGGCGAATGTGTCCCTGACCGATGCCGGGCTCACCCCCTATCACGCGATCAAACCCTCACTCCCGAAGCTGGTACCTGGTTCGGTTGCCGTCGTCATCGGCGCAGGAGGACTTGGGCACGTCGGTATCCAGATCCTGCGGGCCATGACCAACGCCACCGTCGTGGCCCTGGACGTGAACGAGGACAAACTGCAACTGGCCAGAGACGTCGGCGCACAGCATGTCTTCCTGTCCGACGACGACGCCATCAGCGAGGTGAAGAGCCTGACTCACGGCCTCGGAGCGCACGCCGTGTTCGACTTCGTCGGAATCCAACCCACCATGACCCTCGGGCAGGCGATGATCCGTGCCGAAGGCGACCAGGTCCTGGTAGGCGTCGGATCGGGGTCGCTACCGGTAGGGATGCTCGACAAGCCCTACGAGGCTACCGTCCGCAGCCCGTATTGGGGCTTCAGGTCTGAACTGTTCGAAGTACTCGACCTTGCCCGCTCCGGCGCCGTCCATGTCGAAACGGAGGTCTTCACCCTCGACGACGCACCCGAAGCCTACGAGAAGCTGCACGCCGGGAACCTACGGGGGCGTGCTGTCATCGTCCCTTAGAACAGGAGGAGCGAAGGAGCGCCGGGCAGGATCGGATCCGCTCTGTGCCCGGTCCTGCCCGCCCACAGCCTGATCGAATCAGCGGATTCACGCCAGCGCCACACCCTCGTTCGTGAAGGGCCCGTTCATTGGCAGGCGAGCCGTAGGCTTGGCTCATGATGCTTGCCGACCTCGCAGAAATGACCATCCGCAGCATCTCCGTGTCCGAGATGGACAACAACGTGTACCTGCTCACGTCGAAGACCAGCGGAGCCCAGGTGCTGATCGACGCCGCCGACGACGCCCCCGCCATCCTCGCGCTCCTCGCCGACGCGCAGGAGGACACCGATGCCGAGGCCCGCGTGGCGCTGATCGTCACCACGCATTCGCACTGGGACCACGTGCGGGCGCTCGCCGAGGTCAAGGAGGCGACGAAGGCCCGCACCGCGGCCGGGGAGGACGACGTCGCGGACATCGCGGTGCCCACGGACGTCCCGCTGAAACACCACGACGTCGGCTCGTTCGAGGGCTTCGAGCTGGAGGCGATCCACCTCCGCGGCCACACGCCGGGCTCCGTCGCGCTCCTCTACCGCGACCCCTCCGGGCCCGCGCACCTCTTCACCGGTGACTCCCTGTTCCCCGGCGGCCTCGGTAACACCCAGGGCGACCCCGACCGCTTCGCGTCCCTGTACCAGGACGTCGTGACGCGGGTCTTCGACGACCTGCCCGACGACACCGTGGTGCACCCGGGCCATGGCAGGGGCACCACGCTCGGGGCGGAGCGCGGATCTCTGGCGGAGTGGAGGCAGCGGGGCTGGTAGGAGGCCCGGCAGGACCCGGGCTCCGCACGAGGCGCACCGGTAGGCTGGACGGATCATGACAATCCAAGAGCAGCTCCCCCGGCACGACGACGGCCGACTCACCGCGGACGCGGTCTACGAGGCCTTCACGGGCTGGGCGGCGGGCCGCGGCCTGACCCTGTACCCGGCGCAGGACGAGGCCGCCATGGAGCTCGTCTCCGGCAGCAACGTCATCCTGGCCACGCCCACCGGGTCCGGCAAGTCCCTCGTCGCGATCGCCGCCCACCTGAAGTCCTTCGCCGAGGGCCGCACCAGTTACTACACGGCCCCGATCAAGGCGCTCGTGTCGGAGAAGTTCTTCGCCCTCTGCGACATCTTCGGCCCGGAGAACGTCGGCATGATCACGGGTGACTCGGGCGTGAACCAGGACGCACCGATCATCTGCTGCACAGCGGAGATCCTCGCCAACCTGGCCCTGCGGGAAGGCGCCCAGGCGGACGTCGACACCGTGGTCATGGACGAGTTCCACTTCTACTCGGATCCGCAGCGCGGCTGGGCGTGGCAGGTTCCGCTGCTCGAGCTGCCGCAGGCCCAGTTCCTCCTGATGTCCGCCACCCTCGGTGACGTCACGCGCTTCGAGAAGGACCTCACGGAACGCACCGGCCGCGCGACGGCGACCGTCACGTCCGTGGAGCGGCCCATCCCCCTCCACTACTACTACGTCGAGACGCCCGTCCAGGAGTCCCTCGAGGAGCTGCTGGTCACCCGGCAGGCCCCGGTCTACGTGGTGCACTTCAGCCAGGCGGAGGCGATCGAGCGCGCGCAGAACCTCATGAGCGTCAACGTGTGCACGCGCGAGGAGAAGGACCGCATCGCCGAACTGATCGCGACCTTCCGGTTCTCCGCCGGCTTCGGGAAGACCCTCAACCGGCTCGTGCGGCACGGGATCGGTGTGCACCACGCCGGCATGCTGCCCAAGTACCGGCGCCTCGTCGAGCAGCTCGCCCAGGCCGGCCTGCTCAAGGTCATCTGCGGCACCGACACCCTCGGCGTGGGCATCAACGTGCCCATCCGCACCGTGCTCCTGACCGCCCTCAGCAAGTACGACGGCGTCCGCACGCGCCTGCTCAACGCGCGGGAGTTCCACCAGATCTCCGGACGCGCCGGCCGCGCGGGCTACGACACCGCGGGCACCGTCGTCGTCCAGGCCCCCGAGCACGTCGTCGAGAACGCCAAGGCCATGGCGAAGGCGGTGTCCAAGTTCGGCGACGACCAGAAGAAGCTGCGCCAGGTGGTGCGGAAGAAGCCCCAGCAGGGCTTCGTCTCCTGGGGGAAGCCCACCTACGAGCGGCTCGTGGAGAGCATCCCGGACCCGCTGACGTCGTCGTTCTCCGTCAGCCACTCCATGCTCCTGAATCTCCTCGAACGGCCCGGCGACCCCTTCACCGCCACCAAGCGGCTCCTGACGGAGAACCACGAGACCCGCGCGTCGCAGCTCCGGCTCATGCGGCGCGCCATCGGGATCTACCGCGAGCTCGTCACGGCGGGCATCGTCGAGAAGCTCCCCGAACCCGAGCCGGACGGCCGCCGGGTGCGGCTCAAGGTGCACCTGCAGGCCAACTTCGCCCTCAACCAGCCGCTCTCCCCCTTCGCGATGGCGAGCCTGGAACTGCTCGACCCGGAGGCGCCGGGCTACGCGCTCGACGTCGTCTCGGTCATCGAGGCCACGCTCGAGAAGCCCCGCCAGGTGCTCAACGCGCAGGAGAAGAAGGCCCGCGGGGAGGCGGTGGCCGCGATGAAGGCGGAGGGCATCGACTACGACGCCCGGATGGCCCGCCTCGAGGAGGTCAGCTACCCGAAGCCCCTCGAAGAACTGCTGCAGCAGGCCTTCGACGTGTACCGGGCGTCCGCGCCGTGGCTCGGCGACTTCGAGCTGGCCCCCAAGTCCGTGGTGCGGGACATGTACGAGCGGGCCATGAGCTTCGGCGAGTACGTCGCGTTCTACTCCCTCACCCGGTCCGAGGGGATCCTCCTGCGCTACCTCGCCGACTGCTACAAGGCGCTCCGCCACACCGTGCCCGTCGAGGCGCTGCGCGAGGACCTCAGCGACATCCTCGAATGGCTCGGCGAACTGGTCCGCCAGGTGGACAGCAGCCTGCTCGACGAATGGACGCAGCTGGCCGCCGGCCTCGCCCCGGCCGCCGCGACGGACGCCGTCGACCTGCCGGACGAGCCGCCCTCCGTCACGTCCAACGAGCGGGCCTTCCGCGTGATGGTCCGCAACGAGATGTTCCAGCGGGTCAAACTCTTCGCCGACGAGCAGGACGCGGCGCTCGGAGCGCTCGACGCCGATTCCGGGTGGACCGCCGAGCGCTGGGCGGAGGCCCTGGACGGCTACTTCGGGGACTACGAGGACATCGACGACGGCCCCGACGCGCGCGGCCCGAACCTGCTGCTCATCACGAAGACGCCCACCGCGTGGAAGGTGCGGCAGATCCTGAAGGACCCGGAGGGCAACAACGACTGGGGCATCAACGCCGAGATCGACCTCGCGGCGTCGGACGAGGCCGGCAGCCCGGTGGTGAGGATCCTCGGCGTCGGGGGCCCGGCGGCCGCCTGACGCGGTGCTCGCCGGCCCGGACGCCCCGGCCCCCCAGCCTTGGCTAGGCTGGAGGAATGACTAGCATTCGGGAAGCACGGCCGGCGGACGTTCCGGTCATCCTCCAGCTCATCCACGACCTCGCCCTCTACGAGCGGGAGCCGGACGCCGTCCGGAACACCGCCACGTCGCTCGACGCGGCCCTGTTCGGGGAGCGGCCCACCATCTACGCCCATGTGGCGGAGGACCGGGGCGAGGTCCAGGGGTTCGCGCTCTGGTTCCTCAACTACTCCACCTGGGAGGGCGTCAACGGCATCTACCTCGAGGACCTCTACGTGCGGCCCGAGGCTCGCGGAGCGGGCCACGGCAGGGCGCTCCTGGCGAATCTCGCCCGCATCGCCACCGAGCGCGGCTATGCGCGCGTCGAGTGGTCGGTGCTCAACTGGAACGAGCCGTCCATCCGCTTCTACGAGAGCCTCGGCGCCGCCGCGCAGTCCGAGTGGAGCACGTTCCGGCTGACGGGCGACGCGCTCGCCGAGGTCGCCGCCCTGTGAGCGCGCCGGCCGCCCGGCGCGACCTCCCGGAGCACACCGTCGAGCACACCGCCGACCACGTCGTGGGTCCGACCGCCGTGATGCGCGGCCTGCGCGCCACCGGCCACGTGTTCCGGGTCCCGCTCGACCACGCGGACCCGGACTCCCCCCGGATCGAGGTGTTCGCCCGCGAGTACTCCTCCAGCGAGCACGCCGAGGACGCCGCGGCCCGGCTGCCCTGGCTCCTGTTCCTGCAGGGCGGTCCGGGCGGCCGGGGCGTGCGCACCACCCAGCTCTCGGGCTGGATGAAGGCCGCGGCCCGCGACTTCCGGATCCTCATGCTGGACCAGCGCGGCACCGGGCTCTCGACGCCGGCGGATGCCGCGACGCTCGCCACCCTGCGCACCCCGGAGGCGCAGGCGGACTACCTCACGCATTTCCGTGCCGACTCGATCGTCGCCGACGCCGAGCTCGTCCGCCGCCACCTGGGCAGCCGGCCCTGGACGGTCTTCGGTCAGAGCTATGGCGGGTTCTGCACCCTCACCTACCTCTCCCACGCGCCGGAGGGCATCGAGCGGGCCCTGATCACCGGCGGCCTGGCGCCCCTGGCGGGCTCGCCCGACGAGGTGTACCGGGCGACGTTCGCGCGCGTCGAGGCACGCAACGCCGAGTACTTCCGGTGGTACCCGGAGGATCGCGACCGCGTCACGCGGATCGCGCGCCATCTGGACCGCGTGGAGGAGTTCCTGCCGAGCGGTGAGCGGCTCACGGTGCGGCGCTTCCAGATGATCGGCTCCTTCCTCGGCGGCAACACGCGCGTCCACGCCCTCCACTACCTGCTGGAGGACGCGTTCACGACGACGGCGGCCGGCCCCCGGCTCTCGGCGTCGTTCCTCGAGCAGGTCCACGCCGTCGTCAGCCGGGCCTCGCAGCCGCTGTACGCGCTGCTGCACGAATCGATCTACTGCCAGGGGGCCGCCGCGTCGTGGTCCGCCGCCCGCGTCCTCGAGGAGTACCCGCAGTTCAGGGACGACGCCGGCGAGGTCCTGCTCACCGGCGAGATGGTCTACCCCTGGTACTTCGAGGAGGACCCGGCGCTCCGCCCGCTGCGCGCCGTCGCCGACATCCTCGCGGGGAAGACGGACTGGGGGCCGCTGTACGACGCGGATGTCCTCGCGACGAACACCGTCCCGGCCGCGGCGGCCGTGTACCGCTCCGACATCTACGTGGACAGGGACCTGTCGCTGGCGACGGCGTCGTCGGTGCGGAACCTGCAGGTGTGGGAGACGGACGAGTTCCACCACGACGGCATCGCCGACGACGGCGAGGCGATCTTCGAGCGGCTGCTCGCGAT
The DNA here is from genome assembly GCF_051172775.1 of Arthrobacter sp. Ld5. Lineage (NCBI taxonomy): Bacteria > Bacillati > Actinomycetota > Actinomycetes > Micrococcales > Micrococcaceae > Arthrobacter > Arthrobacter sp. Ld5. The sequence goes on from NZ_JBPKBO010000019.1 coordinate 143,310, forward strand.
GACCCGCCGGGCAACAGCGGGGCCGACGGCGTAGTCCGCGGCGTCGCGCACGCTCCGCCGTGGCGGTCCCCCGCCGGATCCCCCGGGAGCGGGGTACCCCCTAGGATCGGCCGGCGCCCTCGTCGAGGGGAATGACGTCGATCCCGAGGTCCCCGCCGGCCGCGGGCCCGAGCACGACCAGCACATGCCGGGCCGTGACCCCCGCCAGCGCCTCTGCCACGCGCCGGGCCACGTCGTCCGGGGGAATCCCCTCCGCCTCGTCCGCGCCGGTGTCGGCCCTTCGCCAGGACGTGACCCTGGCGCCCGTCGCCTGCGCCACGGAGCGCGACAGCCCGTCGTACGCAGGGCCGGCCACCAGCGTGACCTGCGCGACGGCGGGCGTCCTGTCCCGGGCGGCGGCCGCCAGGAGCACCCGTTCGCGCTGCCACAGCGAGAAGTGGTAGCCCGCGACGAGGGCCGCGGCGACCAGCAGCCCGAACGGTCCCCGGATCCGGTCCACGACGCTGCCGCCCGACACGTCACCCAGGACGAACTCGAAGAGCCTGTACCCGATGACCAGCAGCGCGATGAGGGCCACCACCGCGCTGATCCCGAAGAAGACGACGAGGTAGATGCGCCGGCCCGGGGGGATGGAGGCGGCGTCCCGGGGCGGGCTGGCCGGTTTCCAGGACTGCCACCAGACCGGGCCTCCCACCGCGAGGGAACTGAGGCCGGCGAGCAGGAGCGTCCGCGATCCGCTGCCGGCGAGCGGGGAGACGGCGATCGCCAGGGTCGCATTGATGATCACGCCGATGCCCGACGCCGCCGCCGCCAGGGCGACCCCGGAGGTCACGAGGACGCCCGCGCGGCGCGTTTCGATGGAGGAACTGTCGGCAACCACCCGGTGATACCGCCAGACCAGGGTGCCGATCGCCGCGGCGGCCACGGCCGTCCCCAGGGGTGCCAGCAGCTCGCGCATCGGGTCGGTGCGGTCGAACGCCGTCCTCAGGAGGACGAAGAGTACGATTCCCGCCGCCCCGAGCGCCACCAGGCCGGCGGCGAAGATGCCCACCCCGACAAGTGCGATGTTCGCCAGGGGCGTGTGCAGCCGGCGTCCCCCGCCCGGGTACCAGTGCCACCACCAGACCAGGGCTCCGCCGACCGCCCAGACCAGGGCCCGGAGCACGGGCTGCCACCACGACCCTGCCTCCGGGACCAGGCCGGTGTACCCGCGGAGCGCGACGTCGAGCAGGCCGCCGAGGGCCGTGATGGCGAAGATGCTGCCCAGCACCAGCCCGTAGACCGATCCGATCACCGTGGGGACGTCGTCGAGCCCGGTCGGGGACTTCGTCGGATGCCGCCACATCCAGCGGTGCCACGCCCAGACCAGGAGCCAGACCAGGCCGGTCGCCAGGGAGGACGACCACCGGGCCTGGAAGGTGCCGATCAGGGACGCCGCCGTGGCGAGGAGCGCGGTCACGGCCACGATCAGGGACACGGCATAGACCGCGGACAGGTACAGTCCCCACGCGTCGGAGCTCCGCTCCGTCCTCTCGTCGAGCCGCCTCCAGACCACCCACCACAGGAGGGCGGCGAGCGGACCGCCGATCAGCGTGAAGGCGAGCGAGCGGGCCAGCTCGGCCACACCGGCGGACTCCAGGACGGCGTCCATGCTGAGCAGGCGGTCCAGCAGCCCGCTGAGCCCGACGGCGGTGATCACCACCAGCGCGAACAGCAGGCCGTACAGGATCAAGTGCCGGAGGACGAGTTGCCCCGAGGTTGCCGTGACGGCGGTCGATGGTGAGGGCCGGCTCATGGACCCACCGGCTTCCCGGTGCAGACCAGGAGCTGATAGGGGGCCTGGTCGATCCTCCACTGGCCGTCCATCTTCTGCAGGGAGAAGCGGTCCTCCATCTCGTACTCCGAGGGGCCGAACGGGCCCCCCTGGTCGGAGGAGACCACCGAGACCCGCACCAGCGCCGAGTCCTCCCGTTCGTCCGTGGAGATCAGTACGACGCGGGCGGGGGACGGAGGGTCCCCGAGGACGGCTCGGCACTCGCTCCGGGCCGACTCCGTCAGGTAGGCGGTGGCCGCAGCGGTGTCACCGTCCAGGACGGCGGTGCTGTACCGCTGGACGACTCCCGCCGGCGTCGACCCGTCCAGTGCGTCGGGCTCCCCGCGGGTGAAGACCACCGCCACGGCGACGATCACCAGCACGGCGATTCCGGCCACGATGACGAGCAGAAGACGGTCGATCTGTTTCCGCTCGGCATGCATGCGCACAGTATGGCGCATGCGACGACGGCGGGCGTGGGTCTCTCGGTCCCAGTTGCGCGGCGATCTGCCGGTCGGCCGATCGCCGCGCGGTCGGACTAGCGGCGCGGTCCCTTCACGTCGGCTTCGTCGGCCGCCCGGGCGAGTCCCTCGTCCACCGCGGGAGCGTCCGCGGACCCGGTTCCCGTGTCCTCCGTGGTGTCGCCCGCGGCGGCACCCGTGACCCGGGAGCGGATGAGGCTGGCGATCACGGCGACGACGATGGTCGCCACGATCACGGCCAGCGACACGAACGTCGGGATCTCGGGCGCCCACTCGATGTGCTGGCCACCGTTGATGAAGGGCAGTTCGTTGACGTGCATCGCGTGCAGGATGAGCTTGATGCCGATGAACGCGAGGATCACGGAGAGCGCATGCTTGAGGTAGATGAGGCGCGTCATCAGCCCGCCGAGCAGGAAGTAGAGCTGGCGCAGGCCCATGAGCGCGAAGATGTTCGCCGTGAAGACGATGAACGCACTCTGCGTCAGGCCGAAGATCGCCGGGATGGAGTCGACGGCGAAGAGCAGATCGGTCAAGCCGATCGTCACGAAGACGATGAGCATCGGCGTGAAGACCTTCTTGCCGTCGACCACGGTGCGGATCTTGTTGCCGTCGTACGAATCCGACATCGGGAGGACCGAGCGGAGCTTCGCGATGAGCTTGTTGTCGCCGGCCTCCTCCTCGTCCTCACCCGAATCCGTCGCCTGCTTGTAGGCGGTGTAGAGGAGGAAGGCGCCGAAGATGAAGAAGACCCAGCTGAAGTTCTCGATCACTGCGGCTCCGAGGGCGATGAAGATCCCGCGCAGCACCAGGGCGATGATGATGCCCACCATGAGCACTTCCTGCTGGTACTTCCGGGGCACCGAGAAGCGCGCCATGATGATGATGAACACGAAGAGGTTGTCGATGCTGAGGCTGTATTCCGTGATCCAGCCGGCCACGAACTGGCCGCCGTACTCGGGCCCGGTGAAGACGAACATCAGGGCCGCGAACACCAGCGCGAGGCCCACGTAGAACGCGACCCAGAGTCCCGCTTCCTTCATCGATGGTTCGTGCGGCCGCTTGACCACGAGCAGCAGATCGAACAGCAGGATCAGGCCGAGCACGATGAACGTGCCGACCTCGAACGCTACGGGCAATGCGGGCATGAAGTACCTTCCGGGAGTGCTGGGATCGCCGTGGGTCTCTCCACCGCGGCGGAGGACCCCGCCCGGCCGCTACGCCCGGCGGGGCAACCGTGCCCCGCGTGCTGACGTCCGTAGCGCTGAGGGATACTCCCCCACGTCGGGACCATGGTACCCGCCAGGAAAGGAAGCCGACGAACTATCCCGCGTCGCGCCCGTCCCCGACCCGGTCACACGGGCGGACCTGTGCTCAGGCGTGCCCGGCGGACTGCATCTGCCGCAGCTCCTTCTTGAGGTCTCCGACCTCGTCGCGCAGCCGTCCTGCCAGCTCGAACTGCAGTTCGGCGGCGGCCGCGTGCATCTGGTCCGTGAGCTGCTGGATCAGGTCCGTGAGGTCCTCGGCGGGCACCGATGCCAGTCCTTCGTGGCGTGCCGCGCCCTTCTTCGCCTTCCGGGACTTGCCGGCCTCCTCGAGCAGTGCGCGGGTGTCGGCGTCCTCGCGGTTGATGGTGTCCGTGATGTCCGCGATGCGCTTCCGGAGCGGCGTCGGGTCGATGCCGTGCTCGAGGTTGTGGGCCACCTGGATCTCGCGGCGCCGGTTGGTCTCGTCGATCGCGCGTTCCATCGAGTCCGTGATCCGGTCCGCGTACATGTGCACCTCGCCGGACACGTTGCGTGCCGCACGTCCGATCGTCTGGATGAGGGACGTCGCACTCCGGAGGAAGCCCTCCTTGTCGGCGTCGAGGATGCTGACGAGCGACACCTCGGGGAGGTCCAGCCCTTCGCGCAGCAGGTTGATGCCGACCAGGACGTCGAAGGTGCCCATCCGCAGTTCGCGCAGCAGCTCCACCCGGCGCAGGGTGTCCACGTCGGAGTGCAGGTACTCCACCTTCACGCCGTGCTCGAGGAGGTACCCGGTGAGGTCCTCGGCCATGCGCTTGGTGAGGGTGGTGACCAGGACACGCTCGTCGATCGCGACGCGCTTGCGGATCTCGTCCAGCAGGTCGTCGATCTGGCCCTTGGTCGGCTTGACGACCACCTCGGGGTCGACGAGGCCGGTCGGGCGGATGATCTGCTGCACGAACCCGTCCGCCTTGCCCAGCTCGTACTTGCCCGGGGTGGCGGACAGGTAGACCGTCTGCCCGATGCGGTCCTGGAACTCGTCCCACTTCAGGGGGCGGTTGTCCAAGGCCGACGGCAGACGGAACCCGTGATCCACGAGGGTGCGCTTGCGGGAGGAGTCGCCCTCGTACATGGCGCCGATCTGCGGGATGGTCACGTGCGACTCGTCGACGACCAGCAGGAAGTCGTCGGGGAAGTAGTCGAGCAGGCAGTGCGGTGCGGACGCGGGAGCGCGGCCGTCGATGTGGCGCGAGTAGTTCTCGATGCCGTTGCAGAACCCCATCTGCTGCATCATCTCGAGGTCGTAGGTCACCCGCATCCGGAGGCGTTGTGCCTCGACGAGCTTGTTCTGCGACTCGAGTTCCGCGAGCCTCTGCTGCAGTTCGTCCTCGATGTCCTTGATCGCACGCGTCATGCGGTCCTCGCCGGCGACGTAGTGCGAGGCGGGGAAGACGTACATCTCCTCCTCCTCGCGGATGACGTTGCCGGTGAGCGGGTCGAGCGTGTAGATGTTCTCCACCTCGTCCCCGAAGAACTCGATCCGCAGCGCGTGCTCCTCGTACATGGGGATGATCTCGACGGTGTCGCCGCGCACCCGGAACGTGCCGCGGTGGAAGTCCATGTCGTTCCGCGTGTACTGCATGGACACGAACTGCCGCAGCAGGGCGTCACGGTTCATCTGGTCGCCGCGCCGCAGCGTGACCATCTTGTTGATGTACTCCTCGGGCGTGCCGAGGCCGTAGATGCAGGACACCGTCGCGACGACCACGACGTCGCGGCGCGTCAGCAGTGCATTGGTCGCGGAGTGCCGGAGGCGTTCGACCTCCTCGTTGATGGAGGAGTCCTTCTCGATGAAGGTGTCCGTCTGCGGGACGTACGCTTCGGGCTGGTAGTAGTCGTAGTAGGAGACGAAGTACTCGACGGCGTTGTTGGGCAGCAGCTCCCGGAACTCGTTGGCGAGCTGCGCGGCGAGCGTCTTGTTCTGCACCATGACCAGGGTGGGGCGCTGCACCTGCTCGATCAGCCAGGCCGTCGTGGCGCTCTTGCCGGTACCGGTGGCGCCGAGCAGGACGACGTCCTTCTCCCCCGCGGTGATCCGCTCCGCCAGTTCCTTGATGGCCGTGGGCTGGTCGCCGGCCGGCGTGTACTCGCTGATGACCTCGAACGGGGCGACCACACGCTTGATTTCCTGCGCAAGACTCATGACTCAACGGTAGTCCCTGCCACCGACACTTCCCCGCCGGTTTGCTGGCGGCTGAACCCCGTCGGGGGACCCCGGACTCAGGCGGATGCTGCCCCGACGGTCACCGAGACGTCGAGCGCCGGGTCGGCCGCCCGGTGGAGCGTGATCGGCGTCGTCCGCCCGCGGTCGGGAGCGTGCCCGGCCCGCGGGAATCCCGCCCCTGCCACGGCGTCCGACGCCGCGCCGGGGTCGCCGGACCGCGGGACGGTCACGTGCAGGGCCGCGTGCGCGACGTCGTCGTCCACGCCGTCCGGCGCCGCATCCGCGTCCACGGAGCAGCCGGGAGGAAGGACGGCGTCCAGCTTCCCCCGGATACGGGCCGCGAGTCCGCTCGTCCCCTCGAGTCCGGCGGTCGGACGCGCGGCGGCGGCGTCCGCGGGCCGCACCCCGGCCAGGTTGTCGCGGAACGGCACGATGCGCGTCCGCCACAGGCCGTCCGTCGCGGTGAGGAGCTCGTCGACGCCGCGGTCGTTGACGAGGACGGCGTCCGCAGCGCGCAACCGCTCCTCCCGGGACGCCTGGGCGGCGATGCGACGCTCGGCATCGCTGCGCGCCATACCCCGCCGGTCCACCATCCGGTGGATCCGCAGTGCGTCCGGGGCATCGACGACGACGACGAGGTGGAAGCGGGCGGCCTGGCCGGTCTCGACCAGGAGCGGGATGTCCTCGACGACGACGGCGTCGGCCGGCGCGCCTCCGATGAGGGCCGCCGCGGCCGCCCTGACGAGCGGGTGGACGATCGCGTTGAGGCGCTCGCGGGCGGACGCGTCCGCGAAGACGAGGCTGCCGAGCGCCGGCCGGTCGAGCGCGCCGTCGGCTGCAAGGATCTCCGGGCCGAACGCGGACACGACGGCGGCCAGACCCTCCGACCCCGGTTCCACCGCGGTCCGGGCGAGGACGTCCGCATCCACCAGCACGGCCCCCAGCTCGGCGAGGCGGCCGGCCACCACCGACTTCCCGGCAGCGATGCCTCCTGTCAGTCCGATGCGCAGCATGAGCCAACCCTAGTCCGCCCCGCGGCGCGCGCTGTCAAGACGGCCGCGGCCCGGGCCACCTCCCGCGGGAAATGTCGGTGCGCCCCCATACGCTAAGCGCACTTACTTTGTTCGAGGAGGATTGTGACCATCACACTGCAGGACCTTCAGGAGACCGCCACGTCCACGTTCGGCTGGGACGACCTGCGTCCCGGACAGGAGCAGGCGATGGGCGCGATCCTCGCAGGCCACAGCGTCCTGTGCGTCATGCCGACCGGCTCCGGCAAATCGGCCATCTACCAGGTGCCCGCCATGGCGCTCCCCGGCGTCGCGCTCGTCATCTCGCCGCTGATCGCCCTGCAGCACGACCAGGCGGCGTCGATCAACGAGCGCACCGGCACCACCCGCGCCCGCGTCGTCAACTCGGGCCTCACGAAGAGCGAGGTGGAGGACGCCTGGTCGGCCGCCGGCGAGGGAGAAGCCACGCGCGCGAAGTTCCTGTTCCTGGCCCCGGAACAGGTTGCGCGCGACGACGTCGCCGCACGGCTCCGGTCCCTCGACATCTCCCTCGTGGTGGTCGACGAGGCGCACTGCCTCTCGTCCTGGGGGCACGATTTCCGCCCGGACTACCTGCACCTCGGGCACCTCCTCCGGGACCTCGGCGCCCCCGTCGTCGCCCTGACCGCCACGGCGTCGCACCCGGTGCAGAACGAGATCGTCGAGCGGCTGCACCTGGTGGATCCGGTGGTCCTCGTGGAGGGCTTCGACCGCCCGAATCTCTTCCTCGATGCCGTGCACCACGTGGAGGAGGAGGACAAGCATCGCGCCGTGCGCGAGCAGGTCCTCGGGCTCGCGGGGCCGGGACTCGTGTACGTCGCGACGAAGAAAGCCGCCGACAGGCTGTCCTCCGAACTGCAGGAGCAGGGGCGGCGCGCGGATTCCTATCACGCCGGGAAGCTGAGGAAGGAGCGCGAGGCCGTCCACGAGGGCTTCCTCGACGGCACGATCGACGTCGTGGTGGCCACCACGGCGTTCGGCATGGGCATCGACAAGCCGGATGTGCGCTTCGTCGTCCACGCGGACATCTCGGACTCGCTGGACAGCTACTACCAGGAGATCGGCCGCGGCGGGCGTGACGGGCTCGAGGCACGGGCGGTCCTGCACTACCGCCCGGAGGACCTCTCCCTGCGCCGCTTCTTCGCAGCGAGGTCCGTCAACCGCACCCAGCTGCGCGAGCTGTTCATGCTCATCGCCGCCCAGGCCAAACCCGTGAAGACCAGGAAGCTGAAGGAACTGTCGGGCCTGTCCCCGCGCAAGCTGACCGGGCTCCTCAACCTGCTCGAGGCGTCGCAGTGCGTCACGGAGGGCGCGAAGGGCTACCGCGCGCGGAAGATGAGCGCGGCGGACGCGGTGCGGCGCGGCGTCGACCAGGCGGAGATCCGGGAGCGGATCGACCAGTCCCGCGTCGAGATGGCGCGGCGCTACGCCGAGGCGCGGGGCTGCCGGCGGCAGTTCCTGCTCGGCTACTTCGGGGAGGAACTCGCCGAGCCCTGCGGCAACTGCGGGAACTGCGCGAGCCGCGAGGCCGCCGACGGCGCGTCGGAGCCGGACGCCGGATCGCCTCCGAGGGAGGAGGTCGTCCCGTTCGCCGTCGACAGTTCCGTGGATCATCCGGAGTGGGGGCCGGGCACCGTCATGGGCTACGAGGAGGGCGTCATCACGGTGCTGTTCGACTCTGAAGGGTACAAGACGCTCTCGGTCGACCTCGTCGTGGACAAGGGTCTCCTGACCGCCGTGACGCCCGCGGCATAGGCACCCGCCGCCGGCCCATCCCGAGGAGGGCTCCGGCGGTCCGGCGCCTAGGATTGACCGGTGACCCCGTTCAGCCTCGACTCCCTGCGCCGCCGTCCCGACCTGGAGGCGGCCGAACTGGTCGCCGTGGACGCCGCGGACCGGCTGCTCCTGGACACCTCCGCGGACCGGCTCCGCGACCCCGGAGACATCGCGACCATCAACGACGCCTACGGGGCGCTCACCCTCGGTGCTGCGCACCTCTCCGGCGGGGAGGGCATCCGTGCCTTCCAGGACGGCGTGGTGCATGAGCGGGCGCTCGCGCTGAACGCCGCGGAGCAGGGGCTGGAGGGCGCGTACCGGTCCTGTGCCCTCGACGCGGAGCTGCTCGACGGCGTGTCGACCGTCCTCCTCCGCCTCCCGCGCTCGCTCGACGAACTCGACGAGATTGCCTGGACCATCGCCGCCCACGCACGGCCGGACGTCGTCGTCCTGGCGGCGGGCCGAGTCAAGCACATGGCCGTGTCGATGAACGCGGTCCTCGGCCGCTACTTCGGGTCCGTCACGGCCGGTCTCGCCCGGCAGAAGGCGCGGGTCCTCACGGCGTCGAATCCCTTGCCGGTCGGGGAATCCTCCTACCCCCGCCGTGCAGCGCACGACGTCGGGCTGCCCCGTCCGCTCGAGCTCCTCGCCTACGGGGCGACGTTCGGCGGGCCGGCGCTGGATCCCGGCACCCGCCTGCTGCTCCCCCACCTGCGCCGCATCCCGGCGCCTCCGACCGGCGCGTCCCGTGCCGACGTCGTCGACCTGGGGTGCGGGAACGGGGCCATCGCGGCCTTCATGGCGCTGACCCATCCGGAGATCCGGGTCCTCGCCACGGACCAGTCCGCCTCGGCGACCGCATCGGCCGCGGCGACGGCGGCAGCCAACGGGGTGGCCGACCGCATCACGGTGAGCAGGGACGACGCGCTCTCCGGGCTGCCGGACGCCTCGGTGCACCTGATCGTCCTCAACCCGCCCTTCCACCTCGGCAGCACGGTGCACGCCGGCGTCGCGCATCGGCTCTTCGACGCCTGTGCGCGCGTCCTGGCGCCCGGTGGCGAACTCGTCACGGTCTGGAACAGCCACCTCCGCTACCGGCCCGTCCTCGAGCGGACCATCGGCAGCACACGGCAGCTCGACCGCTCCCCGCGCTTCACCGTCACCGCGTCGACGCGCCGATAACGCAGAACACCAGGACGGGCGGGGTCCTCCCCCGCGACGCCGCCGCGCGAGCGTGCACTTCCGGTGGGTCGTAGCACCCAGGACCCGCCACACGTGCGCACTCGACCACGGAGGCGGGACCGGGAACGGAGAAGGCCCCCGTCCGGAGGACGGGGGCCTTCTCGTGTACAGCTATGACGCGGGAGCTTACGCCCCGGTCAGCTTCTCGCGGAGAGCGGCAAGCGCCTCGTCGGAAGCCAGCGTTCCCGAGCCGGACCCGGCGTCGGCGACGACAGGCTCGGACGAGTAGCTCGTCGAGCTGGACTCGGCGGGCTCGTTCGCGGCAGCGGCGTCGTCGGACGCGTGCTGGACGACCTGCTTCTTGTGCGACTCCCAGCGGGACTGTGCCTCGGCGTACTGGGCCTCCCAGGCAGCGCGCTGGTTCTCGTAGCCCTCGAGCCATTCGTTCGACTCGGGGTCGAAGCCCTCGGGGTACTTGTAGTTGCCCTCGTCGTCGTACTCGGCGGCCATGCCGTAGAGCGCGGGATCGAACTCGGTGCTGTCGGCGTCGACGCCCTCGTTGGCCTGCTTGAGGCTGAGGGAGATGCGGCGGCGTTCCAGGTCGATGTCGATGACCTTGACGAAGAGCTCGTCACCCACGGAGACGACCTGCTCGGCCAGCTCGACGTGGCGGACAGCGAGCTCCGAGATGTGCACGAGGCCCTCGATGCCGTCCTCGACGCGGACGAACGCGCCGAAGGGAACGAGCTTCGTGACCTTGCCGGGAACGACCTGGCCCAGGGCGTGCGTGCGGGCGAAGGTCTGCCAGGGATCTTCCTGCGTGGCCTTCAGCGACAGGGAGACGCGCTCGCGATCGAGATCGACCTCGAGGACCTCCACGGTGACTTCCTGTCCGACCTCGACGACCTCGGACGGGTGGTCGATGTGCTTCCAGGACAGCTCGGAGACGTGCACGAGACCATCGACGCCGCCGAGGTCCACGAACGCACCGAAGTTGACGATCGAGGAGACGACGCCCGGACGGACCTGGCCCTTCTCGAGCTTGTTGAGGAACGTGGAACGCACCTCGGACTGGGTCTGCTCGAGCCACGCACGACGCGACAGCACGACGTTGTTGCGGTTCTTGTCGAGCTCGATGATCTTCGCTTCGATCTGCTGGCCGATGTACGGAGCCAGGTCGCGGACGCGACGCATCTCGACGAGGGAGGCGGGCAGGAAGCCGCGCAGGCCGATGTCCAGGATGAGGCCACCCTTGACGACCTCGATGACGGTGCCGGTGACGACGCCGTCCTCTTCCTTGACCTTCTCGATGTCGCCCCAGGCGCGCTCGTACTGCGCACGCTTCTTGGAGAGGATCAGGCGGCCTTCCTTGTCCTCCTTGGTGAGCACCAGAGCCTCGACCTGATCGCCCACGGAGACGACGTCCCCGGGATCGACGTCGTGCTTGATGGAAAGCTCGCGGGAAGGAATGACACCCTCGGTCTTGTAACCGATGTCGAGCAGGACCTCGTCGCGGTCGACCTTGACGACCGTACCCTCGACGAGATCTCCGTCGTTGAAGTACTTGATGGTGGCGTCGATCGCTGCGAGGAAGTCCTCAGCGGTGCCGATGTCGTTGATGGCGACGACGGGGGCACCTTGCTTCTCGGTGGTGGTGATGGTCATGTAGTTGGGACTCCGTTGTGGAAGATTAATTGCTCCGGTCACGCTGAATCCCGCTGGACCGGTGGTGCCGGGGCGGGTTCCGGTGTCCGGATGTGGACGAAATGGAAAGAACCTCGGTGAGATTCACGTGTGGCACTGCACCCCTGTGAGCCCATGGCGGATGGCCGGGGAACACCAGAGCGCACTACGCGCCTGTTCAGTCTAGCCCCGGGCACCAACACCGTCAAAGCCGCGCGGGGGTGCCGGGAGCCCTAGAAAAAGGTGATGCAGTAGGGCTCCTGCGCGCGCCCGAACAGGGTATCGAGCACCGCGACGGCGCCGTCCGTGTGTGCGGTCAGTCCCCCGGCCGCAGCCAGGGTGGAGGCCTGCACCCCGCCGAGGTACAGGGACCCCAGCGCGTTGGCGGTGACGGTGGCGTCCGGGCCGGCCGATCCGGCCTGCTCGACCTTCCCGACGCCGTCGACGACGGTCAGCGCGTAGGTGCCGTCGATGATGCCGTGCTCGTCCAGCACCTCCAGGACGACGCTCCCGCCGCCCCGGTAGGACCGCTTCCCGAGGGCCTCCGGTACGTCGAGCAGCCGCACCCACAGGACGTCGTCGGTGCCCTTGACCTGGTAGCAGCGACGGTCCCGCAGAGCCCAGGGCAGCGCATCGTCGCGCCGCGCTGCGTCCCAGGTGATCCGTTCCACGAGGTCGAGCGATCCCAGGTACCGCCACAGCTCGAGGTACGCGGACGGGGTCGCGGCGACGAGGTCCACCACCTTCATGGTGTAGGGCGTGGTCTCCCAGCCCGCGAACCGGTAGCTCACGTACCCCGCGGGCTCGCCGGCGGCGTCGTAGTGGACCGCCAGGCGGACGGCGCGGTCCTCGACCGGCCGCTCGCGGCCCCAGGCGCCGGAGACGCGCCGGGCGACGGCGTACTGCCGGCCGACGGACCCGAAGGTCGCGGCCTGGAACCGCCCGAAGATCTTCTCGGCGAGGGCGACGGCGTGCTCCCGGGCGACGAGCGCCGTCGTGCCGGTCCGCGGCGCCGTCACCTCGAACCGCTCACGCACGTCGACCTCGATGCTCTGCGTGAAGGTCGCGCAGCCGAAGCCGAAGCGCCCGTAGATGGTGGCCTCGGATGCGGTCAGGATGGCCAGCGGGAGCCCGCGCTCCTTCGCCTCGCGGAGGTCGCGCATCATCATGGACCGGAGGATGCCGTTGCGCCGGTGGCTCGGGCGCACCGTGACGGCGGTGATCTGGTGTGCGTCGATCTGCGTATCCCCGACATTCAGCGGGTGCACCATGGTGCCGTAGGTGGCGACGGGATGGCCGGCGCCGAGCGCCTCGGCGGGCTGGGCGCCGTCGTGGACTCCCCAGAGCACGCGCTGGTCCGCCCGGTAGGCCTCGAGGTACTGCGGGATGTCCTCCGGGTCGAGCGTTCCCTCGTGGAAGCCGATGCTTTCGCCGTTGAGCCACTTCGCGAAGCGGCCGTCGGTGGAGGCGTCCTCGTCGGCGCCGGGAGTGAAGATCTCGGTCCTCAGGTCCGGCGCGTGGGCGGTCTGGGCGGGGGCTGTGTACTGGCTCACAGTCCACCAGCCTAGACGGCCGTGCCCGGCCCGCACCAGCACGACGCGGGACGCGCCGCGCGGACGGCCGTCGCGTCCCGTGGGATCAGTGGGCGGCGTCGTGCCAGCTCGCCCCGGTCCCCACCGACACGTCGAGCGGGACGGAGAGGTCCGCCGCGCCGCCCATCTCCGCGCGGACCAGCGCCTCGACCTCCTCGCGTTCCCCCTCGGCGATCTCCAGCACGAGTTCGTCGTGCACCTGCAGCAGCATGCGGGACGCCAGCCCGCGCTTCGTCAGGGCGTCGTCCACGCCGAGCATGGCCTTCTTGATGATGTCCGCGGCGGAGCCCTGGATGGGCGCGTTGAGCGCGGCGCGTTCGGCCATCTCCCGCAACTGGCGGTTGTCGCTCGAGAGGTCCGGCAGGTAGCGGCGCCGCCCCTCGATCGTTGAGGTGAAGCCGTCCTTGCGCGCCTGCTCGACGATCCCCCGCAGGTAGTCGCGCACGGCACCGAAACGCTCGAAGTAGTCGCGCATGAGCGTGCGCGCCTCGTCCACGGAGATGTTCAGCTGCTTCGAGAGCCCGAACGAGCTCAGCCCGTACACGAGCCCGTAGGACATGGCCTTGACCTTCGAGCGCATGGCACTCGTGACCTCCTCGGGGGCCACCCCGAAGATGTGCGACCCGACGAAACGGTGCAGGTCCTCGCCCTCCTGGAAGGCCGAGATGAGCCCTTCGTCGCCGGAGAGGTGCGCCATGATCCGCATCTCGATCTGGGAGTAGTCGGCCGTCATGAGGCTCTCGTACTTCTCGCCGTCGCGGCCGTGCCCGACGACGAACACCTCCCGGATGCGGCGGCCCTCGTCCGAGCGCACCGGGATGTTCTGCAGGTTGGGGTTCGTCGAGGACAGCCTGCCCGTCGCAGCGATGGTCTGCAGGTAGGTGGTGTGGATGCGGCCGTCGTCCCCCACCGCCTTCCGCAGGCCCTCCACCGTCTGGCGCAGCTTCATGGCGTCGCGGTACGCGAGGAGCTGCTCGAGGAACGGGTGGCCCGTCTTCGTGATGAGGTCCGTCAGGGCGTCGGCGTCCGTGGAGAACCCGGTCTTGATCTTCTTGGTCTTCGGCAGCCCGAGCTCGTCGAACAGGACGGCCTGCAGCTGCTTGGGCGAGCCCAGGTTGATCTCCTTGCCGATGATCCGGTAGGCCTCCGCTCCCGCGGCGCCGATGGTCTTCGAGAAGTCGTCGTACAGCCGGTCGAGGCCCTCGACGGACACGGCGACGCCCGTGAGTTCCATGCGGGCCAGCACTTCGGCGAGGGGCAGTTCCAGCCCGCCGAGGAGCTGGTTGGCCCCGCGTTCGACGAGCTGCCCGGCGAAGTGCTCGCTCAGCTGCAGGGCGGCGAAGGCGGCCACCACGGCGGGGGCGGCGACGTCGTCGGCACCGAGGTCGAGGGCCTGCTGGCCCGAGGAGTCGGTGGCCGACGCCGTGATGGACAGGCGCAGGTGGTACTGGGCGAGGTCCGCGAGGTCGTAGCTGCGGCGGTCCGGCTGGATCAGGTACCCGGAGATCGCGGTGTCGTCGATCTCCCCGGCGAGCTGGAAGCCGCGGGCGGAGAGCAGCTTGAACACGGTCTTGAAGTCGTGGACGATCTTCGGCGCGTCCCGGTCCGCCAGCCAGGCTCCGAGGACGCCCTCGGCGTCGGCGTCAAGCGGCTCGAGGGGGATGAACGCGGCGGCGAGGCTCGTGACGACGGCGATCCCGACGACGTCGGTGGTGCCCGCCGTCGTCTCCGTCGCCAGCGCGACCGATGCCTGCGCCTGGTTGGTCGCGTTGAACCAGTGCGTCAGGCCGGCGGCGTCCTGGAGCACCTCGTGGGCGGGGGCGTGCTGCTCGTCCGCCTCGTCCTCGGTCTCCTCCTCGCCGAAGAGGTCGAACAGGCGCTTGCGGAGCGTGTTGAACTGCAGCGAGTCGAAGAGGTCCTCGACGGCGGAGCGGTCCGGGTGCTGGGAGACCATGGCGGTGAGGTCCACGGGCAGCTCGAGGTCCGTGAGGAGGCGGTTCAGGCGCCGGTTCCTCTTCACGTCCTCGATGTTGGCGCGCAGCGAGTCCCCGACCTTACCGCCGATCTTGTCCAGGTTCTCGAGGATGCCCTCGAGTCCGCCGTACAGCTTGATCCACTTGGCGGCCGTCTTCGGCCCCACGCCCGGCACGCCGGGCAGGTTGTCGGCGCTCTCCCCCACCAGCGCGGCGAGGTCCGAGTACTGGTGCGGCGGGACGAAGTACTTCTCCTCGATGGCCTGCGCGTCCATCTGCGGGATGTTGGTGACGCCCTGCTTCGGGTACAGCACGGTGACGCGGTCGTTGACGAGCTGGAAGGCGTCGCGGTCACCGCTGACCACCTGGACGTCCCAGTCGGCGGAGGCCGCCTGCGTGGCCAGGGTGGCGAGGATGTCGTCCGCCTCGTAGCCGTCCATGGAGATGGTGGGGATGCGCATGGCCTCCATGACCTTGATGATCAGGTCCACCTGCCCGTGGAACTCCTCGGGCGTCTTGGACCGGCCCCCCTTGTACTCGGTGTACTCCTCCGAGCGGAAGGTGGGGGTGTCGAGGTCGAAGGCCACCGCGACGTGGCTGGGCTGCTGGTCCTTGATGAGGTTGATGAGCATCGCCGTGAAGCCGTACACCGCGTTGGTGTGCTGGCCGGTGTCGGTGGAGAAGTTCTCCGGCGGCAGCGCGTAGAAGGCGCGGAACGCCATGGAGTGGCCGTCGATGACGAGCAGCCGGTTGCGTGAGCCGTCGCTGCGACGCCCGGCGTCCTGGGCGCCGGCCTCCGCGGGTGCTGCCGTGGGGGCCTCCGCGGCGCCGTCGACGGGAGGGGCGATGGTCAGGGTGGCAGCAGGTTTGGTCGTTTCACTCACAGGTGCCAGCCTAGTTCCCATGACAGACAACCGCACCCGGCCCGACGCCGTCCAGCACTCGTCCGACGAGCGTCTGGCAGAACTGGTCGCCGCCGGCATCCCCGCGGAGATGCACGGCTGGCTGGCCCGTCACGGGGTGGGCGCCCTCACCGTGAAGATGGGCATCGTGTTCTCCGAGATGAGCGCCGAGCGCATGGTCGCGACCATGCCCGTGGAGGGCAACCAGCAGGTGGCCGGCATCCTGCACGGCGGCGCCCACGTCGTGCTCGCGGAGACCCTCGGCTCGTTCGCGGCCGGCCTCCATGCGGGGCCGGGCCGGCACGCCGTCGGCATCGAGGTCGGGGCGACACACCATCGCAGCACGGCCTCCGGACTCGTCACGGGCACCGCCACGGCGATCCACCTCGGGAGGACCCTGACGACGCACGAGGTGGTCATGACCGACGAGCAGGGGCGGAGGCTCTCCACGGCCCGCATCACGAACATGATCCGCGACGACCGCGGCTGAGTGCAGCGGCCCCGCGCCGTCCGGCGGATGGCGCAGCAGGCGGAGGGCGCAGGAGCCGGCGGCGCCTGGACGCGTTCAGGCGGTCTGCGCGGCGAGCCCCTCCTGGATGTGGCGGCGCAGCTCGGCCGGACGGAAGGGCTTGCGCAGGTAGCGGTCGGCGCCTGCCTCGTAGCCGCGCCTCTCGTCGGACGGGTCGGCGCGCGCGGTCAGCATCACGATGAACGTGGCGGAGAAGCGCCGGATCCGGGCAGCCACCTCGAACCCGTCGATGTCCGGCAGTCCGACGTCGAGGGTGACGACGTCGGGCCGGAGCCGGCGGACCATCTCCACGCCGGCGAGTCCCGCCGGTGCCGTGTGGACGCGGAAGCCCGCGCCCGTCAGGACGGTGTGCAGCAGATCACGGACGTCGTCGTCGTCCTCGATGACCACGGCGGTGCGGGGCGTATCTGTGGTGGCCATGCCCCGAGTTTACTCTGCAGAGGCCCTGTGCCCGACCCGTCACACGTGTCGGTGAACGCGGGGCGACCGGTCACGGGACGTCAGTCGCGGGCGCGCGCCCGGCTCGGTTGCACGCGCATGGGCTCGCCGGGCATCTTGGGGAAGTCGGGCGGGAACGGGAGCTCGCCGAGGCCGTTCTCGACGTCGCGCTCCCACCAGCCACGGAGCGCGTCGATGGTGCCCGGCTCGTTGTGCAGGCCCTCCCAGGGGTCGCCGACCGTCCGGAGCCGCTCCGGCACCGTGGCGACCGTGAAGGACGCCGGGTCCACGCCGTCGAGTTCGTCCCAGGTCACCGGGCAGGACACCGGGGCGTGGGGCAGTGCGCGCGGGCTGTAGGCGCCCGCCATGGTGCGGTCGCGGTTCGCCTGGTTGTAGTCCACGAAGATGCGCGCCCCGCGTTCCTCCTTCCACCAGGCCGTGGTCACCCGCTCCGGCATGCGGCGCTCGAGCTCGCGACCGGCGGCGATGACGGCGTGGCGGACCTCCAGGAACTCGTGGACCGGCTCGATCGGCGCGAACACGTGCAGGCCGCGGTTGCCCGACGTCTTCACGAAGCAGTCGAGGCCCGCCTCGTCCAGGACGGCGCGCAGGGCGTGCGCGGCGGCGACGACGTCGGCGAAGGTGGTGCCGGGCTGCGGGTCGAGGTCGATGCGCAGCTCGTCGGGCAGGTCCGGTGCCTCGGCCCGCGAGGCCCACGGGTGGAAGACGACGGTGTTCATCTGGGCCGCCCAGACGGCGGACGCCGGCTCGTCGAGGACGAGCTGCGGGTGCGAGCGGCCGCTGGGATAGGTGACGACGACGCTGCGCACGTAGTCGGGCGCACCCTTGGGCGGGTTCTTGCTGAAGAAGAAGTCGCCGTCCACATCTCCCCCGAAACGCTGCAGCGACATGGGGCGACCACCGTTGGCATTCAGGAACGCGGGCGCGACGTCCACCAGGTACCGCGCGAGGTCGAGCTTGGTGAGCCCGGCCTGGGGCCAGAGGACACGGGAGGGGCTGGAGACCCGGACGGCCCGCACGCCGTCCGGTCCGTCGACGTCGAGGATCATCGCTTCGCTGGCCATGGCCTCAATGTACTCCGCCCCTATCGGGCACGGGCCGGCAGGCTCAGGCGCCGGGCCGGGTCACGGATCGGCGGTGCGGTCCCGGGCGTGGCCGTCGGTGTCCGTCAGGACGTGCAGCGTGAAGGCGGGGCACGTGGGATCCCCGACGAGCCGGATCAGGGGGCGTGCGCTCCAGACGCACGTGCAGCGGGTGGCGCTCATCGGGACTGCTTCTTCATCGCAGTATCGTCGCCCGCCGCGCGCCGGCGGGACCAGCAGCCTGCTTCGGAAGGGCCCGGTGTTACGACTAGCCAGCAGGCTGACGTCCGCGGGCCGCGTCGAGGGCCTTTGGACCCTGTGCCGGTCCGGCGGATCGGCACGAGAGTGGCGTCCGTCGGGTGGTCGCTTCCCGATACACCGGGCCGAAGGGCCGACCAGGGACGGGAGAAACCATGCCTCCGCACTGCGACTCATTGGACGGGCCCGTCGTCGCCGCGGCGCGCCGTGCGCTCGACGCCGCTGACGTCGGCCTCGTCCTCCCCTTCGTCCCGTCCGCGGCCGAGGCGGAGGTCGGTGCGGCGTTCGACGCCGTGCTGCCCGTGCGGGGCCTGTCCCAGGAAGCCCGCGAGGTCGCCGATCGCCTGTTCTTCGAGACCGTCGTCCGCCTGCACCGAACGGGTGAGGGAGCCCCGTACACGGGCCTGAAACCCGCGGGGCTTCCCGTCGGGCCGGCCATCCCCCTCGCCGAACGCGCGATCGAGACCGGGTCGGCGGACGAGGTGAAGGAGTTCCTGGTCGCGGCGTTGTCCGAGCAGCTCGACCGGCGCCTCGCGCTGGTCGGCACCCTCGGCGCGGCGCGGGGCCGCTCGACCGGCGACGCCCGACACTACGTCGAGGCCATGCTCGGCTTCGAGGTCTACTGCAACCACGTCTTCCGGTCGCTCGAGGCGCCGGTGCACGGCGCCCACGGGGAGCCGGGGGCCGGGCACGACGGCTAGCCCGGGACTCGGGGAACGGGTGCCCGAAGTGGGACTCGAACCCACACACCTCTCGATACTGCATTTTGAGTGCAGCGCGTCTGCCAATTCCGCCATTCGGGCCGTACCTGCCGCGGCCGCCGGAGAGGGGTACCTTCCTCGACCGCCGGTGCGCGAATCCACTCTACATGCCGATAGGCTGGTTCCAGGACCGGAAGTACGCCCCCGCCGGGCCTCTCGCACGCCGCCATCATCAAGGAGCAACAGTGTCTGAACCCACCGAATCCACGCCCGCCGGGCCCGCACGCCGGGTCATCGTGGCCGAGGACGAGACGCTCATCCGGCTCGACATCATCGAGATCCTGCGCGGCGAGGGCTACGAGGTCGTGGCCGAGGCCGACAACGGCGAGAAGGCCGTCGAACTCGCCCAGGAGCACAAGCCGGACCTGGTGCTCATGGACGTGAAGATGCCGGTCATGGACGGCATCACCGCCGCGGAGCAGATCGTCAAGGCGCGCATCGCGCCCGTGGTCCTGCTCACCGCGTTCAGCCAGAAGGAGCTCATCGAGCGGGCGCGCGACGCCGGCGCCATGGCCTACGTGGTCAAGCCGTTCACCCCCGCGGACCTCATCCCGGCCATCGAGATCGCGATGTCGCGCCACGAGGAGATCAAGGCGCTCGAGGCGGAGGTGACCGATCTGCAGGAGCAGTTCGCCACCCGAAAGCTCGTGGAGCGGGCCAAGAGCCTCCTGACCACGAAGATGGGCCTGACGGAGCCTGAGGCCTTCCGCTGGATCCAGAAGACGTCGATGGACCGCCGCCTGAGCATGCGCGAGGTCGCGGAGACGATCATCAACCAGGTCAACTGACCGCACCGAGGCCCGCAGACGACAGGACCCCCTCCCGGATCGGGAGGGGGTCCTGTCGTCTGCCCTGCGGGTCAGGCTACTTCTTCTTGACGGGCCAGGGGCCGACGCCTTCCTTGATGTAGGACGTGTGGTCGTCCGGCATCTGCCCGGCGTCCGTGATGTCGCCGACGCGGTGCACCTTGAGGGAGTTGGTGGATCCGGCCTGTCCGGGAGGGGACCCGGCCGCGATGACCACGAGGTCGTCCACCTCGACGAGGCCCTGCTCGAAGAGCACCCGGTCCACCTGGGCCGTCATCTGGTCCGTGTGCTCCACGAACTCGACGAGCCGCGGCTCGACCCCCCAGATGAGGGACATGGCGTTCAGGGTCGACTGCACCGGGGTGAAGGCGAAGACCGGCTTTTTCGGGCGCAGGCGGGAGAGGCGGCGCGCCGAGTCCCCGGACTGGGTGAACGTGCAGATGTACCGGGCGTCGAGCTGGTCGGCGATCTCGACGGCGGCGCGGGTGATCGCCCCGCCGCGGGTCTTCGGCTTGCTGCCGAGCGGCGGGACCCGCTCGAGGCCGTGGCGCTCCGTGGACTCGATGATGTCGGCCATCGTGCGGACCGTCTCGATGGGGTACTTGCCCACGCTCGTCTCGCCCGAGAGCATGACGGCGTCCGCGCCGTCGAGGACGGCGTTGGCGCAGTCGGAGGCCTCCGCGCGCGTGGGACGCGGGTTGTCGATCATGGATTCCAGGACCTGCGTGGCGACGATGACGGGCTTGGCCCAGCGACGGGCGAGCTCGACGGCGCGCTTCTGCACGATCGGGACGTCCTGCAGGGGCAGCTCGACGCCGAGGTCTCCGCGGGCCACCATGATGGCGTCGAACGCGTCGATGATCTCCTCGAGGGCGTCCACGGCCTGGGGCTTCTCGATCTTCGCGATGACGGGGACGCGGCGGCCCTCCTCGTCCATGATCTCGTGGACGCGCCGGACGTCGCCGGCGTCGCGCACGAAGGACAGCGCGACCATGTCGACGCCGGTCTGGATGGCCCAGCGGAGATCGTCCTCGTCCTTCTCGCTGAGGGCGGGCACGTTGACGGCCACGCCGGGCAGGTTGATGCCCTTGTTGTTCGAGACCATGCCGCCGACGACGACCTCCGTGGTGACCTTGACGTCGTCGACCGCGGTGGCGCGCAGGGTGACCTTGCCGTCGTCGATGAGCAGCAGGTCGTCGACGTTGACATCGTGGGGCAGGCCCTTAAACGTCGTGGAGCAGATCTCCTGGGTGCCCTCGATGTCCTCGACGGTGATGGTGAAGACGTCGCCGCGGGCCAGCGCGTGGGGTCCGTCGACGAAGCGGCCGAGGCGGATCTTCGGGCCCTGCAGGTCGGCGAAGATGCCGACGGGCCTGCCGAGCTCCGCCGAGGCGCGGCGGACGTTCTCGTAGGTGCTGAGGTGCACGGCGTAGTCGCCGTGGCTCATGTTCATCCGGGCGACGTCGACGCCCGCCTCGAGCACGGCGAGCGTGTTCTCATAGCTGGCGATTGCGGGGCCGAATGTTGCAACGATTTTTGCGCGTCTCATGGAACCTAGCCTAGTCGTGATGATCGGAGGGAAAGTGGGGGCGCCGGTCAGAGGACGGCGATAGAGCGGTCGGTCGGCGCGACGGGCGCGGGCAGGCGGGTGGAGCCCATGAGCCACTGGTCCACCGCGGCGGCGCAGGCGCGGCCCTCGGCGATGGCCCAGACGATGAGCGACTGGCCGCGGCCGGCGTCTCCCGCCGAGAAGACGCCCGGGGTGTTGGTCATGTAGTAGCCGTCGCGCGCCACGTTCCCGCGCTCGTCGAACTCCGCCTCGACCTGCTCGGTGATGCCGGCCGGCTCGGCACCCGTGAAGCCGAGCGAGAGGAACACGAGGTCCGCGGGGATCTCGTGCTCCGACCCGGCCTTCGGGACGCGGCGGCCGTCCACGAACTCGGTCTCCGCGACCTTGATGGCGCGCAGCACGCCGTTCTCGCCGACGAACTCGACGGTGGACGCGAGGTAGCGGCGCTCACCGCCCTCCTCGTGGGCGCTGGCGATGTCGAAGAGGGTGGGGAACGTGGGCCACGGCTGGTCCGGGCGCCGTTCGGCGGACGGCTGCTGGCCGATGGCGAGCGTCGTGACGGACGCGGCCTTCTGGCGGTGCGCGGTGCCGAGGCAGTCGGCCCCCGTGTCGCCGCCGCCGAGGATGACCACGTGCTTGCCCTCGGCGTGGATCTGGTCCTCGATCTGCTCGCCGGCGACCACGCGGTTGGCCTGCACGAGGTAGTCCATGGCGAAGTGCACGCCGTCGAGCTCCCGCCCCGGGATGGGCAGGTCACGCGGCACGGTCGCGCCCGTGGCGACGATCACGGCGTCGTACCGCCGCTTGAGCTGGCCCCAGCTGATGTCCTTGCCCACGTCGACGCCGGTGCGGAAGCGGGTCCCCTCGGCCTTCATCTGGTCCAGGCGCCGCTCGAGGTGGATCTTCTCCATCTTGAAGTCGGGGATCCCGTAGCGCAGCAGGCCGCCCACGCGGTCGTCGCGCTCGTACACCGCGACGGTGTGCCCGGCACGGGTGAGCTGCTGCGCGGCGGCGAGGCCGGCGGGTCCGGAGCCGACGACGGCGATCGTGCGGCCCGTGAGGCGTTCCGGCGGGTGCGGTTCCACCCAGCCCTCCTCGAACGCCTGGTCGGCGATGGACACCTCGACCTGCTTGATGGTGACCGGGTCCTGGTTGATGCCCAGGACGCAGGACGACTCGCAGGGCGCGGGACAGAGCCTGCCCGTGAACTCGGGGAAGTTGTTCGTGGCGTGCAGGCGCTCGATCGCCTCACGGTCCTTCCCGCGGAACGTGAGGTCGTTCCATTCGGGGATCAGGTTGCCGAGCGGGCAGCCCTGGTGGCAGAACGGGATGCCGCAGTCCATGCAGCGGCTCGCCTGCGCCTTCAGGACACCCTTCTCCTGCGCCTCGTACACTTCCTTCCAGTCCATGATGCGGACCGGGACAGGCCTGCGCGGCTGGGTCTGGCGCTCGCGCACCTTCATGAATCCGCGTGGGTCAGCCACCGGTTACCTCCAGGATCTTGGTCCACGCTTCTTCGCCGTCGGGGTCGAGGCCCTGCTCGACGGCGGTGGCGCGGGCGTCCAGGACCGCGGCGTAGTCGCGCGGCAGGACCTTGGTGAATCGTGCAATGGTGTCCTCGAAGGAGTCCAGGAGGCTCGCGGCGAGGTTCGACTCGGTCTCCTCGACGTGCCGGATCAGCAGCTGCCGGACGATCTCGATGTCCTCGGCGTCGAGTCCGACGAGCAGCAGTTCGCCGTTCTCGAGGCTCTGCCGGTTGACCCGGGCACGGTCGAGGTCCAGCACGAAGGCCGTCCCGCCGGACATGCCCGCGCCGAAGTTCCGGCCGGTGCGGCCCAGGATCAGCGCCTGCCCTCCGGTCATGTACTCGCAGCCGTGGTCGCCGATGCCCTCCGCGACGGCGGTGGCCCCGGAGTTCCGGACGAGGAAGCGCTCCCCCACCTGCCCGCGCAGGAACATCTCGCCGCTGGTGGCCCCGTAGCCGATCACGTTGCCGGCGATCACGTTGTGGTCCGCGCGGAAGACGTTGGCGCGGTCCGGGCGCACGATGATGCGTCCGCCGGAGAGCCCCTTACCCACGTAGTCGTTGGAGTCGCCGAGGAGCCGCAGGGTGATCCCGGCCGGCAGGAAGGCGCCGAGCGACTGCCCCGCCTGGCCGGTGAGGGTCACGTCGATGGTGTTGGTGGGCAGGGTGTCCAGACCGAAGGTGCGGGTCACCTCGTGGCCGAGCATCGTGCCCACCGAACGGTCCGTGTTGACGACGTCCACCGAGATGCGCACGGGCGCCCGGTGCTGCAGCGCGTCGGCGCTCATCTCGATGAGCTTGTTGTCGAAGTGCTGGTCCAGCTCGTGGTTCTGCTTCACCATGTTCCGCATCGGTTCGGCGGATCCGAACTCGTTGCCGCGGAGGATCGGCTCGAGGTCGAGGCCGTCGGCCTTCCAGTGCTCGATCGCCTCCCGGGCGTCGAGCAGCTCGCTGTGGCCTATGGCCTCCTCGAGGGTCCGGAAGCCGAGCTCGGCGAGGAGCTCGCGGACCTCCTCGGCGATGAACTCGAAGAAGTTGACCACGAACTCCGGCTTGCCCGTGAAGCGGCTGCGGAGCTCGGGGTTCTGCGTCGCGACCCCCACGGGGCACGTGTCCAGGTGGCACACGCGCATCATGATGCAGCCGGAGACCACGAGGGGCGCCGTCGCGAACCCGAACTCCTCGCCGCCCAGCAGCGCCGCGATGACGACGTCGCGCCCGGTCTTGAGCTGTCCGTCCACCTGCACCACCACGCGCTCGCGGAGGCCGTTGAGCATCAGCGTCTGCTGCGTCTCGGCGAGGCCGAGCTCCCAGGGGACGCCGGCGTGCTTGAGGGAGTTGAGCGGGCTGGCGCCGGTGCCGCCGTCGTGCCCGGACACCAGGACGACGTCGGCCTTCGCCTTCGTGACGCCGGCCGCGACCGTGCCGATACCGACCTCGGAGACCAGCTTCACGTGGACGCGGGCGCTCGGGTTGGACCGCTTGAGGTCGTAGATGAGCTGGGCGAGGTCCTCGATGGAGTAGATGTCATGGTGGGGCGGCGGGGAGATGAGGGCGACGCCCGGCGTGGAGTGCCGGGTGCGGGCGATCCACGGGTAGACCTTCTGGCTCATGAGCTGGCCGCCCTCGCCGGGCTTGGCTCCCTGCGCCATCTTGATCTGGATGTCGTCCGCGTTGGTGAGGTAGAGGCTCGTGACGCCGAAGCGGCCGGAAGCGACCTGCTTGATGGCGGAGCGGCGCTCCGGGTCCATGAGCCGTTCGACGTCCTCGCCACCCTCGCCGGTGTTGGACTTGGCGCCGAGGCGGTTCATGGCGATCGCGAGCGTCTCGTGCGCCTCCTGCGAGATGGAGCCGTAGCTCATGGCGCCGGTGGAGAACCGCTTGACGATGGCCGAGACGGGCTCCACCTCGTCGATGCCGATGGGTGCGCGGGCGTCGCCGCGCAGCCGCAGCAGCCCGCGCAGCGTCATGAGGTCCCGGGACTGGTCGTCCACGCCGCGGGTGTAGGCCTTGAAGATGTCGTAGCGGCGTTCGCGGGTGGCGTGCTGGAGGCGGAAGACGGTCTCCGGATTGAACAGGTGCGGCGGCCCCTCGCGGCGCCACTGGTACTCGCCGCCGTTGTCGAGGCCGCGGTGCGGATCCTCGAAGCCGTCCTCGGGGTAGGCGGTGTCGTGCCGGGCCGCGGTCTCGGCCGCCACCACGTCGAGGCCGATGCCGCCGAGCTGCGTCTGCGTGCCGTGGAAGTACTCGTCCACGAGCTCCTGGGAGAGTCCGAGGGCCTCGAAGGTCTGGGCGCCGCAGTAGGAGCTGACGGTGGAGATGCCCATCTTCGACATGATCTTCAGGACGCCCTTGCCGAGGCCCTTGATGAGGTTCGCGACGGCGGTCTCCGCGGTGACGCCGGTGATGTCGCCGTTGCGGACCAGGTCCTCGCAGCTCTCCATCGCCAGGTACGGGTTCACGGCGGACGCGCCGTACCCGATGAGCACGGCGACGTGGTGCACCTCGCGGACGTCGCCGGCCTCGACCACGAGGGACGTCTTGGTGCGGGTGGCGCTGCGGAGGAGGTGGTGGTGGACGGCGCTGGTCAGGAGCAGGGACGGGATGGGGGCCCACTGCGCGTTCGAGTCGCGGTCGGAGAGCACCACGTATTCGACGCCGCGGTTGAGGGCGCTGGAGACCTGCTCGCAGATCTCCGCGAGGCGGGCGCGCAGGGCGGCCTCGCCGCCGTCGTGCCGGTACAGGCCGCGGACGCGGACCGTCAGGCGGTCGCCGTCGTCGGTCTCCAGGTTGGCGATCTTCGCCAGCTCGTCATTGGTGATGACGGGGAACTTCAGGGCGATCTGCTTGGAACGGACCCGGCCGGTGGACAGCAGGTTGCCGTCGGGGCCGATCGTGACGCCCATGGACGTGACGAGCTCCTCGCGGATGGAGTCGAGCGGCGGGTTCGTGACCTGCGCGAAGGACTGCACGAAGTAGTCGAAGAGCAGGCGCGGGCGCTTGGACAGGACCGCGATGGGCGTGTCGGAGCCCATGGCGCCGAGGGGCTCCGCCCCGGTCTTCGCCATGGGGCCGAGCAGGATGCGCAGTTCCTCCTGCGTGTAGCCGAAGGTGCGCTGGCGCCGGTTGATGGAGGCCTTGGTGTGGACGACGTGCTCGCGCTCGGGCAGGTCCTCGAGCTGGATCAGGTTCTCCTTGACCCACTCGCCCCACGGGTTCGCGGCGGCGACCTCCGCCTTGATCTCCTGGTCCTCGATGAGCCGGCCCGCCTCGGTGTCGACGAGGAACATCTTCCCCGGCGACACACGGCCCTTGCGGACCACGCGGGAGGGTTCGACGTCGAGCACGCCCACCTCGGAGGCGAGGATGACCAGGCCGTCCTCGGTGACCCAGTAGCGGGCGGGGCGCAGGCCGTTGCGGTCGAGGACGGCGCCGACGAGGCGGCCGTCCGTGAAGGACACGGCGGCGGGCCCGTCCCATGGCTCCATGAGCATCGAGTGGTACTGGTAGAAGGCGCGGCGCGCGGGGTCCATGGTGGCGTGGTTCTCCCACGCCTCCGGGATCATCATCATGATCGAGTGCGTGATCGGGCGTCCCGAGAGGGTGAGGAGTTCGGCGACCTCGTCGAAGGTCGCTGAGTCGGAGGCGCCCGGGGTGCAGATGGGGTACAGCTCCTCCGGGGCATCCCCCAGCAGCGGGTTGGACAGCTGCGACTGCCGCGCCCGCATCCAGTTGCGGTTGCCCTTGACCGTGTTGATCTCGCCGTTGTGGGCGATGGTGCGGAACGGCTGGGCGAGCGGCCACGAGGGGAAGGTGTTGGTGGAGAACCGCGAGTGGACGATCCCCAGGCAGGTCTTGAAGCGCTCGTCGGACAGGTCGGGATAGAACGGCTCGACCTGCGCGGTGGTCAGCATGCCCTTGTAGACGATGGTCTTGGAGGACAGCGACGGGAAGTACACGCCGTACTTGTTCTGGGCGCGCTTCCGCACGCGGAACGCCCTGGCGTCGAGGTCGGACGCGTCGCCGTCCGCGGGGGCGAGGAACAGCTGGACGAAGTGCGGCATGCACGCGCGGGCCATCGCGCCGACGAGGTCGGCGACCACGGGCACGACCCGCCAGCCGAGCACCTCGAGGCCTTCGGCCTCGGCGAGGGCTTCGAGGCCGGCGCGGGCGGTCGCCTGCTCCTTGGCCTCGGTCGGGAGGAAGGCGGTGCCGACGACGTAGGAGCCGGCGGCCGGCAGGCGGAAGTCGACGACGGCGCGGAAGAACTCGTCGGGAATCTGGGTCAGGATGCCCGCGCCGTCGCCCGTGCCCTCGTCCGCTCCGACGGCGCCGCGGTGCTCGAGGTTCCGCAGGGCGGTCAGGGCGGCGTCGACGATGTCGTGCCCGGGCTCACCGCGCAGGGTCGCGATGACGGCGAGACCGCAGGCGTCCTTCTCGTTCTCCGGGTCGTAGAGGCCCGTGGCCTCCGGGATGGCCGCGAACCGTGTGAAGGGAGAGGTCACGGCCTCGGCGTCGTCGTCCGTGCCGGGCGTCGTCGCCGCAGGCGCGGCCTCGGTCGGCTTTCCTGGCGTCAAAGCAGTCATAGATAAGGATCCTTCCCCCATGATGGAGCGTCGGGAGGGGACAGCCTTGGCCCCGCGGCGCCGCTGTGGGAGCGGCCGCCGTCATGTGTGTCTCGAGTCCCGGCGCCTCCGCTGGTGGTGCCCGGCGCTGTTGGCGGGCACGTGCTGAGGGCGTTCGACGCCGGTGATGCCGATGCGGGCCCGGAGGGTGATCCGGTCGTCGCACCAGGGGTCCACAACAGTGTGGTGTTGCGTCCTTGAGGGGCGGTGGCCCGGGGACTGCTGTCGGGGACCGATTCCCGCGGCTCCGCTTCCGCGGGGCCCCGAGTACGCGATCGTCTACTCAGGAGCCGTCTGTTTCCGAAAGATTACCACGGCGGTTCTTCCCGCCCTGACCCGTGTCCGAGGCGTGGCTGCCTGTGTCCGAAGCGTTACGGGAGGCGCCCCCGCGGGCGTCTTCGCGCGGCTCCGCGGACCCGGCGTCCGGGGAGTCCGGAGCCGGCGCTCGGCCGGCGGCGGGCTCCGGATCGTCCTCCGGGCCACCGGCCGTCGTGGCCTCCTCGGAGTCCCTGTCGGCGCCGTCCGCGCTCCGGTCCGCCGGCTGCGGTTCGCGGCCGGGCAGGTAGACCTCCAGCTCCCTGACGCGGTCCCGCCTGACCGACAGGTAGACGAGGACGGCGACGGACACGAGGAAGACGGCGATGCTGGTCCACACGTTCAGGCGCTGCGTGACGCCGAAGAGCGTGATCATCTCGGCGTCGTCGATGCGGAGGGCCTCGATCCAGACGCGTCCGAGCGTGTAGTAGGCCGCGTAGAGCCAGAACATGCGGCCCCCGCGCAGGGTGATCCGCCGCGAGAGCAGCAGCAGGAAGGCCACGCCGGCGAGGTTCCAGAGCAGTTCGTAGAGGAACGTGGGGTGGAACAGCGTACCGGGGTCCGCGCCGGGCGGGAAGTTCACGTTGTCGGCGTCGATCTCGAGCCCCCACGGCAGCGTGGTGGGCGCGCCGAAGAGCTCCTGGTTGAACCAGTTGCCGAGGCGTCCGATGGCCTGCGCGAGCAGCACGCCGGGCGCGGCGGCGTCAGCGAACGCCGACAGCTTGACGCCCGCGCGCCGGGCGCCGATCCAGGCGCCGACGGCCCCGAGGGCGATGGCACCCCAGATGCCCAGGCCGCCCTGCCAGATCTGCGGGATGCGCGCGAGGTCCCCGTCCGGACCGAAGTAGGCATCCGGGGAGGAGAACACGTGGTACAGGCGCCCGCCGACGATGCCGAACGGGATGGCCCAGATGGCGATGTCCCAGACGGCGTCCGCATGGCCGCCGAACGAGACGAACCGCTTCTGTGTGAGGAGGAGCGCCAGGATGATGCCCGCGAGGATGCACAGGGCATACGCGTGGATGGTGACGGGCCCGAGGCTGAAGCTCGCCCATTCCGCGGGCGGGCTGGGGATGGACGCGGCGAGGCTGCCGCCGATCACGCGGTCGCCTTGCCCGTGCCTGTGCCCAGTTCGCGCGTGAGCTCGGCGACGGCGTCCACCCCGCCGTCCCGCAGGGCGGCGACGAGTGCGGTGCCCACGATGACGCCGTCGGCATACGCGCCGATCTCACGGACCTGCTGGGAGGAGGAGACCCCGAGGCCCACGCAGACCCGCTCGGCACCGGCGGCGTGCGCGGCGTCGACGACGGCCCGGGCGGCGGCCCCGACCGAGGTCCTCGCGCCGGTCACGCCCATCACGGAGACGGCGTAGACGAACCCCCTGCTGGCGTCGACGGTGTCCTGCATGCGCTGCGGGGAGGTGGACGGGGCGACGAGGAACACGCGGTCCAGGCCGAACTCGTCGGAGGCCTCGAGCCATTCGGAGGCCTCGTCGGGAATGAGGTCGGGCGTGATGAGGCCGGCGCCGCCGGCTGCAGCGAGACGCTCGGCGAACTCGCGGACACCCATGCGCATGACCGGGTTCCAGTAGGTCATGACGAGGACGGCGGCGTCCGTGGCGCTCGTGATGCCCTGGACGACGTCGAAGATCCGGGGCACGGTGAAGCCGTTGTCCAGTGCCTCGACGGTCGCTTCCTGGATGACGTGCCCGTCCATGACCGGGTCCGAGTACGGGATGCCGATCTCGATGAGATCCACGCCGTTCCGCGCCATGGCGATGCCGGCGTCGATGGTGGTCTGGACGTCGGGGAAGCCGGCCGGCAGGTAGCCGATGAGCGCGGCGCGGCCTTCGCCGCGCGCCTTCTCGATGGCGGCGGCGGCCTTGGATCCGGTGGCGGGACCGGTCGAGGGGGCAGCGGCGGGATGCGTGGTCACAGTTGTTCACCCTCCTGGGCGATCTCCTGCTCGGCACTGTCGTCCGGGAGGAGGTCGAAGTATTCCGCGGCGGTCGCCACGTCCTTGTCACCGCGGCCCGAGAGGTTGACGACGACGATCCTGTCCGATGCCTTCTCCCCCGGCCCGAGGTCCGCCGCGAGGCGCTGTCCCACCTTCATGGCACCGGCGAGGGCGTGCGCGGTCTCGATGGCGGGGATGATCCCCTCGGTCTGGCTGAGGACCTTGAAGGCCTCCATCGCCTCGGCGTCGGTGATGGGCTCGTAGTGCGCCCGCCCGATGTCGGCGAGGTAGGCGTGTTCGGGGCCGACGCCCGGGTAGTCCAGGCCGGCGGAGATGGAGTGGGACTCCATCGTCTGGCCGTCCTCGTCCTGCATCAGGTAGGAGCGCGCACCGTGGAGCACCCCGGGGCGGCCGAGGGTGATGGTGGCCGCGTGGCGACCGGTCTCGACGCCGTCGCCGCCCGCCTCGAAGCCGTACAGGGCCACCTCGCGGTCGTCGAGGAACCCATGGAACATGCCGATGGCGTTCGATCCGCCGCCGACGCACGCGCAGACGGCGTCGGGGAGCTTGCCCGTCTGCTCCAGGATCTGCTCCCTCGCCTCGTCGCCGATCACCTCGTGGAAGTACCGGACCATGGACGGGAAGGGGTGGGCGCCCGCCGCGGTGCCGAGCAGGTAGTGAGTGGTCTCGACGTTCGCCACCCAGTCCCGCAGCGCCTCGTTGATGGCGTCCTTCAGCGTCTGGGAGCCGTTGGTCACGGGGATGACCGTCGCGCCGAGCAGCTGCATGCGGGCGACGTTGAGCGCCTGGCGGCGCGTGTCCTCCGCGCCCATGTAGACGACGCATTCGAGGCCGAGAAGGGCTGCCGCCGTCGCGCTCGCCACGCCGTGCTGGCCGGCGCCGGTCTCGGCGATGACGCGGGTCTTGCCCATGCGCTTGGCGATCAGGGCCTGGCCGAGCACGTTGTTGATCTTGTGCGAGCCGGTGTGGTTGAGGTCCTCGCGCTTGAGGAAGACGCGCACCCCGCCGCAGTGTTCGGCGAAGCGCTTCGCCTCGGTGAGGAGAGACGGCCGGCCGGCGTAGTCCCGGTTGAGCGTGGCGACCTGCGCCGTGAACTCGGGGTCTGCCTTGGCCTTGTCGAAGGTGTCCTGGAGTTCGTCGAGCGCGGCGATCAGCGACTCGGGCATCCATCGTCCGCCGTAGGAGCCGAAGTAGGGACCGGGAGCATGGCGGAGGCTCTCGTCGTGGCTGAGGAAGGCTTCGGCCGTTCCGGCGTCGATGGCGTCCCCTGCGCGGACGTCCGTGCCGTCGCGGCCCGTCTCCTGATGCATATCGGTCATGACTTCAGCGTTCCTGTCCTGTTGGTCCTGACCCGGCCGGTGGTGCCGTCCGGGTCCTGGCGGACCGGGGTGGCCGGTCCGTGTACTGCTCGCTCTGCCGGGGCGGTTCCCGGTCAGCCGCGTGCCGCCGTGCCCGCGCCCCGCCAGGCGTCCCTGCCGGCGCGCCTGAACTCGTCGATGGTCGCGGCGGGGTCGCTGTGGCGGACCAGTGCCTCTCCCACCAGCACGGCGTGCGCTCCGTCGGCCGCGTACCCGGCGACGTCGGCGGCGTCCCGCACCCCTGATTCGGCGATGACCACGGTCCCGGATGGGATGAGGTGCGCGAGTTCCGCGAAGACCTCCCGGTGGATGTCGAGGGTTTTCAGGTTGCGCACGTTGACGCCGATGATCGAGGCTCCGGCCGCCACGGCACGGCGCACCTCGTCCGCCGTGTGCGTCTCGACGATCGCGTGCATCCCGAGGTCGGTGGTGAGCGCCAGGAAGGCGCCCAGCTCCTCGTCGGTGAGCGCCGCGACGATCAGCAGCACCACGTCGGCGCCGTGGGCGCGCGCCTCCCAGATCTGGTACTCGTCGACCGTGAAGTCCTTGCGGAGCACGGGCAGCGACACCGCCGCGCGGACGGCGTCGAGGTCGGCAAGGGATCCGCCGAAGCGCCTCTGCTCGGTGAGCACGGAGATGACGGCCGCGCCGCCCTGCTCGTACCGGCCCGCCAGGGCGGCCGGGTCCGCGATGTCCGCGAGGGCACCCTTGGACGGGCTGCTGCGCTTCACCTCGGCGATGACCGCCACGGCTCCGCCCTGACCGGCGCCGAGGGCCGCGAACGCATCGAGCGGGGCGGGGACCGCGAGGGCCGCCGCGCGCACGTCATCGAGGGGCCGCGCGCGCCGGCGCTCCGCGAGGTCCTCGCGGACGCCGTCGATGATGTCGTCGAGGACCGTCATCTAGTGGCCGTTGTTCTTGAGCTTCGATCCACCCACGCCGTAGCCGATCTTGCGCATGACGAAGCCGACGATCAGGCCCACGAACATGAGGCCGATGCCGCCCCAGAAGAGCAGGGTGCCGAAGTCGTGGTTGCCCTCGGTGCTGGCGAGGATGTAGGCGAAGGAGGCGATCGCGGCACCGACCAGCATGATCAGCACGCAGGTCCACGCGGCGGGGCTGTTGCCGTGCCCGATCGTCTCGTCACCCATCTGGGCGTGGGTGGCCGGGGTGTTGCGGGTGGCGCTGGCGCTGGTCTCGGATGCCATGGGTAATCTCCTTCGAACGGGTCATGTCCCATTCTGCCATTGATGGGGCGGCGGGCGGTCCCGCCCTGGGTCAGCGGGTCGGGTCGTTGCCGCGCGAGAGCTCGTCCCAGCTGTCGATCTCGTCGGCGTGGGCACTCGCGCGCGGCGGACGCCGGCTGCCCCGCCCTGGATCCGGGTCCCCGACGGCGCCCTGGACGCTGTCGGGGAGCGCACCGGGAGCGGCGACGTCCTCGGGAGCGGCGGCGGCGTCGTCCTCGGGCACGACGCCGGGCGGCACGTCACCCGTCGAGGGCGCCGGCGTGCCGGGCGGCACGCGCCCCGGCTCGGCGGGGACGGTGCGGGACGCACCGCTGTCGTACCGCCGGCTGGCCACCCAGGTCCGCCCGGCGAGCACGACCCAGGCGGCTGCGAGCACCAGGAGGACCCCGGCCCCTGCGGCGACCCAGGGCATCGCCGTGGAGGCCGCTTCGGCGTCGGCGAGGCCGCTGACACCGATCGCCGTCCCGATGGCCGGTTCGGCGGCGGTGGACGGATCGAGGGCCACGCCTGCGCTGGATGCGGCGATCCCGATCCCGGAGAGGACGAGGATGCCGGCGATGATCCAGCGGGCCACGGACCCCGCGATCGAGACGGCGAGGGCGGCGGCCAGTGCCACGAGGGCGAACGCCGTGACCGGCGTCGCCGCGTCGCTGCCGGCGATGGCGAGATCGGGGGTCTGGACGGCGTCCTGGGGCAGACGCACCGTGAGCCAGGTCTGCGTCGTCGTGCCGAAGGCGAGCAGCGCGAGCACCACGATGCCGAGCACGACGGTGCCGCGGCGCGTGAGGCGGCCGGCGGCGGAGCGCTCCGCGGCGCTCACGGGAGGTCCGCCGTCGCGGGTCGCAGGGCGGCCGCGGTCAGGGCCGCCCGGAGCGGTGCGGCTGCCTTGTTCACCGTCTCGAGCGCTTCCGCCTCGAGCACGGAGTCGGCCACGATGCCCCCGCCGGCCTGCACGTACGCCCTGCCGTCCCGCAGCAGGGCCGACCGGATGGCGATGGCCATGTCCATGTCGCCGGCGAAGTCAAGATAGCCCACGACGCCGCCGTAGATCCCGCGCCGGTGCGGCTCCACCTCGTCGATGAGGCGCAGGGCGCGCGGCTTCGGCGCCCCGGAGAGCGTGCCGGCGGGGAAGGTCGCGGCGAGGACGTCGTAGGCGCTCTTCGACGGCGACAGCCGCCCGACCACGGTGGACACGAGGTGCATGATGTGGCTGAACTTCTCCACCTCCATGAACTGCGTGACGTCGACGCTCCCCGGGGTGCACACCTTCGAGAGGTCGTTGCGGGCCAGGTCGACGAGCATGAGGTGCTCGGCCATCTCCTTGGTGTCGGCGCGGAGTTCGACGGCGAGGTCGCGGTCCTCCTCCGTGGTCCTCCCCCGGGGCCGCGACCCGGCGATGGGATGGGTGATGACCTCGTCCCCGGTCACCGTGACGAGGGCCTCGGGCGAGCTGCCCACGATCGAGTAGCCGCGCCCGTCGGCGTCCTCGAGGCTGAACAGGTACATGTACGGGCTGGGGTTCGTGGTGCGAAGGATCCGGTACACGTCCAGGGCGGAGGCGGAGCACTCGATCTCGAAGCGCCGGCTGATGACCACCTGGAACACGTCGCCGTCCACGATGGCCCGCTTGCCGCGCTCGATCGCCGCCAGGTAGTCCGGTTCGAACCACGATTCGCGGACGCGGTCCATCGACGCCTCGGCGCCCGGCGCGTCGGGCGCCATCACCGACACCGCGAGTTCGGCCGGGGCGACGAGCTTCCCGAGCATCCGCTGGATGCGCGCGACGGCGTCGTGCCAGGCCTCGTCGACGCGCTCGTCGGTGTTGTCGAAGTTGATCGCGTTGGCGACGAGGGTCAGGGAGCCGGCCGAGTTGTCGTGGATGGCGAGGTCGGACACCAGGCACATCGCGAGCTCCGGGAGGAGGAGGTCGTCCTCCGGGGGGCTCGTGAGCCGCTCCCAGTGCCGGACCGCCTCCCACCCCACGAAACCGACCATCCCGGACGTGAACGGGGGGAGATCCTGGAACCGCTCGGTTTGCAGGGCCTCGACGGTGAGCCGCAGGGCCTCGACCGGGTTCCCGTCCACGGGCACGCCGGCCGGCGGTTCTCCCAGCCAGTGCGCCTGCCCGTCCCGTGTGGTCAGGGTGGCGCGGGAGTGCGACCCGATGAAGGAGTACCGCGACCAGACGCCGCCGACGGCCGCCGATTCCATGAGGAACGTTCCGGGCTGCCCGGCGGCGAGCTTGCGGTAGACCCCGATCGGCGTGTGCGCGTCCGCGAGGACGGTCAGGTGCACGGGGACCACGCGGCGCGCCCGGGCGAGCTCGCGGAATTCCTCGAGGGTGGGGCTGATGGTGCCCAGGTGCTGCATCGGTCAGAGTCCTTCGGGGTCGGGACGGAGGGCGGTCTCGGCGGGCAGGGCGCGGCCGTCGAAGCACGTGCGGGTCCCGGTGTGGCAGGCGGCGCCCTCCTGGTCCACCGTGACGAGCAGGGCGTCGCCGTCGCAGTCGAGGGCCACGCCCTTGACCCACTGGCGGTGCCCGGAGGTGTCGCCCTTGCGCCAGTACTCCGCGCGGGAGCGCGAGTAGAACGTCACGCGGCCCGTGGACAGGGTCCGCCGCAACGCCTCCTCGTCCATCCAGCCCAGCATCAGGACCTCGAGGGTGTCGTACTGCTGGACGACCGCCGCGACGAGGCCGGCGTCGTCCTTCTTCAGGGCGTCGGCGATCGCGGGGTCGAGGGCGGGACCGCCCTCCGGGCCGGGCTCGGCGGAGGGGTCGGTGCGGTTCGGGAAGGGGGTGGAGGAGAGCATCACCCCTGATTCTAGTGCGGGCCGCGCGGGAGCACCGGTGGGCCCTGCCCCCGACCGGTCCGCCGTGCTACGTTCAGCAGTGATGCATTATGTAACCCCGTCCCGCGAGGTCCTGGCCGAGACTCTCCTTGCAGCCGGTCCTGACGCCCCCACGCTGTGTGAGGGGTGGAAGACGCGCGACCTTGCCGCGCACCTCTACCTCCGCGAGCACCGGCCGGCGCTGGGCCTCGGCATGGTGATCCGCGCGCTGTCCCCCGCGACCGAGCGCGCCACGCGGCGGACGGCGGAGCTGGCGACGACGCCGGCGGCCTACGAGGCCCTCGTGAACCGCTTCCTGGCCGGTCCGCCCGCCCTCTCGCCGATGCGCGTGAACGCGGTCGACAGGAGCGCCAACCTGATCGAGTACTTCGTGCACACCGAGGACATCCGCCGGGCGACCACGCGCTGGGCGCCGCGCGCCCTGGACGGGGAGTACGCGAACGCGCTCTGGGAGGAACTCGTCAAGCGCGCGGCGTTCCTGTACCGCGGCGTGGATCTGGGAATCGTCCTGGTCTGCCCCGACGGTCCCCGGCACGTCGCCAAGCGTGCGCCGGTGTCGGTGGCGATCGTCGGCGACCCGGGTGAGCTGCTCATGCACGCACACGGGCGGACCCAGGCCCTGGTCACCTTCGAGGGCCAGCCCGACGCCGTCGCCCTGCTCCAGAGCGCCGCCGTCGGCATCTAGTCACACCCGGGAACGCCCCCACGGGTTTGGGCCGCCGCGCCGGGTGCCCGTTTCCGGGGGAACGCCCCCACGGGTCTGGGCCGCCGCGCCGGATGCCCGGCCAGCGGGGTCGGAGATCTAGCGGACGGGGAACCCCGCCTCGCGGATGGCGGCCTTAACCTGGGCGATCGCGTCCACCGGGCCGAAGTGGAAGACCGACGCGGCGAGCACGGCGTCGGCGCCGGCCGCCACCGCCGGCGGGAAGTGTTCCGGCTTGCCCGCGCCGCCCGAGGCGATGAGGGGCACCCCGACGGCGGCCCGCACGGCACGGATGAGCTCGAGGTCGAAGCCCTCCTTGGTGCCGTCGGCGTCGATCGAGTTGAGCAGGATCTCCCCGACCCCGCGGTCGGCGGCCTCCTTCGCCCAGGCCACGGCGTCGATCCCGGTGCCCTTGCGGCCTCCGTACGTGGTGACCTCGAACCCGGACGGCGTGGCCACGTCCCGCGTCCGCCGCGCGTCGAGGGAGAGCACGAGCACCTGCGCGCCGAAGTGCGCGGTGATCTCGTCGATCACCGCGGGGCGTGCGACGGCGGCGGTGTTGATGGACGCCTTGTCCGCTCCGTAGCGCAGGAGGCGGTCGACGTCGGTGATCTCGCGGACCCCTCCGCCCACGGTGAGCGGGATGAAGACCTCTTCCGCGGTGCGCGCGACGACGTCGAACGTGGTCTCGCGGTTGCCCGAGGAGGCGGTGACGTCGAGGAAGGTGAGCTCGTCGGCGCCGGCGCGGTCATAGCGGTGCGCGAGCTCCACCGGGTCCCCGGCGTCGCGCAGGTCCTCGAAGTTGACGCCCTTCACCACGCGCCCGGCGTCGACGTCGAGGCAGGGGATGACGCGGATGGCGACGGTCATGGCTGCTCTCCCCTAGATCCGGCAGGCGTGGATGGTGCTCACGAGGATGGCGCGCGCGCCGAGCTCGTACAGTTCGTCCATGACCCGGTTGGTCTGGTGGCGCTTGACCATGGAGCGGACGGCGACCCATTCGGAGTCGCGCAGCGGGGAGACGGTCGGGGATTCGAGGCCCGGCGTCAGGGCCGCGGCTTCGTCCACGAGGTGCTTCCGGATGTCGTAGTCCATCATGACGTACTGGCGGGCCACGAGGACGCCCTGCAGGCGCCGCAGCAGCACGTCGAGGCCTGCGGGCGCCTCGGCCCCGGACCGCCCGATCAGCACGGCCTCGCTCTGCAGGATGGGCTCGCCGAAGATCTCCATGCCTGCGGCGCGGAGGGTGCTGCCGGTCTCGACGACGTCGGCGATGGCATCCGCCACGCCGAGGCGCACCGAGGACTCGACGGCGCCGTCGAGCCGGACCACCGACGCGGTGATGCCGCGCGCGGCGAGGTAGTCGTTCAGGAGGCCCTCGTAGCTGGTCGCCAGGCGGCGGCCCTCGAGCTCGTCCACCGTGGAGAAGTCCCCGACGGGGCCGGCGAACCGGAACGTGGAGGCGCCGAAGCCGAGCTGCATGAGCTCCTCGGCCTTCACCTGGGCGTCGAGGAAGAGGTCGCGGCCGGTGATGCCGACGTCCAGGGTTCCCGAACCCACGTACACCGCGATGTCCCGCGGGCGGAGGAAGAAGAACTCGATCTCGTTCTCGGGGTCGACGAGCACGAGTTCGCGGGAGTCGCGGCGCTGGCGGTAGCCGGCCTCGGCGAGCATGGACGAGGCGGCCTCGGAGAGGGCGCCCTTGTTGGGGACTGCTACACGGAGCATGGGGATCTTTCGCTGGTGGACACGTTCAGGCGGGGACGCCGGAACAGGGACGGGCAGGAGCCGCGGGCGGGCACGGAGGGCGCCCGGTGCGGCTACAGATGCTTGTAGACGTCCTCCAGCGTGAGCCCCTTGGCGAGCATGAGGACCTGCAGGTGGTAGAGCAGCTGGGAGATCTCCTCCGCGGCCTCGCCGGCGGACTCGTACTCGGCCGCCATCCACACCTCGGCGGCCTCTTCGACGACCTTCTTGCCGATGCCGTGCACGCCCGAGTCGAGCTCCGCCACGGTCCGCGACCCCGTGGGGCGCTCGACCGCCTTCGCGCTGAGTTCCTCGAACAGGGAATCAAAGGTTTTCACACCTCCTAGGTTATCGGCTCGCGCGCCCGCCGCGACACGCGGCCCGCGTCCTGTGACGGACGCCTCCGTGCTCATCGCTCCGACGCGCGGAGGACGGCGGCCGTCGCCAGGGCGGCCGACACGGCCTCGTGTCCCTTGTCCTCGGAGGAACCCGGCAGGCCTGCACGGTCCAGTCCCTGCTGTTCGGTGTCACAGGTGAGCACCCCGAAGCCCACCGGCACGCCCGTGCGGACGCTGACGTCGGTGAGGCCCGACGTCGCCGCCTGGCACACGTACTCGAAGTGCGGCGTGCCGCCGCGGATGACGACGCCGAGGGCGGCGACGGCGTCGAAGCGGGGCGCGAGGCGCGCGGCTGCGACGGGCAGTTCGAAGCTGCCGGGCACCCGGATCTCGGTGACCTCGGCGCCGGCCTCCGCCGCGGCCCGGCGGGCGCCGTCGAGCAGACCGTCCATGATCTGCGTGTGCCAGCTCGCGGCGATGATCGCGAGGCGCAGGGGCGCACCCTCCGGGGTGGTCAGGGCGCTGACGTCGATGCTGGGGGCTCCGTGGCCGCTCATGGTTCTCCTTCGGTTGGTGTGCTGCAGGGATGTGTCGGTGGGTGCCGGGTCAGGCGGTGTGCCGGTGGTCCTCGAGCGCCCGCACGTGGGCCACGAGGTCCTCGATCGAGACGAGCGGGAGCCGGTGCTCGTCGGCGAAGCGGCGCAGCGCGGGCAGGCGCATCATGTCGCCGTCGTCGTGGACGAGTTCGGCGATGACGGCCGCCGGCCGCTTGCCCGCCAGGACGCTGAGCTCCACACCGGCCTCGGTGTGCCCGGCCCGCTCGCGGACGCCGCCGGCCGCGGCCCGCAGGGGGAAGACGTGGCCGGGCCGGGTGAGGTCCAGCGGGCTGCTGGCGGGATCGGCCAGCACCTGTGCCGTGCGGGCACGGTCCGCGGCGCTGATCCCGGTGCTCACGCCCGCCGCGGCGTCGCACGAGACCGTGTAGGCCGTGCCCTTCGCGTCCTCGTTGACCACGGTCATGGGCGGCAGGAGCAGCCGGTCGGCGTCGTCGGCGCGCATCGGCACGCAGAGCACGCCGGACGTCCAGCGCACCGTCCAGCCCATGAGCGCCGGCGTCGCGTCCTGGGCGGCGAAGACGATGTCGCCCTCGTTCTCGCGGTCCTCGTCGTCCACCACGACGACGGCGCGGCCGGCGGCGATGGCGTCGATGGCGTCCCCGATCGGGTCCAGGCGCACCGGTGCGGCTCCCGTCACCGTGCACCCCCGGCGGGAGCGTCCCGGCGGGCGTCGACGGCGGCGAAGCCCAGGAGCCGCTCGGCGTACTTCGCGAGTACGTCCATCTCCAGGTTCACCGGGTCACCGACGGCCTTCGCGCCGAGGCCCGTCTCGCGGAGGGTGGTCGGGATGAGCCCCACCTCGAACCACTGGTCGGAGTCCTCGGGGGGACTGACGGCGGTGACGGTCAGGGAGACGCCGTCGATCGCGACGGAGCCCTTTTCCGCGGCGTAGCGTCCCAGCGCGGCGGGCAGCCCGAAGCGGAGCCGGTGCCAGGCGCCGAGGTCCTCGCGCTCCAGCAGGATGCCGATGCCGTCCACGTGGCCCTGCACCACGTGACCGTCGAGGCGCCCGCCGGCCGGGACGCACCGCTCGAGGTTCACCGGAGCGCCGGGCTGCAGGCCGCCCGTGGTGGTGCGGCGCAGAGTCTCCCCCATGACGTCGACGCCCACGCGTCCGCCGTCGAGCGTGACGGCCGTCAGGCAGACGCCGTTGACGGCGATCGAGGCACCCGGTGCGAGGTCACGGCCGGTGTCGGGTGCCTCGAAGACGAGGAGCGCACTCTCCCCATCGGGCGTGAGCTCCAGGGAGACGACGCTGCCCTGCTCGGAGACGATTCCTGTGAACACTGGTACTTCCTTCGCGTGGGGTGGTGGAGGGC
>NZ_JBPKBO010000020.1:0-46789 GCF_051172775.1 Arthrobacter sp. Ld5
GGTCGGGCGGGAGGCTAGGGCGGTCCGAGGTGCAGCCGCACGTCGGGGCCGAACTGCCGGACGGCGGGCCCGCCGGCGTCGTCGGGCACCCAGCGGACGGCGTCGGCGAGGGTTCCCACACCGAGGTCGGGGAAGGCGGGGGCGCCGTCACCGAGGATCAGCGGAGCGACGTAGCTGAACAGCTCGTCCACCACTCCGGCCCGGAGGAAGGCGGAGGCGATGCGTGGCCCTCCCTCGACGAGGACGTGCCGGACGCCCCGGGCGTGGAGGTCGCCGAGGGCCTCGTGGACGTCCCGCGTGTCGAGGTGGAGGAAGCCCTCGCCCCGCACGAGGGCGTCGTCGGGGACGGGGGTCCGCCCCAGGACGACCCGCAGTCCGGGGCGCCGTTCCGGTGACGCCGCCGCGGCGTTCCCGGCGTCGGACAGCGCGGTGTCTGGCAGCGCGGCGCCGCTGCGTGCGGTGAGGCGCGGATCGTCGGCGAGGACGGTCCCGGTGCCGACGAGGACGGCGTCGGCGAGGGCTCGGATCCGGTGGCCGTCAGCGCGGGCCTCGGCGCCCGTGATCCACTGGCTGGAGCTGTCCCGGGCCGCCACGCGCCCGTCGAGGGACTGCGCGGACTTCAGTGTGACGAAGGGGCGACCGGCGACGACGGACGCCGTCCACCGCCGGTTGAGGTGCCCCGCGCGGGCGGCCTCGAGGCCACCGACGCAGTCCACGCCGGCCTCCCGCAGCCGGCGGGCCCCGCCGGCTGCGGCACCGTTGACGTCGTCGGCCGCGTACACCACGCGGGCCACGCCGGCCTCGACGAGTGCCTCGCTGCACGGGCCGGTCCGGCCGGTGTGATTGCACGGCTCGAGGGTGACGACCATGGTGGCGCCGCGCGGGTCGGTGCCGCGCCGCCGGGCGTCCGCGAGGGCTGCGGGCTCCGCGTGCGGCGTGCCCGCCCCCCGGTGGTGCCCCTCCCCCAGGACGGTGCCGTCGGCGGAGAGCAGGACGGCGCCCACCAGGGGGTTGGCGCCGCGCACCCCCCGGCCGGCGAGGTCCAGGGCGTGCAGCATGGCGGACGCCTCCGCGGCGGTGGTCCGGGGGCTCGTCGTCGTGCTCATCGCAGAGTCGGATCCGGCAGGAGGGTCTCGATGCGCGGCTTCTCGGCGGCCTGGGCACGGGCCCAGACGAAGAACCCGACGAGGGTGAAGGCCCCGTAGAACAGGTACATGAAGGCGCTGGCGTAGTATCCCGCGCTGAACAGCAGGGGCACGCCGACGATGTCGACGGCGACCCACACGAGCCAGAACTCCACCCAGCCCTTGGCCATCCCGTAGGTGGCCAGGAGGGAGCCGACGAAGGTCCAGGCATCGGCCCACACGGGCTCGTAGGAGCCGAGCACGCGGAACAGGGGCGTCAGGGCGAAGGTGCCCACGATCATGAAGGAGACCATCCCGATGCGGGCCCTCGTCCCGGCCCAGCGGGGTTCGACGGCCTGGCCGCCCTGGTCACGGCCGGCCCGCCACCGGCGCCACCCGTAGATCGAGACGGCGATGAACATGACCTGCCGCCCGGCCTGCCCCAGCAGGTTGGCGGCGCTCGCGGCGCCGAAGAGGGATCCGAGGAAGACGGTGAGGAGCAGCACGTTGCCGACGATCCCGACCGGCCAGGCCCACACGCGCCGGCGCATGCCACCGAGGGCGCTGAGGAGACCGAAGACGTTGCCCATCACTTCGCGCAGCAGGAGGGAACCGTTGCCTACGGGGATGCGGGCTTCGAAGAGCCACTGCAGAAAATCCATGCCAATCCTTCACCGAGTCGACGGCTCCGGGCAACGGCAGCAGAAGGGACGCCCCGGCGCGGCGGCTGCCACGACAGGTGCCGCGGCCCGGCGACGGGCAGCGGTCAGTCCCTGCTGTTCGTGCTTCTCCCATCCAGACTTTGACTGTCGGTCCCGGAATTCCACCGGCTCAACCGCCGCCACCCCGCGGGTGCGGGACGTTGAGCGGGTCGCGGACTATCACCGCCGGTTCGGACTTACACCGACCCCGGAGCACGTACTCCGCCGATTATTTCACAGCCCGCCCGCGCTCCCCCGCCCATCGGTCACAATTCGTCCGACAGCGAAGCAGTACCGGTGCGTCCGTTCCGCCGCGTCCGTCCAGACGGTGTCCGTTCCGCCGACGTCCGTCCAGACGGTGTCCGTTCCGCCGCGTCCCCGGGATACAGCTGTGGCGGGTGCCATGAACCCGCACCCGCCACTGCTGCACTTCGAAGGAGGAGAGCCGGCGATCAGCCCTCGGCGGCCTTCGGCGTGGCATCTGGCTTGGGCGTGGCATCTGCCTTCGGTTTCGCGTCGACGCCGGCCTCCCGGCGCTGCTGTGCTGTGATCGGCGCCGGAGCCGCGGTCAGGGGATCGAACCCGCCACCGGACTTCGGGAACGCGATGACGTCGCGGATGGAATCCGTCCCCGCGAGGAGCGAGACCACCCGGTCCCAGCCCAGGGCGATGCCGCCGTGCGGGGGCGCCCCGTACTTGAAGCCCTCGAGCAGGAAGCCGAACTTCTCCTGCGCTTCCTCCCTGCTGATGCCCATGACCGCGAACACCCGCTCCTGCACGTCGCGCTGGTGGATACGGATCGATCCGCCGCCGAGCTCGTTGCCGTTGCACACGATGTCGTAGGCGTAGGCGACGGCGTTCTCCGGATCGGTGTCGAACGTGTCGAGGAACTCGGGCTTCGGGGAGGTGAAGGCGTGGTGGACCGCCGTCCACGCGCCGCCCCCGACGGCGACGTCGCCCGCGGCGACGGCGGCGGAGGCCGGCTCGAACATGGGCGCGTCGACGATCCACACGAAGGCCCAGTCGCCCTCGGAGATGAGTCCCGTGCGGCGGCCGATCTCGACCCGGGCGGCGCCGAGGATGGCGCGGGAGGACGCCCGGTCGCCGGCCGCGAAGAAGATGCAGTCGCCGGGATTCGCCCCGGTGGCGCCGGCCAGGCCCTCGCGTTCGGCGTCGGTGAGGTTCTTGGCGACGGGGCCGCGGAGGCTGCCGTCGTCGTCGATGAGGACGTAGGCGAGGCCCTTCGCGCCGCGCTGCTTCGCCCACTCCTGCCACGCGTCCAGCTGCCGGCGCGGCTGCGACGCGCCGCCGGGCATGACGACGGCACCCACGTAAGGGGCCTTGAAGACGCCGAAGCCGGTGTCCTTGAAGAACTCGGTCAGCTCCGTGAGCTCGAGCCCGAAGCGGAGGTCCGGCTTGTCCGACCCGTACTTGGCCATCGCCTCGGCGTACGTCATGCGGCGGATCGGCAGGGGGATCTCGACGTCGATCAGCTTCCAGAGCGCGGCGACGAGCTGCTCGCCGAGGGCGATGATGTCGTCCTCCTCCACAAAGCTGGCCTCGATGTCGAGCTGGGTGAACTCGGGCTGGCGGTCCGCCCGGAAGTCCTCGTCCCGGTAGCAGCGGGCCAGCTGGTAGTACTTCTCGAACCCGCCGACCTGCAGGAGCTGCTTGAACAGCTGCGGGGACTGCGGAAGGGCGTACCAGGAGCCGGGGGCCAGGCGCGCGGGCACCAGGAAGTCGCGGGCACCCTCGGGCGTGGAACGCGTCAGGGTGGGGGTCTCGATCTCGACGAACCCGTCCGCGTGCAGGAGTTCGCGGGCGATCCGGCTGGCCTCGGACCGGAGGCGCAGGTTCGCCTGGGGGCCGGGGCGTCGGAGGTCGAGGTAGCGGTGGCGCAGCCGCGCCTCCTCGCCCACCTCGACGTGCTCGTCGATCTGGAACGGCAGGGGGTCCGAGGTGTTGAGGATGGTCACGGTGTCCGCGATGACCTCGATCGCACCGGTGGGCAGGGCCGGGTTCTCGTTGCCCTCGGGGCGCTGCTGGACCTCGCCGACGATCTGCAGGACGTACTCGTTGCGCAGGCTCGAGAAGACGTCCTCCTCGCGGACGACGACCTGCGCGACCCCGGAGGCGTCCCGGAGATCGAGGAACGCGACGCCGCCGTGATCGCGGCGACGGGCGACCCATCCCGCCAGGGTGACCGTTTGTCCTACGTGCTCGGGCCGAAGCGAGCCGAGTTCATGCGTGCGGAGCACAGCATTCCTTCCCACAGATACGTTCGATGAGTCGCAGGCGAGCTCGCCTGCCTAGAGTTGATGCAAACCGGTCCAACTTTACCGGTCCGGTCCCGACCGGCCGGACAGCCACCCGGGACCGCCGCGTCGTGGGACCGTCCCGCTCAGGAATCGCGGCGTTCACGACGCGTCGGGCTCCGGATCCGCCGAGTTCCCCAGCCATCGAGGAGGACCATGACCCAGTCACCGGGACTGCGCCGCGTGATGGGCGGTTTCGATGCCACCACGGTCGGCGTCGGTGCGATGATCGGCGCCGGCGCCTTCGTGGTCTTCTCCCCCGCCAGTGCCTCGGCGGGCGCGCTGCTGCCCCTCGCAGTGGTCATCGCGGGCTT
This sequence comes from Arthrobacter sp. Ld5, assembly GCF_051172775.1. Taxonomy (NCBI): domain Bacteria; kingdom Bacillati; phylum Actinomycetota; class Actinomycetes; order Micrococcales; family Micrococcaceae; genus Arthrobacter; species Arthrobacter sp. Ld5. The sequence goes on from NZ_JBPKBO010000020.1 coordinate 4,455, forward strand.
CGTGGCCTACTGCAACGCCGCCGCGACGGCCTCGCTCGCCGTCCACTACCCCTCGAGCGGCGGTACCTACCTGTACGGCAGGGAGCGGCTCGGTCCCTGGCCGGGGTTCCTCGCCGGATGGGGCTTCGTCACGGGCAAACTGGCATCCTGCGCGGCGATGGCCCTCACGTTCGGCCTGTACGCGGCACCGGGGGCGGAGAAGGCAGCCGCCGTGGCCGCCGTCGTCGGGCTGACGGTGGTGAATCTCCTCGGGGTCACGCGGACGGCCCTCGCGACGCGCGTGATCGTCGCGCTCGTCGTGCCCGTCCTGGCCTTCGTCGTGGTCGTGGCGTTCACCGCACCCGCGGCCCCCGCGACCGGGTCCGCCGCGCCCGGCGGGGTGGACGGCGTCCTGCAGGCTGCCGCCCTGCTCTTCTTCGCCTTCGCCGGCTACGCGCGCATCGCGACCATGGGCGAAGAGGTGCGGGACCCCCGCCGGAACATCCCGCGGGCGATCTTCGGCGCCCTCGGCTTCACCCTCGCGCTGTACCTGCTCCTGGCACTCTCGCTCCTCCACGCCCTCGGTCCGGAGGCCCTCGCCGCGTCGACGGCGCCGCTGCTGGACGTCGTCGACGCGGCGGCACAGCCCGACGGCGCCGCCGGAGTGCTCGACACCGTGGTCGTCGCGGCGGCGGCGCTCGCGAGCCTCGGCGCCCTGCTCGCCCTGATCGCCGGCGTGGGCCGTACGAGCCTCGCGATGGCCCGCAACAGGGACCTCCCCCCGGTCCTCTCGCGCATCTCGACGCGGTTCGGGGTGCCGTGGGTGGCGGATGTCACGACCGCCGTCGTCGTGGTGGTCCTGCTGCTCGCCACGGACGTGCTGACCGTCGTCGGGTTCTCCAGCTTCGGGGTGCTCGTCTACTACGCAATCGCGAACGTCTCCGCGTTCACGCTCTCCGACCGGCAGTGGTACGCCCCGCGGTGGCTCAACGCGGTCGGGGCGGCAGCCTGCCTGGTGCTCGCCTTCACCCTGCCGGCGACGTCGGTGCTGACCATGCTCGGGGTGCTCGCCGCCGGGGTGGCGGTGCGGTTCGCGGTCCTGGCCCGTCGTCGGCGCCGAGCCTGACGAACCGTCCGGCACTCGCTCCGTGCGTGCACCCGGCGCGGCGGCCCAGACCCGGGGCAACGTCCCCGCCTCCGTGCGTGCACCCGGCGCGGCGGTGCAGACCCGGTGCAACGTTCCCCCGGGTTTGCACTCCCGCCGCGGCGGTCCGCACCGCAAGGGCCGCGTCAGGCCCGGGCGACGACGGGTCGGAGGTCGTCCGCCGGCGGCGTCCAGGACGACGGGTCCGCCGGCACCTGGTCACCCGACCGGATGTCCTTCACCTCGTGCGTGCCGTCCGTCGAGGTGAACCACACGAACGGGATGCCCCGGCGATCGGCGAACTTGATCTGCTTCCCGAACTTCTCGGCCGTCGCGGCCACCTCGGCGGAGATGCCGCGGCTCCGGAGTGCCGTCGCGACGTCCTGGGCCTGCGACCAGGCGTCGTCGTCCGCGAGCGTCACCAGAACCGCCGTCGGCACCGCACGCGATACGGTTGCGAAGCCCTGGCTGAGGATCCGCGAGACGATCCGGGTGACCCCGATGGACAGCCCGACGCCGGGGAACGTGCGGTTGCCCTTGCGCGCGAGCGAGTCGTAGCGCCCGCCGGAGCAGATGGAGCCGAGCCCCTCGTGCCCGTCGAGCACCGTCTCGTAGACGGTGCCCGTGTAGTAGTCGAGCCCGCGGGCGATGCTGAGGTCCGCGACCACCCGGCCTGGCGCACGCCGCGACGCCTCCCCCACGACCTGCCGGAGCTCCTCGAGCCCTTCCTCGAGCAGCTCGTTCGTGACGCCGAGCCCACGGACACGCTCCACGAAGGACGTGTCCGCGGTGCGGATCCCGGCGAGGTCGAGGGCGAGACGCACCTGCTCCTCGTTCGCTCCGACCTCGTCGCGCAGCAGCGCGCCGACCTTCTCTGGTCCGATCTTCTCGAGCTTGTCGATGCTGCGCAGCACCGCCGCCGTGTCCTCGAGCCCGATCGCGCGGTAGAACCCCTCCGCGAGCTTGCGGTTGTTGACGCGCAGGGTGAAGTCGGGGATCGGGAGGGCACCGAGGGCCTCGACGACGGCGAGGGCCAGTTCGACGTCGTACCGGAACGGCAGCGACCCGTCGCCGACGACGTCGATGTCCGCCTGCGTGAACTCGCGGGCACGGCCCTCCTGCGGACGCTCGCCACGCCAGCACTTCTGGATCTGGAACCGGCGGAAGGGGAAGGCGAGGTGGCCTGCGTTCTCGACGACATAGCGTGCAAACGGCACGGTGAGGTCGTAGTGGAGGGCCAGGCCGCTCTCCGAGGCGGACGCCTCATCGGCCTGCAGGCGGGAGACGGCGTACACCTCCTTGTCGATCTCACCCTTGCGCAGCAGATGGTCCACGGTCTCGACGGCGCGTGTCTCGATGCTGGAGAACCCGTGCAGCTCGAACGTGCGCTGCAGCACCTCGAGCACGTGGAGCTCGATCAGGCGCTCCTCGGGGAGCCATTCGGGAAAGCCTGACAGTGATGCCTTGCGGGCCATTGGGGGGATCTCCTCGTGCGCGGGTTGTCCGGTCGTCGTCCCGACATCGGGCGATCCGGTTCTGCGGCCTCAATCCTAGGTGCCGGTCGGCCTCCGCGGGAAAAGCCCGGACCGGACGGCGGCCGGTGCAGCCCCGTGCGCCTGCCTCCGGCCATGCCGCGGAACGCAGGCCAATGGGTAAAGTAGCCTCAGGGCAGGTTCCCGGTAGCGAGGTCGGGGCGGGGTGCGGAGCGAGATCGGCCGGAAGGCGCGTCCCGCCGTTCCCCGTCGGCACGAGCGATAGACTCCGAGACCCTGCACGACATGGCCCTGGCGCGGTTCACGGCCATCCGACGAGCGAAAGACTTCTAGCGGTGACAGACAGTCAGCAATCCGACGACACGACCATCGGCCAGGACCCGCAGCAGGACGCTGCGGCAGGCGACGGCGCCAGCGCAGCATCCGTGACGGCAGAGACCGCCGCAGCCGAGGACTCGGCAGCGGTACCCGCCGACGGGACCCCGGCCGACCACGCCGAGGCAGACGTTCCTCCCGCGTCGGCAGAGCAGACCGCACCCGCGGACGCCGCCCCGGCAGAGCAGACCGCACCCGCGGACGCCGCCCCGGCAGAGCAGACCGCACCCGCGGACGCCGCCCCGGCAGAGCAGGCCGCACCCGCGGACGCCGCCCCGGCCGGGGACACTCCGTCCGCCGCCGAGGCAGCGCCGCTCGGCAGCCCGTCGCCGCAGGCGGCCGCGCCCCGCCCGCCGCTTCCCACGACGATGGCCCCGCGCCCGCTGAAGAAGGCCAAGACGCCGGTGGCAGCCCCTGTCGCGCACAGCACGCCGCTGGCCGAGGCCGCCCGGTTCGCGCGCGTCGAGGAGGACGGCCACGTCTTCCTGCTCGTCGACGGCGAGGAGCACCCGGTAGGCCAGTACCCGGATGCCACGCGCGAGGAGGCACTCGCCTACTTCGTGCGCAAGTTCGACGACATCGTCAGCCAGGTGGCGCTGCTCGAACAGCGGGTCCAGGCCAAGGCTCCGGCCTCGGACATGGCCAAGACCGCCAAGCACCTGCGCTCGCAGGTCGGCGAACGCAAGGTGGTCGGCGACGTCGTCGCCCTCGAGGCCCGGATCGACGCCCTGCTCGGGGCCATCGCGGGGCTCGAGAAGGCCGAACGGGCCGTCCAGGACGAGCTGAAGGCGAAGGAGCTCGCGGCGCGCGAGGCCATCGTGGCGGAGGCGGAGGAACTTGCCGGCCGCGACCCCTCCACCGTGCAGTGGAAGGCCAGCAGCACCCGGATGAACGAGCTGTTCGAGCTCTGGAAGGCCGCCCAGAAGAACGGCCCGAGGCTCGGCCGCGGCACGGAGGACGCGCTCTGGAAGCGCTTCCGCTCCGCCCGCACCGTCTTCGACCGCCACCGCCGCGCCTACTTCTCCCAGCTGGACAGCGACAACGCCGAGGCCAAGCAGGCCAAGGAGGCCCTGATCAAGCGGGCCGAGCAGCTGTCCGGCTCGACGGACTGGGGCCACACCGCGGCCGAGTACCGGCACCTGATGGACGAGTGGAAGGCCTCCAAGCGGGCCAGCCGCAAGGACGACGACGCCCTGTGGGCCCGCTTCCGCGCCGCCCAGGACCGGTTCTTCGAGGCCCGCAAGGCGGCCAACGAAGCCGTCGACGAGGAGTACGCGGGCAATCTGGTGGCCAAGGAGGCCCTGTTGCGGGAGGCCCAGCAGATCCTGCCGATCAGGGATCTCGCCGCGGCGAAGAAGGCCCTGCAGTCCGTCCGCGACCGGTGGGACGAGGCCGGCAAGGTCCCGCGCGCCGACATGGGCCGCATCGACGCCGGCCTCCGCAAGGTGGAGGACGCCGTCAAGGCCGCCGACGACGAGCACTGGACCAGGACGAATCCCGAGACGAAGGCGCGCACCAACAGTGCCCTGAGCCAGCTCGAAGCGACCATCGCCCAGCTCAAGCAGGACCTCGCCGCCGCCGAGCGCGACGGTGACGCCAAGAAGATCGCCACGGCCCGCGAGGCGCTGGCCGCCCGGGAGCAGTGGCTCGACATGCTGCAGAGATCGGCCCAGGACTTCTCCTAGCGGCGCACGCGGCGGAAGCCCTCCGGCACCCTTGTCCACATGGGCGCCGGAGGGCTTTTCCGTGGGCTGCGCGATCCCCATGCTGAGGGGATGGCTCCCCTGCACACCCCCTCGGCCGCAGCTCCTCCCGAACGCTACCCGGGGGCGTTGCACCCTCCCGTCACCTCGACCGGCGGCGTGCTCTTCCACGCCGGCGACATCTTCGGCGCGGCGGAGCTGCAGGCCATGCGCCTCGAGGGCCTGGTGCGCCTCGTCTTCGGCGGTTCCTACCTCAGGAGCGACGTCCGCGAGAACCCCGCCATCCGTTCGCAGGCCGCGGCCAGGAGCATCCCGCAGTCGGTGCGGCCCCGCGTGGCACTGGGCCGGTCCTGTGCGGCCTGGGTGTACGGGTGCGCCGCGCCTCCCGCCGTGGTCAGCCTCGTGACGGACCACCGGCGCCGGACCACGGCGCTGCCGCCCTTCAGCGCCGCCGTCATGCACCAGGTGGCCCTCGGCCCGTTCGACGTGAACAGGGTCGGCGGGGTGGCCGTGACCACACCGCTTCGCACGGCCCTGGACATCGCGGTGCACGGCGAGGACCGTGACGCGGTGGACATCCTGCGCGCGATCGGCCGCGACCGCGACCTGGGCTGCCCGCTCCGCCTCGTGGAGGCGGCGCTCGTCAACGCCTCCCGGGTGCCCGGGAAGACACGCGCCCTGTCGAGGGTGCGGACCGCCCGGCGGCCGGCGGACCGGACACGATGAGCCGGCGCGCACCGACCGCCGTCCGGCCCCCGCCGTCAGGGCCGGCGCTGCGAGCCGGTGGTCCGGTAGACGTCGAACACGCCGTCGATGCGCCGGACGGCGCTGAGGACGTGGCTGAGGTACTTGGGGTCACCCATCTCGAACGCGAAGCGGGACATCGCCACCCGATCCGACGACGTGTTCACGTTGGCCGCGAGGATGTTCACGTGGTTCTCGGCGAGCACGCTCGTGACGTCGGAGAGCAGGCTCTTGCGGTCGAGGGCCTCGACCTGGATCTCCACCAGGAACACGCTCGACTGCGTGGGAGCCCAGTCAACAGGGACGATGCGATCCGGCTGGTCGCGCAACTCCTGCACGTTCCGGCAGTCGTTGCGGTGCACCGAGACGCCCGAGCCGCGGGTGACGAACCCGATGATGGGATCCGGCGGCACGGGGGTGCAGCAGCGGGCCAGCTTCACCCAGACGTCGCCGACGCCGCGGACGGTCACACCGGAGTCGGAGAACTTCGGGCGCCGGGGCTGCGCCGGCACCACGGTCTCGGCGATGCTCTCCTCCGCGCCCTCGTGCCCGCCCATGAGAGCCACGAGGTGCTCGATCACGTTCTGGGCGGAAGTGTGGCCGTCCCCGACGGCGGCGTACAGCGCCGAGATGTCCTGGTGGTGCAGTTCCTCCGCCACGGTCATCAGGGCGGTGTGCGTCATCATGCGCTGCAGGGGCAGGTTCTGCTTGCGCATGGCGCGCGTGAGCAGGTCCTTGCCCTTGTCCACGGCTTCCTCGCGCCGCTCCTTCGTGAACCACTGCCGGATCTTGTTGCGTGCGCGCGGGCTCTTGACGAAGCCCTGCCAGTCCTGGCTCGGGCCTGCCCCCTCGGCCTTCGAGGTGAAGATCTCCACCGAGTCACCGTGGTTGAGGGTGCTGTTGAGGGGCACGAGCTTCCCGTTGACCCTCGCCCCGATGGTCCGGTGACCCACCTCGGTATGGACGGCGTAGGCGAAGTCCACCGGCGTCGACCCGGCCGGCAGCGCCATCACCTCGCCCTTGGGCGTGAAGACGAAGACCTCCGCGGCGTTGATCTCGAACCGCAGGGAGTCGAGGAACTCGTTCGGGTCCGAGGTCTCCTGCTGCCAGTCCACGAGGCTGCGCAGCCACCCCATGTCCCCGCCGTCCTGCGCCTCGAGCTGCCGGCCGCCGCTCTTGTACTTCCAGTGGGCGGCGACGCCGTACTCGGCGCGCCGGTGCATGTCGTGGGTCCTGATCTGGATCTCGACGGGCTTGCCGCCCGGACCGATCACGGTGGTGTGCAGCGACTGGTACATGTTGAACTTCGGCATCGCGATGTAGTCCTTGAACCGCCCCGGCAGGGGGTTCCAGCGCGAATGCAGGGAGCCGAGGGTCGCGTAGCAGTCCCGGACGCTGTCCACCAGGACGCGCACACCCATCAGGTCGTGGATGTCGTCGAAGTCCTTACCGCGGACGATCATCTTCTGGTAGATGGAGTAGTAGTGCTTGGGCCGCCCCGTGATCGTCGCCTTGATCTTGACGGTCCGCAGGTCCTCCTCGATCTGGTTCCGGACGAGGCTGAGGTGCTTCTCGCGCTCGGGGGTCCTGTCCCCCACCATGCGGACGATCTCCTCGTACACCTTGGGGTGCAGGGCCGCGAAGGACAGGTCCTCGAGTTCCCACTTGATGGTGTTCATGCCCAGCCGGTGGGCGAGCGGGGCGAAGATCTCGAGGGTCTCCCGGGCCTTCTTGGCGGAGGAGGCGGGCGAGACGAAGCGCCACGTGCGGGCGTTGTGCAGCCGGTCGGCGAGCTTGATGACGAGGACCCGGATGTCCTTCGCCATGGCGACGACCATCTTCCGCACGGTCTCGGCCTGCGCGGCGTCGCCGAAGGAGACCTTGTCGAGCTTGGTCACGCCGTCGACGAGCATGGCCACCTCGGGCCCGAAATCGCGCTTGAGCTCCTCGAGGGTGTAGGAGGTGTCCTCGACGGTGTCGTGCAGCAGCGCCGCCGCGAGCGTGGTGCCGGTCATGCCGAGCTCGGCCAGGATGGTGGCGACGGCGACCGGGTGCGTGATGTACGGGTCGCCGCTCTTGCGGGTCTGCCCCTCGTGGCTGCGCTCGGCGACGAGGTAGGCCCGCTGGATGAGGTCGAGATCCTCCTTGGGGTTGTTCGCCCGCACGGTCCGCAGGAGCGGCTCGAGCACGGGCGAGTAGCCGGAGGAGCCGCGGCCGGTCAGCCGGGCGATACGCGCGCGGGTCCGTCCGCGCCGGCCGGGGGCCACCTGGTCGGCGCTCGCCGCGGACGGCGCCGAGCCCGGCGTCTCGGGCTGCACGACGCCGCGGGACGCTGCGGGGCGCGCGGCATCGGTGGCGATCGGGCCCTGCCCACCCGCCACGGGCGCGGCCGGGCCGCCGTCGGGCCCTGCCGTGGGCTTACCCGCTTCAGCCATGTGCCATCCCTCAATCTCGATCCCGGGCCCGTGGAGGGCCCGCGATACCACCGGTCGTGCGACGGTCCAATTCTAGCCGTGCGGAGAACGCCGCCGGCCGCAGGGAACCCGGACGGGTTGCCTGCGGCCGGCGGTGCTATGGCCCATGGGTCGCTCAGGCGGGATGCGCTGCGAGGGAGCGCCGGGCGAGCACCTTCTCCTCCTGCTTCTTCAGCTCGGGTTCGTTGAGCCGGAGCGCGGCGTAGAGGGGCGCGGCGATGAAGATGGTGCCGAGCGTGCCGAGGATGATGCCGATGAACAGGGCCAGGGACAGGTCCTGGAGGGTACCGGCGCCCAGGAGGAAGGCGCCGATGAACAGGATCGAGGCGACCGGGAGGATCGCGACGACGGAGGTGTTGATGGACCGCACGAGCGTCTGGTTCACCGCGAGGTTGACCTGTTCGGCGAACGTGCGCTCGGTGGAGGTCTTCATGTCGGAGGTGTTCTCGCGGATCTTGTCGAACACCACCACGGTGTCGTAGAGGGCGTAGCTCAGGATCGTCAGGAAGCCGATGATGGCTGACGGCGTGACCTCGAAGTTGCTCAGCGAGTAGAGCCCGGCGGTGACGACCATGACCACCACCAGGGCGGCCATCGCGGCGAGGGCCATCTTCCAGGTGCGGAAGTAGACCGCCATGAGGATCGCGGCGAGGAGGACGAACACCCCGAACCCGAGAAGGGCCTGCCGGCTGACGTCCTCACCCCAGGTGGGGCCCACGAAGCTCGAGGTGACCTGGTCCTCGCCCACGCCGTACCCGCTCGCCAGGCTGTCGCGCACGCTCAGCGTCTGGTCGTCCGAGAGGCGCTCCGTCTGGACGCGCATGGTGTCGCCCGCGATGTTGGTGACCCGCGGCACGGCCTCGGGGACGACGTCGGTCACGGCCCGTTCGCCGATCGCGGGATCCGTGTCCTGCGCGGAGGACACGGTGAACTCCGAGCCGCCCCGGAAGTCGATGCCGAGGTTGAAGCCGCCCTTGACGACGGGGATGATGATCGAGATCAGGAGGGCGATGCCGGCGATGAGGAACCAGAGGTTCCGCTTGGCGACGAAGGGGTAGGAGCGCTTCCCCGAGTACAGCTCGTTGCCGAAGGTGGCGAAGTTCGTGCGGCTCATTCGTTGGTCTCCTTCTGGGACGAACCGGTGCGGCCCGCGAGGGCCTTCTGCTGTTCCGCACGGCGACGCTCGGCGATGGTCAGGCGACGCTCGGCCTCGGCGGAGGCGCCCTTGTTCTTGGTCCGTGCGACGGCGACGGGCTTGACCGTGCCCTCGCCCGGCTGGCGGAGGCGCCCGGCACCGCGGTAGAGCGGGATGCCGCCGAGCCGGCTCGGGTCCAGGCCGGACCACGGGTGGCCCTCGCCGAAGAACTTCGTCCTCGCCAGGAGCCGGAGGACCGGGTGGGTGAAGAGGAAGACGACGATGAGGTCGGCGATCGCGGTGAGGCCGAGCGTGAACGCGAAACCACGGACGTTGCCGACGGCGACGAAGAAGAGCACGAGCGCGGCCAGCAGGTTCACGGCCTTGGAGGCGAGCACCGTGCGCTTGGCCCGCCGCCAGCCGTTCTCGACGGCGGAGACGAGGCCGCGCCCCTCGCGGAGCTCGTCGCGGATGCGTTCGAAGTAGACGATGAACGAGTCCGCGGTCTGGCCGATGGCGACGATCAGGCCGGCGACGCCGGCGAGCGAGAGACGGTAGTTCTCCGTCCAGCCGAGGATGCAGATGGCCAGGTAGGTGAGCACACCGGCGACGACGAGGGAGGCGATGGTGACCAGGCCGAGGAGCCGGTACTGGAACATCGAGTAGGCAGCGACGAGCAGGAGGCCGATGAGGCCGGCGATGAGCCCGAGGCGCAGCTGGTCGGCACCCAGGGTCGCGGAGATCTGCTGTTCGCTCTGGATCTCGAAGCTGATCGGCAGCGCTCCGTACTTCAGCTGCTCCGCGAGGGCCGCCGCGGATTCCTCCGTGAAGTTGCCGCTGATCTGGGGGTTGCCGTCGGGGATGACGGCGTTGGTGGTCGGGGCGGACACGATCCGGCCGTCGAGGACGATCGCGAACTGGTTGCGCGGGTCGCCCTCCCCGAGCGCGTAGAGGCGCTCGGTGACCTCGCGGAAGGTCTCGGTGCCCTCGTCGTTGAAGTCGATGTTCACGGCCCAGCTGTTGAGCGACTGGCCCCCCTGGCTGCGCTGCAGCCCGTAGCTGGCCGTGGTGATGTCGGTTCCGGGCACCTCCACGGGGCCGAGGATGTACTTGCCCTGGGTGTCCGGCTCGCACGCGACCATCGGCTCGTCGGCGGGCGCGGGCTCCTCGGCGGGCTCCAGCGCTGCCGGGTCGAGGCAGTCGAGGGCCTCGAACTCCTTGTACAGCTCGGGGGTGATCCAGTTGGGATCGCTCGCGTTCTGCGGCTCCGCGGCCGGCGTCGGGAGCTGGTCCTCCGGCGTGGGGGTCTCGGCCGGCGGCGCCTGCCCGGGTCCGCCGGCGAGGACCGGGCGGAACTCCATCTGCGCCGACGCCTGGATGAGGTCGCGCGTCTGTGCGTCGGGGGTGCCGGGCAGGGAGACGATCACGTTCTGGCCGGACTGCGTGCTGATCTCGGCTTCCGCGACACCGGATCCGTCGACGCGCTGGCGGATGATCTCCACCGCCTGGTCGAGCTGTTCGGGCGTGATCTCACTGCCGCCCTGGACCCGGGGGGCCAGGATCATCTGGGTGCCCCCCTCGAGGTCGAGGGCCAGGCGCGGGCTCCAGCTCGCGGTGCCCCAGTGGGCGCCCGCTCCCAGCAGGGTGGCGAGCAGTGCTGTCAGTACGCCCAGCCAGACGAGTGTCCGCTTGGCTGCCGTCCCGGGACCGGTACGAGGCATGGTGAGAAGTCCTTATGAAGTGGCGTGTCTGGTGCGCCGGTGGATCGTGGGGGTGCCGGTCCGGGGACCGGCACCCTACGGAATGCTAGTTGTCCGGGTCCGCTTTCGGGTCGCGGGCGTTGCGCGCGTCGCGGTTTTCCCGCTGCGCCTCCCGGTCCAGGCGCGCCAGGGTCTCCTCGGGCGTCTCGGCGCCCGAGGGGGACCCCGGGGTGCCGGCGACGCTGGAACCACCGGCGGGGCCGCGGTCGACGCCGTCGATGGAGGAGGCGTCGTCGGGCGCCACCACGCCGTCGAGGCCGGCGCGGTCCGCCGGTTCGACGACGGCGGCGTCCGTGTCCCCGGCGGCCACGGCGGGTTCCTGCTGGACCACCTTCGACAGCGCCTGGGTGTGGACCGTCGCGAAGTTCCCGGGCGACAGCTCGAGGACGGCCTTGTTGTTCTCCTGGTCGATCGAGACGATCGTGCCGAAGAGGCCGAACTGGGTCATGACCTCGGTACCGGGTTCCATCTGCGTCCGCATGTCCTTGACCTGCTGCTGCGCCTTCCGCTGCCGGCGGAACATGGTGAAGATGAGGAAGGCCAGGGCCAGCGGGAGCAGCAGATTGAAGATGTCGAAGCCTCCGGACTGACCGGTGGTGGGCTGGGCGACTACATGTGCAAGCACTGGGGATCCGTTCCTGGGGATGGGGTGTGGGTGGCAGGACTGTGCCGCGGCACACATCGTGAGACACCAGTGTAGAGCGGTTTCCTGAGCGTCCCCGTGTCAGGAGTCCGGCTGCGCCCAGCTGTCGGCGTCCGCCTCCGCGTCCAGGAGGTCCTCGGGGGTCACGGAGAAGAGGTCCTCGGGCATCGCCGCGGCCACGGTGGCGGGCATCTCGATCCCCAGGTGCCGCCATGCGGCGGCCGTCGCGATCCGGCCTCGCGGCGTACGCCCCAGCATGCCTTCGCGGACCAGGTAGGGCTCGGCGACGGTCTCGACCGTCTCCGGTTCCTCGCCGACGGCGATCGCCAGGGTCGACAGGCCCACGGGCCCGCCGTTGAACTTGGTGATGAGCGCGGTGAGCACCGAGCGGTCCAGCCGGTCCAGTCCCCGCGCGTCCACCTCGTACATGTCCAGTGCCGCTCCCGCGGACCGGGCGTCGATGAGGTCGACGCCGTGCACCAGCGCCCAGTCCCGGACGCGCCGGAGCAGGCGGTTGGAGATACGCGGGGTACCCCGGGACCGGCCGGCGATCTCGGCGAACGCGGCCGAGTTGACCTTCATGTCCATGAGCATGGCCGAGCGGCGGAGCACCAGCTCGAGCTCCTCGGTGGAGTAGAACTCGAGGTGCCCGGTGAAGCCGAACCGGTCGCGGAGCGGGCCGGGCAGCAGCCCCGCGCGCGTCGTCGCGCCGACGAGGGTGAAGGGCGGCAGTTCGAGCGGGATCGCCGTGGCCCCGGGCCCCTTGCCGACGATGATGTCGACGCGGAAGTCCTCCATGGCCATGTAGAGCATCTCCTCGGCGGGCCGGGACATGCGGTGGATCTCGTCGAGGAAGAGCACCTCGCCCTCGGTGAGGGAGGAGAGGATGGCGGCGAGGTCGCCGGCGTGCTGGATGGCGGGCCCGGACGTGATGCGCAGCGGCGCGTTCATCTCCGCCGCGATGATCATGGCGAGCGTGGTCTTGCCGAGGCCGGGAGGCCCGGACAGGAGCACGTGGTCCGCGCTGCGGCCCCGCAGGCGGGATGCCTCCAGGACCAGCGAGAGCTGACGGCGCACGCGCTTCTGGCCCACGAAGTCGTCGAGGTTCTTCGGCCGGAGCGCCGCCTCGACGGCACGGTCCTCGGGATCGGCGGCCGGCGCGACGAGCGGCGCCTCCTCCTGCTGCTTGTCGGTCATGTGCCCACCTTCGTCCGGGCCGAGCTGCGGGCACCGTCCTGGCCGAGCCGGCGCAGCGTGAGTTTCAGGATCTGGCCCACGTCACCGGTCGCGGCGACCTCGGGCGCTTCCTCGACGGCGGCGTCGATCGCCGCGCCGGCGTCCTTCTCGGACCAGCCGAGGCCCATCATGGCGGTGAGGACCTGGCCCTGCCAGGTCTGCTTGGGCACGCCGGGCTTCGCGTCGAGCGGGACCAGCTTGCCGGCGAGCTCGAGCACGATCCGGCGGGCGCCCTTGGGCCCGATGCCCGACACCTTGCTGAACGCCTTGTCGTCGCCCGCGGCCGCGGCGATGCGGATGGCGTCGGGCGTGTGGACGGCGAGGACGGCGAGGGCCAGGCGGGGCCCGACGCCGCTGACCGCCAGGAGCGTCTCGAAGACCTCGCGCTGGTCGGCGTCCTCGAAGCCGAAGAGTGTCATCGAGTCCTCGCGGACGATCATGGCCGTGGCGATCGTGGCCTGCTCCCCCACGCGGAGCCCGGCGAGGGTCTGGGGGGTGGCCTGGACCTGCATACCGAAGCCGTTGACGTCGAGGACGGCGGAGTGCAGGCCCACGTGGGTCACTGTTCCGCGGAGGGAACTGATCATGAAGGGCTCCAAGGGCACTTGCGGGGCGGGACCGCCGGGCGTCCACCCGGCGTCGAACATACGTTCTAATGCACTACGGTACCGGCGTCCCGCGAAGCGCACGAGTCGCCACACCGCGGGCCGTCCGGTCAGCGGCGCCGGGCACGGGCCTCCGCCTCGGCCCAGAGGCGCTGCGCGGGGGTCAGCAGCGCACCCGCCGCCGCGGCGGCCGCACCCTGCGTCCCCACTCCCCGGCGCCACGCGTGCGTGATGGCCAGGGCCAGGGCGTCGGCGGCGTCGGCGGGCCGGGGCGGCGTGTCGAGGCGCAGGATCTTCGTCACCATCTTCGTGACCGCGACCTTGTCCGCCTGCCCGTTGCCGGTGACGGCGGCCTTCACCTCGGTGGGCGTGTGCAGGGCCACCGGGACGCCGCGGCGCGCGGCGGACACGATGACGACGCCGGAGGCCTGCGCCGTGCCCATCATGGTGCTGATGTTGGTCCCGCTGAACACGCGTTCGACGGCGAGGGCCTGCGGCTCGTGCAGGTCCAGCCACGTGTCGACGGCCTCCGCGATGACCAGCAGCCGCTGGTCGAGGCTCTGGCCGGCGTCGGTGCCGACCACGCCCACGGCCACGAGGGTGGAGCGCCGGTTCGGTTCGATGTCGACGACGGCGAGCCCGCAGCGCGTCAGCCCGGGATCGACGCCCATCACACGGAAGGTCACGGGGCTACCCCACGCCCGGGGCGGGGACGGGCGATGTCAGTCGTCGTTCTCGAGCTCGGCGAGGACCTCGTCCGGGAGGTGCGCGTTCGAGTAGACGTTCTGGACGTCGTCGAGCTCCTCGAGGGCGTCCACGAGCTTGAGGAACTTCCGCGCTCCGTCGGCGTCCAGGTCCACCTGCATGGACGGCACGAACTCGACGTCGTCGGTCTCGTACTCGATGCTGCTCTCGTCGAGCGCCGCGACCACGGCCCGCAGATCCTGCGGCTCGGAGACGATCTCGAACGTCTCGGCCGACTCCTTGACCTCGTCGGCGCCGGCGTCGAGGACGGACATCAGCAGCTCGTCCTCGGTGAGGTCCTTCTTCGGCAGCGTGACGACACCCTTGCGCGCGAACAGGTACGCGACGGAGCCGGGATCGGCGACGGTGCCGCCGTTGCGGGAGATGCCGAGGCGCACCTCGGAGGCCGCGCGGTTCTTGTTGTCCGTGAGGCACTCGATCAGCAGCGCCGAGCCCTGGGGTCCGCGGGCCTCGTACATGATGGTCTGGTAGTCGACGGCCTCGCCGAGCAGCCCCGCCCCGCGCTTGACGGCGCGGTTGATGTTGTCGATCGGGACGGAGGTCTTCTTGGCCTTCGAGACGGCCAGTTCGAGACCCGGGTTACCGGCGACGTCGGCGCCGCCGGCCCGTGCCGCGACCTCGATGTTCTTGATCAGCTTCGCGAAGGACTTCGCGCGCTTGGCGTCGATCGCGGCCTTCTTGTGCTTCGTTGTTGCCCACTTGGAGTGCCCCGACATGCCTACGCTTCTCCTCTGATCATCCGAATAAACAGTTCGTGGACCCGCCGCTCGCCGGTGACCTCCGGGTGGAAGCTCGTGGCCAGCAGGTTCCCTGAACGCACTGCGACAATTCTAGCGACCGGTTCCAAGTCGGCGCCGTCCCCGTCCGGCGGGGGCCCGGGCTGGGGGGTCTCCGCCGCGGGCACCTGCGCCAGCACCTCGACGCCCTCGCCCACCTTCTCCACCCAGGGCGCGCGGATGAACACGGCCCGCACCGGATCGGTGCCGGACGCATCCCCGGTCGCGGCGAGACCGCCGAAGGCCAGATCCGTCTCGAAGGACTCGCGCTGCCGCCCGAACGCGTTGCGCCGCACCACCATGTCCAGCCCTCCGAGCGTCTGCTGCGGGTTGCCGAGGCGGTCCGTCGACGGATCCGCCAGGACGTCGGAGAGCATGATCATCCCGGCGCAGGAGCCGTAGACGGGCAACCCGCCGGCGATGCCCTCGCGCAGCGGCTCGGCCAGTCCGAAGGTGCGGGTGAGCTTGTCCATCGTCGTCGATTCCCCGCCGGGGATGATCAGGCCGTCCACGCCGGCCAGTTCCGAGGCCCGCCGGACGGGCACCGCGCGCCCGCCGAGGGACTCGATGGTCGCGATGTGCTCGCGGACGTCGCCCTGGACGGCGAGGACGCCGACGACGACGTCGGAGCGGGGCGGAGGAGCCGGGGCGGACGGGAAGGTCATCCTCCGATTCTAGGTTCTCCCGCCCCCGTCCTCGCCGGGGGCGTGAGGAGCGCCTCCCCGCCGCGTCCCGGGAAGGCCGGCCGGGCTGCGATAATTTGGAGGCATGAATCCCCTTCCAGTTCTCGTGGGCAAGGCTGCGCGCTTCGCCTCCCGCCTGCGCGGCGGCGGCTCCGCGTTCCCGGGCCTCGTGGTCGAACGTCTCGACCCCGGCTTCATGGGCCGCGCGCTGTCCACCCTCCCCCGCGGCGTCGTCGTCGTCAGCGGCACGAACGGCAAGACGACCACCACCAAGATGGTCGTGGAGCTCCTCGAGGGCCAGGGCCTCACGGTGTTCACCAACCGCACGGGCAGCAACTTCACGCGCGGCGTCGCCGCGGCCCTGCTCGGCGAGGTCGACTGGCGCGGGCGCCTCAGGGCCGACGTCGCCGTCCTGGAACTGGACGAGGCCCACGCCGTGCACTTCGTGAAGCTCGTCCCTCCCCGGTACTCCTTGCTGCTGAACGTCCTCCGCGACCAGCTGGACCGCTTCGGGGAGATCGACGCGACCACGCGCCTGCTCGAGCGGATCGCGCTCGCCACCACGGACACGGTGGTGCTGAACCGCGAGGATCCGCGCGTCGCCGGCCTGGCGGCGTCGATCACGGCGGCCGACGTCGTGTACTTCGGTCTCGACGCCTCGCTGCGCAGCACCTTCCCGAACGACGACGAACTGCGCGGCGCCGCGGGCACCGCCCCCGCCTCGGCGCTGCCCGCCGACGTCGTCCTCGCGTCCGTGGACGGCGCGTCGGCCACCTTCGACGTGGACGGCGCGACGACGCACACCCACCTCCGCCTGCGCGGCGTCTACAACATCTTCAACGCGGCGGCGGCCCTCGCGGCCGCCCGCGCCGTCCTCGGCGGCAGCGCGGACAACGGCCGCCTGTTCTCCTCCCTCGCCGCCGTGGAACCGGCGTTCGGCCGGGGCGAGAGCCTCGTCGTCGACGGCCAGGCCCTGGAACTGGTGCTGGTCAAGAATCCGAGCGGCTTCCGCCTGGGCCTGAAGTCCTTCGATCCCGCCGGGTGCGCCACCATGATCGCCATCAACGACAACTACGCCGACGGACGCGACATGTCCTGGCTGTGGGACGTGGACTTCGACTCGCTGGGTCTGGGCGGCGTGGACCTGGTCAGCGGGGTCCGCGCCTACGACATGGCACTGCGCCTGACGTACGACGACGTCCGGGTCGGCGCCGTCGAACCCGACACCACCGAAGCCCTCCGGCAGTTCATCCGGGTCGCCTCGGGGCGTCCGAAGCGCATCTTTTGTACCTACACCGCCATGCTCGCGGTACGCCGCGAGCTGTCCAAGATCACGAAGGTCGAGGTGGTCTCCTGATGAGTGACGCCCCATCCGCCGCCGCCCTCACCGGGGCCCCCACCGACCCGCAGAAGGGGTCGCTGCGCATCCTGCAGCTGTACCCGCGCGAGATGAATATCTACGGCGACTACGGCAACGTCCTCGTGCTGAAGCAGCGCCTGGCCTGGCGTGGCTACGGCGCGGAGATCCTCGAGCACAACGCGGGCGATCCGTTCCCGGACGACGTCGACATCATCGTCGGCGGCGGCGGCCAGGACAGCGGGCAGGTGGTCATCCAGGAGGACCTGCAGGCCATCGCCCCACGCCTGCGGGACCTCGCCGAGGACGGCACCCCGATGCTCCTCATCTGCGGGCTGTACCAGCTCTTTGGCAACAGCTTCCGCACCGTCGAGGGCACCGTGATCCCGGGCATCGGGGTGCTCGACCTCGAGACCCGCGGCGGCTCCGAGCGGCTCATCGGGAACGTCGTGGCCACGAGCGAGGAGTTCGGGGAGATCCACGGCTACGAGAACCACAGCGGGCAGACCTTCCTCGGCGACGGGCTGCGGCCCCTGGCGACCGTGGTCAAGGGCGCCGGCAACAACGCCGAGGAGAAGCACGAGGGCGCCCGCTACCGGAACATCGTTGCGAGCTACCTGCACGGCTCGCTGCTGCCCAAGAACCCGGCGATCGCCGACTTCCTCCTGCGTACCGCCGCCGAACGGAAGTTCGGTGCTTTCGAGCCCGGCGGGATCGACGACTCGCTCGCCGAGCTCGCCCGCCGGCCCCCGGTCAGGGGATGTCGCTGCGTGCCGCGTCCTGCCACAGCTCGCGGGCGTCGTAGCGGGTCAGGAACCCCTCGTCCTCGAGGGTCCGTGCACTGTCCTTGACCGCCCGGATGTAGCTTCCGTGGTTCCGGTATAGGCCGTCGAGCACGTCCTGCGACAGCGGCCGCTCGTAGCCCGCGATGAAGCAGAACGACGCCCCTGTGGCCGTGCCGTACCAGGTGCTGGTCGGCGCGTCGAGAAACGGCGAACGGAGCCCGCCCTGCACGTTGCCGAACTCGTCCAGCACGGGAGCCCCGTCACGGACCAGGATCGGCTCGGCACGCGGCGGTGCGATGCCCTCCCGTACCCAGAGGTCGAGGTTCCGGAGCGCGGCGTTGAAGAAGATGGAGCTCGGGAACCTGCTGCGTGGGCCCTCGTTGCACGACGCCGGCGGGACGGCGCGCCCTGCCGCGAGGATGTCCGCGGACGACGCCGAGAACGTCAGTTCGTCCGGCGTCGCGTGGCCGGCACCGGCCATCTCGTAGTGCCGGTACTCGTCGCCGGGCTCGTCGCTGTCCGCACGACGGGAGCCGATGCCGAGGAGGTAGTCGGACTGCGACATGATGCGCATGATCGGCACACCGACGTCCTCGAACTGGCGGCGGGTGTCGGTGGCCGGAGGAGCAGGCTCGCACTGGTTCATCGGGTAGGCGCCGGCGAAGGCACCACCGGCGACGGCGACGATGTAGGCGTCGTAGACGGGCTTTCCGTCGGACTCGACGACGAGCGGGTGCACGCCGTTGATGTAGTTCACGAGGTACCCGCCGGTCTGGGAGTAGCCGAAGCCGTAGGCGTGCTCCACCTGGGAGTCCCGTGCTCCGTAGCGCAGCGGGTTGTCGGCGTCGCTGCTCTTCAGCCACGCCCCCACCTGCGAGTAGATGTCCCAGATCAGCCCGTTCTCGGTGGTCCGGGCCGAATCGGCCGCGACCGTCGCGCAGTTGCGCGGATAATCCAGGGGCAGGGGGTTCGCGAAGGAGAGGGACGCGTACCGTTCCGGGTCGAAGTTCTTCAGCGCCTGCACGGCGATCGGCTTGGCGGTGATCCCCACCCAGGCGTCGCCGTTGGCCACGATCTGCTCCTGCGCCATGGCCCAGCCGATGTTGAGGTCGAACAGGTTGCTCGGGTTGAGCATCTCGACGACGACGTTGCCGCTGAACTTCTGGCCCTTGGCGGGCTTCCGGACGAGCACGCGGGTGGTGTACGGCGCGTCCTCGGTACGGATCTGGGCCGGCCCGGCGGACGGCCACGTGTAGACGTTCGAGGTGCCGCTGACCAGGTACTCCTCCTCCACGTAGCCCAGCCGTCCCAGGTCCTGCGGAACCTCCTGGTGATCGGCGGCGCCGAACGGGTAGGAGTCCTCGGTCGAGGCGAGGGGCCCCTCCACGGCGGGGATCGGCGTCGTGCCGTCCGGTGCCGGCGCGACCTTCGGCGCGGGCGGGGCCGCGCCGGCGGGGCCTGCCGACACGCCGAGACCCGTGAGCGCGAGGGACAGTGTCAGCAGGATGGATGTTCGGGAACGATGACTCATCGGTGCTCCTTCTCGAGGCCGGGCTGCACTGCCCGGCGCGCCTCGCATCGCAGCGGCGTCGGTGCCGTGCGCCCCCGCCCGGTGAGCGCCGGTCCGGGTGGACGCGAGATCATCAGGCAGCGAAGCATTTCGACACTAGAGAGGCGGGCGCGGCGGGGTCAAGGGTGGTGCGCGCAGGTGCAACAACGTGCAAAAGTTAGTTCCCATGAGCAACCCTTTCCTTGAGCCCAGCACCCTCGACTACCAGCTGCCCCCGTTCGCGGCCATCCGGGACGAGCACTACCTGCCCGCCTTCGATGCCGGCTTCGCGGAGCACATCGCCGAGATCGACCGCATCACGGGTTCCGGGGAACCGGCCTCCTTCGAGAACACGCTCGTCGCCCTCGAACGCGCCGGCGGCACGCTGGACCGCGTGTCGCGGGTCTTCTTCAGCAATTCCGTCAGCCACGCGACGGAGGCCATCCAGGAGCTTGAGCAGCGGATCGCTCCCCGCCTCGCGGAGCACGAGGACAACATCAAGCTCAACCGTGCCCTCTTCGAGCGCATCCGGGAGGTGCCCCTCGACGGGCTCGACGCCGAGTCGGTGCGGCTCGTCGAGGAGTACCTGCGCAGCTTCGTGCGCGCGGGGGCGGAGCTCGACGACGACGCACAGGCCACGCTGCGCGGACTCAACGCGGAACTGTCGGCGCTGAGCACCGAGTTCTCGCAGAAGCTGCTGAAGGACACGAACGATTCCGCGCTGCTCCTGGACTCCCCCGCGCAACTCGACGGGCTCTCCGCCGACGCCGTCTCCGCCGCGGCGACCGCGGCGGCGGAGGCCGGCCACGAGGGCAAGTACCTCCTGACCCTCATCCTGCCCACGGCGCAGCCGGCGCTGGAGTCGCTCACCGACCGCGACGTCCGCCGTCGCCTGCACGAGGCCTCCGTGACCCGCGGGGCACGCGGCAACGACGCCGACACCCTCGCCGTCGCCGTGCGCATGGCCGCCCTCCGCGCGGAGCGCGCCGCCCTCCTCGGCTTCTACACCCACGCGGCCGCGGCGACCGACAACCAGACGGCGCCGTCGCTGGAGGCGATCCTCGACCGCATGCGCGTCCTCGCGGCTCCGGCGGTCCGCAACGCCCGCGCCGAGGCCGCCGAACTCGAGGCCGAGGCCGGCCACCCCATCGAGCCGTGGGACTGGGCCTTCTATGCCGCGAAGGTGCGGAAGGCCAGGTTCGACGTCGACCTCGAGGCCCTGCGCCCCTACTTCGAGCTCGAGCGCGTACTCGTCGACGGCGTGTTCCACGCCGCGAACCGACTGTACGGGCTGACGTTCACGGAGCGCCCCGATCTCACGGGCTACCACCCGGACGTGCGTGTGTGGGAGGTCTTCAACGAGGACGGGTCCGGGCTCGGACTGTTCCTCGGCGACTTCTACACGCGCGACACGAAGAGCGGAGGGGCGTGGATGAACTCCTTCGTGGACCAGTCCCACCTCGAGGGCACGCGCGCGATCGTCATCAACAACCTCAACATCTCGACGCCGGGCGCCGGGGAGCCCACACTGCTCTCCTACGACCAGGTGGTCACCCTGTTCCACGAATTCGGCCACGCCCTGCACGGCCTGTTCTCCGACGTCACGTACCCGCTCTTCGCGGGCACGTCCGTGCCGCGCGACTTCGTCGAGTACCCGTCGCAGGTCAACGAGATGTGGATCCTGTGGCCGGAGATCGTGGCGCACTACGCGCGGCACCACGAGACAGGCGAGGCGCTCCCCCAGGACGTCATCGACCGCATCCACGCCGCGGGCGCCTGGGGTGAGGGATTCGAGACGACCGCCTACCTGGGCGCCACCCTGCTCGACCTCGCCTGGCACTCCCTGCCGGCCGGCACGGTGATCGAGGATCCGCTGGCCTTCGAGGCCGCAGCCCTCACCAATGCGGGCATCGACTTCGCGCCGGTCCCGCCCCGGTACCGCACCTCCTACTTCAAGCACATCTTCGCCGGCGGCTACGCCGCGTCCTACTACGCGTACATCTGGAGCGAGATGCTCGACGCCGACACCGTGGAGTGGTTCAAGTCCTCCGGAGGTCTCACCCGGGAGAACGGCGACCACTTCCGGCGCGAACTGCTCTCGCGCGGCAACAGCATCGATCCCCTGGAGGCGTTCCGCAGGTTCCGGGGGCGCGACGCGGACCTGCAGCCCCTGCTGGTCCGCCGCGGCCTCGCGTGAGGCAGCCCCCGGCCGGCGGTCGGCCGTGGTGAGCATCGCCGCGTGCCAGCGGCTGCAGTCCGCCTGGTGCGCGGCCCTCGCGTCGGCGACGGGCGGCAGGACGTTCTCCACGCACGGCGCCACCTGGGTGTGGCTGCCGGCGCGGCGGGAACTCATGATGATGTTCCCCGAGACGGTCCGCGCGTACGCCGTCCGGCCGGCCCTCGCCGAGGGCACGAGGCTCGGTGCGACCTCCGTACGGGTCTGGCTCAACGGCGCGGTGGACGGCACCGAGCTCGGCGACCTGGGGTTCGGTCCGAGCTGGCAGCCCTGGTGGATGGCGGCGCCCGTCTCCGCCGTCGTCCGGGCCGACGACGGCGCCGCCGTCCTCACCACCGACGTCCCCGACTACTCGGGGCCGCTGCAGCAGGAGCTGCGGGTGGTCCGGTCGCAGCCTCGCCAGGCCTGGCACGCCGTGACGCGCGATCGCGAGCACGGCAACATCTCGGGCGCCGCGTACTCGTTCTACCCGGCCGGCGTCGCAGGGCTGAAGGGGCTCGGCGGTATCCACCAGCTGGAGGTCCTGCCCGCCTACCAGCGGCGGGGGCTCGCGACGGCGCTGCTCAGCGCCACCGCGCGCGCCGCCGGAGCGGCGGGGGCGGTCGATCTTGCGGTGAACGCCACGCCGCAGGGTTTCGCGTTCCTCTCCCGCCGGGGGTTCACGCTCCTCGGTCGCGGGAAGACGTACGCCCTGGGACTCTGACCCGTTCGGCTGCCAGGACCGCCACCACGACGGCCCATAGCGCCGCGCCGGTCGCCGGCACCCCGTGCCGCCGGCGGAGTTCGTGCGTCGCGAAGCCGGTCCAGGCGATCTCCTCGAAAAGGTCCTCACCGGCCGTCGGTCCGGCGCAGGATTCGACCTCGCCGCGGGTCCCGCCACGAGGCAGGACGGCGCCGCCCGGGAACGCCGAAGGGCCGCAGCCTCGCGGCGGCGGCCCCTCGGGGACGTTCGGGTGGACTACCAGCCGCGCTCGGCCAGGCGGTGCGGCTGCGGGATCTCGTCGACGTTGATCCCGACCATGGCCTCGCCGAGGCCCCGGGAGACCTTGGCGATCATGTCGGGGTCGTCGTGGAACGTCGTCGCCTGGACGATGGCGTTCGCGCGCTCCGCCGGGTTGCCCGACTTGAAGATGCCGGAGCCCACGAAGACGCCGTCCGCGCCGAGCTGCATCATCATGGCCGCGTCGGCGGGGGTCGCGATACCGCCGGCGGTGAAGAGCACGACCGGCAGGCGGCCCGCCGCGGCGACCTCCTTCACGAGCTCGTACGGGGCCTGCAGTTCCTTGGCTGCCACGTACAGCTCGTCCTCGGCCATCGAGGACAGGCGGTTGATCTCCGAACGGATCTTGCGCATGTGCATCGTCGCGTTCGAGACGTCGCCGGTGCCGGCCTCGCCCTTCGACCGGATCATCGCGGCACCCTCGTTGATGCGCCGCAGGGCCTCGCCGAGGTTGGTGGCACCGCAGACGAAGGGGACCGTGAACTTCCACTTGTCGATGTGGTTGGTGAAGTCGGCGGGCGTCAGGACCTCGGACTCGTCGATGTAGTCGACGCCGAGGGACTGCAGGACCTGTGCCTCCACGAAGTGGCCGATACGCGCCTTGGCCATGACCGGGATGGAGACGGCAGCGATGATGCTGTCGATCATGTCGGGGTCGCTCATGCGGGAGACGCCGCCCTGGGCCCGGATGTCCGCGGGTACCCGCTCGAGCGCCATGACCGCGACGGCACCGGCATCCTCGGCGATGCGCGCCTGCTCGGCGGTGACGACATCCATGATGACGCCGCCCTTGAGCATCTCGGCCATCCCGCGCTTCACCCGGTTTCCACCGGTCTGTGCTGTGGTTGCCGAATTTCCTTCAACGGTGGACACAACTTGCCCCTAAAACGTAGATAAAAGCTGACACTTCATGATACGCGTCCCGCGACGGCCGCTCGGTCGCCCGGGCCCACCTCGCGACGTTCGAGTTCGTCGAGCAGCCGGTCGAGGGGTTCCTCCGGCCACCGCGAGGGCGTCCCCGCCGGGCCGTCCGCCGCCGGGCCTCCGCGCGTGGCGGCTCCCCGTTCCAGCAGGAGCAGCTCCGCCTGGGAGACGATGTGCAGGTCGGGTGGCAGGATCGCCGGGATGTGCGGCATCGCATGTCCTTCCTCTCAGCGTGGGTGGTCCCCCTTCAGACGGATCCGGCGACCACGAATCATCGCCTCCGCCGCGCAGGAATCGAGGCGGCGAAGCGAAGGATTGCCGGGTGTAAGGCGCCAATACTCAGCCTTTGAGCAGGATTGGCCCAAGGGCCCTTCCCGCCCGAAATGCCGCTGATAGCTTCATTCCGACACCGCCGCTCGGCAGCCCTCACCGGGCCCTTCCGGGCAGCAATGCGACTAAGCAGCTGGGGAGCTTGCTCATGCATTCACAGGACCGTGAAACACTCATCGTCGACAACCTGCCACTGGTCGGGTATCTCGTCTCTTCCTTGTGCGCCCGCGCCACGCACCTCTCCCGGGAGGACCTGGCGTCCGTCGGCGCGATCGCGCTCATCACCTCGGCGGACTCCTTCGACCCCACGCTCGGTGTGCCGTTCGGCGCGTACGCCCGGCGTCGCATCACCGGCGCCTTCGCGGACGAGATGCGGTCCAACGACTGGGCGCCACGCTCCGTCCGACGGCGGATCGGCGACACCCTGGGGGCGCAGGACTCCCTGGCGGCCACACTCGGGCGGAAGCCGACGACGGACGAGCTCGCCATGACGCTGGGCGTCAGCCGCCAGGAGGTCCATGCGGCGCTGGACGACGCCGCCCGCTCCGTGCACGTTCTCGACGACACCGTGCTCGACCTCGTCCCGGCACTGGACCAGCTGCCCGAGGCGTCCCTCCTCGCCGACGAGCAGATCCGCCACCTGCGGGCCGCCGTGGTCCATCTTCCCGAGCGGATGCGCCACATCATCGAGCAGGTCTTCTTCGAGGGCCGTTCGGTGACCGACGTCGCGGCCGAACTCGGCACCACGCACTCGGCCGTGTCCCAGCAGAAGTCCGAGGCGCTCCGGCTGCTGCACGACGGCCTCGCCACCCACTACTCCGACGTCCCCGGCGCGTCACCCGCACCGACGTCGAGGGTGGCTCCGAAGCGCCGCGCCGAGTACCTGTCCGCGCTGGGCACCGCACTGACGCCCCTGCGCGACCACGCGGCCGCGTTCGCCGGCGCCCGTCCGGTCCTCGCCTCCGCGTCCTGAGACACGAGGGACGCCGCCCGAACGGGGCCTAAGGCCCTTGGCCCCCCGCGTCACGGCACCTAGCGTCGGGCCATGTCACCGGAGTCCTGGCCCGAAGCCCCTGCCTGGGGTCTGCTGTACCGTGTGGCCGGGGTCGCGGGGATCCTCTTCGTCCTCTTCGGGATCGTCGCCCTCGTCCTCTACGCCCTGGACCCGCCGCCGGTGTCCGGCGGTGAGGCGACGCTGCGCTTCATCGCCGACCACAGGGCGTCCTACATCGCCCAGCAGCTCCTCTGGCTCGTTCCGTCCCTGTTCGGGCTGATCGTCTTCGTCGCCCTCCTGATCGCCCTGATGCCCAGCGGTCCCAGCCTCACGGTCCTGGGTTTCACGGTCGGCGCCGGGTCCTGGACCGCCCTGCTCGCCGTCCCGGTCACGAGCGAGGGAACGCTGTCCCTCGTGTACCTGAGCGACAGGTTCGCGGTGGAGACGGATGCGGCCGTGCGGGCGTCGCTGGTCGCCGCGGCCGAGGCGTTCGTGGCGGAGAACAACACGGTCGCGCTCGCCGGGGCGCTCACACCGCTGGGGCTCCTCCTGATCTCGCTGCCCATGACCCGGGGCGTGCTTCCCCGCTGGATCGGATGGCTTGGGATCGTCGCCGGGACGCTCGGCCTCGTCAGCGAGGTCCTCCGTTTCGCCGTGCCGGGCCTCTATGCCGTGTACGGCCCGCTCCTGTGGGCGTGGTTCGCCGCCGTCGGCGTCGCGCTCCTGCGGTTGCCGGGAGAGGTCAGGCAGCCGGCCGCGGTTCGCGGGACTGCCGCCGGACGGCGCTGATGCGCTGGTAGATGGTGATCAGGCTCGCGGCGGCGAGGACGACGAGCACCGCGAGCAGGAACCCTTCGGGCAGCCCGAGCCCCGTGAGGCCGGTGACCACGAGGACGGACACGAGGCGCTCCGCGCGCTCCGCCAGTCCCACGTTCGCGGTGAACCCGAGCGACTCCGCCTTCGCGCGTGCGTAGGACACGATCATGCCGAGGACGAGGCAGGCCAGGGCCGCGATCGCGACGGGCGTGTTCTGCCCGCCCGTGAAGAACCAGATGGCGACGCCGGCGAAGAGCGCGCCGTCGGCGATGCGGTCGAGCGTGGAGTCCAGGAAGTTGCCCCAGAGGCCGCTGCGACCCTTGATCCTGGCCATGATGCCGTCCACGAGGTCGGAGAACACGAACAGCGTGATGAACACCGTGCCCCAGAACAGCTGGCCGAGCGGGTAGAGCACCAGCGCGCCGCCGGCGACGCCGATGGTCCCGGTGATGGTCACGGCGTCGGGCGTGACGCCCCATTTCAGGAGCAGCCGCGCCAGGGGCGTGAAGAGCCGTGTGAAGAAGCCCCTCGCGTACTTGTTGAGCATCAGGAGGCCGATCCGGCCCGGTCGGCGGCGGACCACGCCGTGGCGACCTGCTCGCGCACGTCACCGAGCGTCTGCGTGATGGCCTTGGTCTGGGCGATGATCGGCAGGAAGTTGCCGTCCCCACCCCAGCGCGGCACCACGTGCTGGTGCAGGTGGGCTGCGATGCCGGCGCCGCCCGTGACGCCCTGGTTCATGCCCAGGTTGAACCCGGAGGGGTTGGAGACCCGGCGCAGCACGCGCATCGCCGTCTGCGTGAGGGCCGCGATCTCCGCGGTCTCGGCGTCGTCGATGTCCGTGTAGTCGGGCACGTGTCGGTACGGGCAGACCAGGAGGTGGCCGGCGTTGTAGGGGAACAGGTTGAGCAGCACGAAGGCGTGGGTGCCCCGGTGGACGATCAGGGCGTCCTCGTCGCCGAGGTGCGGTGCGCGGCAGAACGGGCAGGAGTCCTCCGTGGTCACCTGCTCCTGCCCCCCCTTGATGTAGGCGAGGCGGTGCGGGGTCCACAGCCGCTGGAAGGCGTCGGGCACGCCGGCGAGTTCGAACCCGTCGGTGACCTCCCGGTCCCCCGGGTAGGACGCCGGCGGCCCGGCGAGGAAGGAGGTCTCCGGACTGTCGGCGTCGGCCATCAGAGGGTCGCCTCCCTGCTGCGAACCGCCTCCACGATGCGGCGGACGGCCTCGTCGACCGGCACCTGGTTGTCCTGGCTGCCGTCGCGGAACCGGAAGGAGACCGCGTTCGCCTCCTGGTCCTCGCCTCCGGCGATGAGGACGAACGGAACCTTCTCCTTGCTCGCCGTCCGGATCTTCTTCGGGAAGCGGTCGGACCCGGCGTCCACCTGTGCGCGGATCCCCTCGGCCTTGAGCTTGTCGACGACGTCGAACAGGTAGTCGTTGAACGCCTCGGCCACGGGGACGGCGAGCACCTGCACCGGTGCCAGCCAGGCGGGGAACGCCCCGGCGTAGTGCTCGGTGAGGACGCCCATGAAGCGCTCGATCGAGCCGAACAGGGCCCGGTGGATCATGACCGGGCGCTGGCGGGAGCCGTCCGCCGCCTGGTATTCGAGCTCGAAGCGCTCGGGCAGGTTGAAGTCCAGCTGGATGGTGGACATCTGCCAGGTGCGGCCGATCGCGTCGCGCGCCTGGACGGAGATCTTCGGGCCGTAGAACGCGGCTCCCCCCGGATCGGGCACGAGCTCCAGGCCCGAGGCCTCGGCGACCTCGGCGAGGGTGCGGGTGGCCTCGTCCCAGATGTCCTCCGAGCCCACCGACTTCTCCGGGTTGCGCGTGGAGAGTTCCAGGTAGAAGTCGTCGAGCCCGTAGTCCTTCAGCAGGCCGAGCACGAAGTTCAGCGTCCCGGTGAGCTCGTCCTTCATCTGCTCGCGGGTGCAGTAGATGTGGGCGTCGTCCTGGGTCATGCCCCGGACGCGCGTGAGGCCGTGCACCACGCCGGACTTCTCGTAGCGGTAGACCGACCCGAATTCGAACAGGCGCAGCGGCAGTTCACGGTAGGACCGCCCGCGGGACCTGAAGACGAGGTTGTGCATGGGGCAGTTCATGGGCTTGAGGTAGTAGTCCTGCCCGGGCTTGCGGACGGTGCCGTCCTCGTTCAGCTCCTCGTCGACGTGCATGGCCGGGAACATGCCGTCCCGGTACCAGTCGAGGTGCCCGGAGACCTCGTAGAGGTGCCCCTTCGTGATGTGGGGTGTGTAGACGAACTCGTACCCGGCGTCGGTGTGGCGCTGGCGGGAGTAGTCCTCCATGGCCTTGCGGATGACCCCGCCCTTGGGGTGGAACACGGGCAGGCCGGAGCCGAGTTCGTCCGGGAAGGAGAACAGGTCGAGCTCCGTGCCGAGGCGACGGTGATCGCGCCGCTCGGCCTCGGCCAGCCGCTCCTGGTAGGCCTTGAGGGCGTCCTTGGTCGGCCACGCCGTGCCGTAGATGCGCTGCAGCTGCTTGTTCTTCTCGCTGCCGCGCCAGTAGGCGGCCGCCGACCGCGTGAGCGCGTACGCGTTGGAGATGAGCTTGGTGTTGGGCAGGTGGGGGCCGCGGCACAGGTCCTTCCACACGACGTCGCCGGACTTGCGGTCCACGTTGTCGTACACGGTCAGCTCACCGGCGCCGACCTCCACGGAGGCGCCGTCCTCGTCCGTGGCACCGCCCTTCAGGCCGATCAGCTCGAGCTTGTACGGCTCGTCCTTCATGGCCTCGCGGGCCTCGTCCTCGGACACCACGCGCCGGACGAAGCGCTGGTTGGCGTTGACGATCTTCAGCATCATCTTCTCGAGCTGCTTGAGCTCGTCGGGCGTGAAGGGCTCCTCGACGTCGAAGTCGAAGTAGAAGCCGTCCGTGATGTACGGGCCGATCCCCAGCTGCGCCCCGGGGCGCAGCTGCTGCACGGCCTGCGCCATGACGTGCGCGGCGGAGTGGCGGAGGACCTCCAGCCCGTCGGGGTCCTCGAGCGTGACCCCCTCGACGGCGGCGCCGTCGGGCAGTTCCCGGTCGAGGTCCATCAGGGCGCCGTCGACCCGCATGACGACGACGTCGCGCCGCTCGGAGAACAGCTCCGTGCCGGTGGTGCCCGTCGTCGCCTGCGTGTCTTCGCCGTCGACGATGAGTTTCATGGACTGCGGCGCTGACACGGAGGGTCTCCTTGGGGAATCGGAACAGGGGCGCCCGACAGGGCGGGACGGCACCCGGTGAGCCCGGGGACCGTCCTGCTGATCGTATCGGGTGCGTGCAGGGCCGACCAACAGGCCCGCCCGGGGACGACGGCGGAGTGCCATCCGGACGCTACCGCTCCCGCCGCACCCGCAGCTCGTACTCGATGAACGCATCGATCATGGCGCGGTACGTCTGCTCGACGACGGTCGGGTCCACGCCCTGCGCCGACGCGTAGCCGCGGACGTTGGCGATGACCTGCTCCACCCGGGCCGGGGCGCGGACGGACGCGTCGTCCCGTTTGAGGGCGCCGGCCCTCCGGACGAGCCGCTCGCGGCGGGAGATGAGGGACACGATCTGCTCGTCCACCTCGTTGATGGCCACGCGGACGGCGGCCAACTGCTTCACGCTCTGGTCATCCTCGGGTTCAGCCATGCCGGAAGCCTACCCGCGCATGCGCCGCGCGCAACGGGTTCCACGGGACGGCCGCGCAGGAATGAGCCGCGGCGTCTCCGCGTTGACCACCGTGCGGGGCCATCCGGGCCCGCACCCTTCCAGCATCCGCGCGCGGGGACGCCGCGCGCACAGACGAGGAGCACCGTGGACTACACGCCAGAAGCAGGATCCATCACCATGTTCTCCACCACGTGGTGCGGGTACTGCCGTCGCCTGAAGTCCCAGCTCTCCGCCCAGGGCATCGGCTTCACCGAGATCAACATCGAGGAGGTGGACGGCACCGCGGAGCTCGTGGCCTCCCTGAACGGCGGCAACCAGACGGTGCCGACCGTCATCTTCCCCGACGGCAGCACCGCCACCAACCCGTCGCTCGCCGAGGTCCAGGCGAGGATCGCCGCGTAGGACCGCCGCCCCCCGCGGCACCGCGCCGTCCCCATATGCTGGGAGCGGCGGTCGGTCACCCGGCCGCCGCCCCCAGCGGAAGGACAGCAACACATGGTGCACAAAGTTCAGGGCGTCGTGGTGCGGGTGAAGGACGCCCCCGCCACCATCGAGACCATCCTGGTCCCGGATCCCGGGCCCGGCGAGGCCCTCGTCGACATCCTCACCTGCGGCGTCTGCCACACGGACCTGCACTACAAGCAGGGCGCCATCAACGACGAGTTCCCGTTCCTCCTCGGCCACGAGGCCACCGGCGTGGTGAGTGCGGTCGGCGAGGACGTCACGACGGTCGCTCCCGGCGACCGCGTGATCCTGAACTGGCGCGCCGTGTGCGGCGAGTGCCGGGCGTGCCGCCGGGGTGAGCCGCAGTACTGCTTCGCCACGCACAACGCCACCCAGAAGATGACCCTCGAGGACGGCACCGAACTGACCGCGGCCCTCGGCATCGGCGCGTTCGCGGAGAAGACCCTCGTCGCGGCCGGCCAGTGCACCAAGGTGGACCCGGCGGCCGACGCCGCCGCCGTGGGCCTGCTGGGGTGCGGCGTCATGGCCGGGATCGGCGCGGCGATCAACACGGGCAACGTGTCCCGCGGCGACTCCGTCGCCGTCATCGGCTGTGGCGGCGTGGGGATCGCGGCCGTCGCCGGGGCGAAGCTCGCCGGGGCCACGCGGATCATCGCCGTCGACATCGACGACCGGAAGCTCGAGCTCGCGAAGGGCCTCGGCGCCACGCACGTCCTGAACTCGAAGGAGAAGGACCCCGTGGAGGCCATCCGGGCGCTGACCGGAGGCAACGGCGCCGACGTCGTGATCGACGCCGTCGGACGCCCCGAGACGTACAAGCAGGCGTTCTACGCTCGCGACCTCGCCGGGACCGTGGTGCTCGTCGGGGTCCCCAACCCGGAGATGACCGTCGAACTGCCGCTGCTCGACGTCTTCGGGCGTGGCGGCTCCCTGAAGTCCTCCTGGTACGGGGACTGCCTGCCGAGCCGGGACTTCCCGATGCTCGTCGACCACTACCTGCAGGGCACCCTCGACCTGGACGCCTTCGTCACCGAGCGCATCCGGCTCGACCAGGTGGAGGAGGCCTTCGACAAGATGCACGGCGGCACGGTCCTCCGCTCGGTGGTGGAGCTCTGATGGCCGCGCGGGTGGAGCACCTCGTCACCTCGGGCACCTTCTCGCTCGACGGCGGCACCTGGGACGTCGACAACAACGTCTGGATCGTGGGCGACGACGACGAGTGCGTGGTCATCGACGCCCCGCACGACGCCGCGGCGATCGTGGAGCAGGTCGGGGGACGGACGGTCAGGGCGATCCTCCTCACCCACGCGCACGACGACCACATCCGCGCGGTCGGCGACCTGGTCGACGCCGTGCACGCGCCGGTCCTCCTGCACGACGGCGACCGCCCCCTGTGGGACATGGTGTTCCCCGACAGGGCTCCCGACCGGCCGGTCGGCGACGGCGACACGATCGACGTCGCCGGGGTGACCCTGCGCGCGCTGCACACGCCGGGCCACTCCCCCGGCTCCGTGTGCTACTACCTTGAGGATGCGGGCACCGTCTTCACCGGGGACACGCTGTTCCAGGGCGGCCCCGGGGCGACGGGGCGCTCCTACAGCGACTTCCCGACGATCATCGAGTCCATCCGGACGAGGCTGCTCACGCTGCCGCCGGAGACCGTCGCCCGGACCGGGCACGGGGACAGCACCACGATCGGGGCCGAGGCCCCGCACCTGCAGGAGTGGATCCGGCGCGGATCCTGACGCCCGGCGGCGTCCGGTCTCAGGACGGGCCGGACGCCCAGAGCGCGCCGAGCGCGCCGGTCTCCCCCGTGTCGCCGGTGAGCGGGACGACGCCGCCGTACGCGGCGAGCAGCGCGGCCTCGACGTCGTCGACGGTCACCCCCGGCGCGAGGTCCTCGACGGCGCCCGCGGTGGAGGGGCGCCACGTCAGCCCCAGGCCCGCGTAGGCGTCGGCCAGGACCTCCCGCAGGGGCGCGGCGTCCTCGACGACGATCACCGACGAGAACAGCCAGGCGCCCGCGACCACCCGCTGGGCGGTCCCGACGAGCTTGATCGCCGGGACGCCGCCGAACCTCCCGTGCACGCTGAACTCGCCCGGGCAGTACTCCCCCGGCACCTCGCCCACGTGGGCGTCGGCCCCGACGTCGGCGAGCACCCCTGCGAAGAAGTCCCCGAACGCCGCGAAGCGCGCCCGGGTGAGGGCCACGGCGTCGTGCGCCGGCTCGATGTGGTCGACCACGAGGCAGCCCCGATGGTAGGCGGCGGCGCGGCCGCCGGCCCGCCGCACGAGCGGCGTGAAACCGCGCCGGGCCACGGCGGCCGCGGCCTCGCCGAACCCGGGCAGCCGGGCGTCCCGCTGGCCGAAGGCGACCGTGGGGGCCGGACGGTAGAGCCGCAGGGTCGGCGGCCGGTCCCCGGCGGCGACCTCCCGCAGGAGGCCGATCCCGCGGTCGAGGTCGGCGGCGGCGTCGTCGGACGCCGGATCACGGACCAGTACCAGCCCGGGTGCGCCCTGCCACGGAGTGCTCATCCGTCCATCGTAGGCAGTCGGCGCCCCGGGCTGCGCCGCAGGCTCCTAGCGGCCGCCGTCGATCGCGCGGCTGCGCTGCTCGATGCCGGGGACGCCGTACGGGTAGTCGGAGAACGTCGGGGCGCTGACCTCGTCCAAGCGTCCGAGTTCCTCCGGGGTCAGCTCCAGGTCGGCGGAGGCGAGGTTGTCGGCCAGCTGCTCCTGCGTCCGGGCACCGAGGATCACGGACGTCACGCCGGGCTTCGCCGCCACCCAGGCGAGCGCCACGTGCGAGGCGTTGACGCCGCGGTCGGAGGCGATGCCGGTCACGGTGTCGATGATCCGCCAGGTGCGCTCCTGGGCGTTGCGCTGCTCCCACGCCTCCATGCCGCGCTGCGGGTTCTCGCCGAGGCGGGTGGCCCCCGTGGGCTCGGTGTCGCGCGTGTACTTGCCCGTCAGCCAGCCGCCGCCCAGCGGCGACCACGGGAGCATGCCCATGCCGGCGTCGAGCACGGCCGGCACGATCTCCGCCTCGATCTCGCGCACGAGCAGCGAGTACTGGGGCTGCAGGGTGACCGGGAGGCTGTAGCCGCGCTGCCGGGCGATCATCACGGCCTTCGTCAGCTGCCACCCGGTGTAGTTCGAGAAGCCGTAGTAGCCGATCTTGCCCTGGACCACGGCCTCGTTCAGGAAGCCGAGGGTCTCCTCGAGCGGGGTCAGCGGGTCCCACGAGTGGACCTGGTAGAGGTCGATGTGGTCGACGCCGAGGCGGGTCAGCGACGCGTCCAGGGCCTTGCGGAGGTGGCGCCGGGAGAGACCGAGGTCGTTGACGTCCTCGCCCATCGGGAACCGGCCCTTGGACGCGAGCACCATGCGGTCCCGCTCCGCCGGGTTCTTCGCGAGCCACCGCCCGATGATCTCCTCCGACGCGCCGGCGGTGTAGACGTCCGCGGTGTCGATCAGGTTGCCGCCCGCGGCGGCGTAGTCCGACAGGATGGCGTGGGAGCCCGCCTCGTCCGCTTCCGCCCCGAAGGTCATCGTGCCGAGGGCGAGGTGCGACACCGAGGTGCCGCTGTTGCCGAGTGTCCGATACTGCATGGGTGCTCCTTCGTCAGGGCGCCGGGCGGCGCCGTCGTCGGTGGGGTGTCATGGGCGACACGCGGAAGGGCGCCGTCGGGACGACGGCGCCCTTCCGGGTGGTGTCAGTCGCTGATCGTGACGCCCTTCCAGAAAGCGTAGTGACCGCGGATGTTCTCCGCCGCCTCCTTCGGCTCCGGGTAGGTCCAGGCCGCGTCCGGGTTCTGCTGGCCGTCGACGGTCAGCGTGTAGTAGCTGGCCGTGCCCTTCCAGTGGCAGACGGTCTGCGTGTCGGAGGGCCGGAAGTATTCCTGCGCAATGGATTCCGGCGGGAAG
Organism: Arthrobacter sp. Ld5; assembly: GCF_051172775.1. Lineage (NCBI taxonomy): Bacteria > Bacillati > Actinomycetota > Actinomycetes > Micrococcales > Micrococcaceae > Arthrobacter > Arthrobacter sp. Ld5. The sequence continues at coordinate 38,013 of NZ_JBPKBO010000020.1, forward strand.
TAGTGGTTCCCCTCGACCATCACCGTCGTGTCCGACCGGGCGATGACGGTGTCCTTCCAGAGTGCCTTCGGCATGCTTCCTCCTCCTCGACGGCGTCCGGCCCCGCGGCGCGGACTGCGTACCCCGTGCAACCCGCGGGCGGGCCGGGGCATTCCGTCGGGCGTCAGAGCCGCCGGACCGTGAGGATCTGCTCCAGCCGGCCGAAGGGCCCGTCGAGGTCGTGCACCACGCTGGAGGTCAGGCCCACGCCGTGCTCGCCGAAGGTCACGCGGGTGTCCAGGCCCAGCCACTCCCCGCGCGGCATGCGGTGCAGGTGGATCTGCAGGTCCACGTTGGGGAACATCCAGCTGTCGCCTCCGGGCTCCACACGGGAGGCGATCCCGTTGGCGGCGTCCATCATCCCGACCAGCCGCACGACGTCGGGGGCCTGACGTCCCTCCACCATGGCGTGGGGGTTCCGCATCCAGACCTGCCCCCGGCCGGGCCGGTGCCCGGGCACCACCCGGACCTCCAGCGACCTGATGAAACCGCCCGGCCACGCCGTCATGCCCTCGTGGGGTCCGGCCTCGTCGGGGCCCGGCATGCTCGGGTCCTCCGCGGCGGCGACGTCGGCGGTGTCCTGCGTGGCGAGTCGCCAGGCCCTGGCGACGATCGCCGTCCGTCCGGCCGCCTCCATGCGGGCCTCGACCAGTTCGATGGTGCGGCCCGGACGCACGACGGCCGTGGTCACGTAGAATTCACCACCGGGGATCATCCCGAGGATGTCGAAGCTCACCCGGCTGAGCTGCATGCCGTCGCGGGGCTCGCATTCGAGCAGGCACTGCGTGAGCAGGCCGGAGATCGGCGCCATGTGCTGCTCCTGCGGGTTCCAGGCGCCCTGGGCGTGGATGGTCGACTCGAATTTGCCGCTGCCGAGATCACGGTAGAAAGAATTCACCCGCCCATGCTAGGCGACACCGGTGGCGCCACCTGCCGGAATAGAGTCCCGTCGGCGGCGGTTCCGTTGATTGACCGCATCAACCATCAAGGATTGTCATGACCCAGAGCCCGTCCCGCCTCGAGGACACCGCCGACCGGACCGCACCCCAGCACGACACGCCCGCCCCCGCTGCCCTCCCCGCCCGGGACCGGCTGGTCATCACGCTCCTGCTCATCTCGGCGTTCGTGGTGATCCTCAACGAGACCATCATGGGCGTCGCGATCCCCCGCCTGGTCACCGACCTCGGGATCACCGTGGGTGCGGGCCAGTGGCTGACGACGGCGTTCATGCTCACCATGGCGGTGGTCATCCCCATCACCGGCTTCCTCCTGCAGCGCTTCGACACCCGGCCCGTCTTCATGAGCGCGATGGGACTGTTCAGCCTCGGCACGTTCATCGCGGCGATGGCTCCGGGCTTCGAGGTCCTCGTGGCCGGCCGGGTGGTGCAGGCCAGCGGCACCGCGATCATGATGCCGCTGCTGATGACCACGGTCATGACGCTCGTGCCGCCGACCTCTCGGGGCAGGGTGATGGGCAACATCTCGATCGTCATCTCCGTCGCCCCGGCGCTCGGCCCCACCATCTCAGGCGCTATCCTCAGCACGCTGGACTGGCGCTGGCTGTTCTGGCTGGTCCTGCCGATCGCGCTCGGAGCACTGGGCATCGGTGCGGCGAAGATGCAGAACGTGACCACGCCGCGGAAATCCTCCATCGACGTCCCCTCGGTCGTGCTCTCCGCCGTCGCGTTCGGCGGGATCATCTACGGCCTGAGCCAGCTCGGCGAGGCGTCCACGGGCAGCGCGGTCCCCGCCTGGCTCCCCCTCGCCGTCGGCGTCGCCGGCCTCGCGGTGTTCGTCACCCGCCAGCTGGTCCTGCAGCGGCGCGACGCCGCCCTCCTCGACCTGCGGGTGTTCACCTCCAGGAACTTCTCCATCTCGATCGTCGCCATCGCGGTCAGCATGATGGCCCTGTTCGGCACCATCATCCTGGTCCCCATCTACGCGCAGTCCGTCCTCGGCCTGAGCCCCTTCCAGTCCGGGCTGCTGCTGCTCCCCGGCGGGCTGGCGATGGGACTGCTCGGACCGGTGGTCGGCCGCATCTACGACCGCCGCGGCCCCCGCGTCCTCCTGGTCCCGGGCGCGTTCCTGGTGAGCGCCGTCTTCTGGGCCATGACGCAGGTGAGCGAGACCACGCCCGTGCCCCTCGTCCTCGTCGCGCACGTCCTGCTCAGCATCGGGCTCGCGCTCATGTTCACGCCCCTCCTGACCTCCGCCCTGGGCTCGGTGCGGCCGCGCCTGTACTCCCACGGCAGCGCGGTCTTCGGCACCGTCCAGCAGCTGGCCGGCGCGGCCGGCACAGCACTGTTCATCTCCGTCATGACCATCCGGAGCACCGCCCTGGCGGAAAGCGGTGCTGCGGCCGACGTCGCGCTCGCCGGCGGCATCCGGGCGGCCTTCCTGTACGGGGCGGTGATCTTCCTGCTCGCCGTCGTCGCCTCGTTCTTCGTGCGCAGGCCCGACACCGCCGACGACGCCCCGGCACCCCTGCACTAGACGCCCGCCCCGCACTCCCGGCGGGCCGGGACCACGGTCGACGCTAAGTCAGCTTATGGTTGGATCATGAGCTTCAACGACAACGTGCAACTCGACCCCTCGCGGGTCAGCGACCGGCGGGGACGAGGTCGCGGCGCGGTGGTCGGCGGCGGCGTGGGCGGCGGCCTGCTCCTCATCCTGTCGCTGATCTTCGGTCCCGGCGTGGTGGACGAGCTCGGGCTCGACGACGGATCCGGCACCACGCAGGAGCAGGACGCCGGCGTCCCGGGCGGGGCGATCACGGAGTGCCTCACCGGCGCGGACGCCAACGAGCAGCTCGACTGCCGGATCCTGGCGACGGCGGAGAGCCTCGACGGCTTCTGGCTGCCGTACCTCGAGCAGGTCGGCGTGACGTACACCCAGCCGGGCGTCGTCCTCTTCTCCGGCCGGCAGAACACGGGCTGCGGCACGGCGACGAGCGCCGTGGGCCCGTTCTACTGCCCGGCGGACGAGCAGACCTACTACGACACGGCCTTCTTCGACGACCTCGTCACCCGCTTCGGGGCCTCCCGTGGGCCCCTCGCCCAGGAGTACGTGGTGGCCCACGAGTTCGGCCACCACATCCAGAACCTCATCGGGACCCTCGGCGCCGCACAGCAGGACCCGCAGGGACCGGAGTCGGGCGGGGTCCGCGTCGAGCTGCAGGCGGACTGTCTCGCCGGGATGTGGGCCGCCCACGCCGTCTCCGTCCCCGACCCGGAGTCGGGTGAACCGTTCCTGCGCCCGTTCTCGGACACGGACCTGCAGGACGCCCTCTCCGCGGCGGCATCGGTGGGCGACGACCGCATCCAGGAGGCCGCGACCGGGCAGGTCAACCCGGAGGGCTGGACCCACGGGTCCAGCGCCCAGCGCCAGGCCTGGTTCTCGGAGGGCTTCGAAACCGGGGACCTGGCGTCCTGCGACACCTTCGCGGCGTCCGACCTCGACCGCCCCTAACCCATGCCCGACCCCACCCCCGCTCCCCCGAAGGACCTGTCCGTGACCGACCGCCTCGCCGTCGTCGTCCCGGTGTTCAACGAACCCGGCATAGCCCGCACGCTCGACGCCCTCCACAGGCAGCGGGATGCCGTGGACCTGCGCGTCTACGTCGTGGACAACGGTTCCACCGATGACACGGTGGAGCGTGTCGAACACTTCATCGCCGCGCGACCGGCCTTCGACGTGAGGATCCTGGTGGAGCGGCAGAAGGGCACGGGCGCGGCGTGCGACACGGGGTTCCGCGCGGCGATCGCGGACGGCTTCACGCTCGTCGCCCGTACCGACGGCGACAGCGAACCCGAGGCGGACTGGACCAGCCGGATCCGCGCCCTGTTCGTGCACCGTCCGCAGGTGCAGCTGGTGGGCGGCGCGAGCGTCCCGCTGCGGGACCGGCACTTCCGGTGGGGCGACCACCTGCTCATGCCTGGCGCGCTGGTGATGCTGCGGATCCTGCTGGCGGTGAAGCACCTGGATCCCGCCTATCTGCGCTTCGTCGCCGGCCACAACATGGCGGTGCGCTCCTCGGCCTACCTGGCCAGCGGCGGGATCGGGCGGACCTCGATCGACGAGCGCGACGAGGACATCGACTTCTCCGTCAGGATCTCGCGCCGCCTGGGACTCGGCGCCGTGCGCATCGATCCCCGGGTGCGGGTCGCGACGTCGATGCGGCGCGTCCGCCGGTACGGCCTCGCCCTGATGGGCATCCACCACCTCATGCCGGCGCTCCGTGGCAGGATCGTCCGGACCATCGACATCCGCTAGCTGTACTACCAGCCGGGACCGCCGCCTGCCGGGCGCTCAGCCCGCGCCGCTGCCCCGCACGAGCCCGATCGCGTCCTCCACCGCCGGTACACGGTCCTGCCCGGCACCCGAGACGAGCCGGACCGTCCTGCGGAACCGCGCGTCGTCGCCCCGGCCTGCCCGGAAGGCCGGCAGGTGGGCGAGGACCGCGGCGCGACGCAGCGCGGCGTCCTGCCCCGCTGCCCACCGGTCCAAAACGGTCGCCGCCCGGGCGGCGTCCTGGCCGCCGAGCCGCAGGAGCATCGGCCCGACGACGTCGACCACGAGCGGATCCGCGAGGTCGGGCAGCCGCGCGGAGCGGAGGAAGCCCTCGATGCGCGTGAGGTCGGAGGCGCGCAGCAGCCGGACCGCCGACTGCAGCAGGACCACGGCCGCGAGACGGCACTCGAACACGGGACGCGACCAGAGCTCCGCGGCGAGGGCGGTGACGTCGTCGTGCCCGAGGTCCGGGAAGCGGCGTTCGGCGTTGCGGACCGTCCCGCGGACCGCGCCGACGGACGCCCCGTAGTACTCCAGCCCTGCGCCGAGACGCCGCTCGTAGTCCTCGGCACGCTCCCAGGAGCTCTCGTACTGGAGGGCGTCGGCGATGAAGTCGGCGGCGTCGCCCGGCGCGCTCACGGGGTGGGCATCCTGCTCATGACGTCCTCCGCGGCCGGGTGGTCTCCGCGGTGTCCCGCGCGTTGCCCCACCAACGAATCACGTGGGGCAACGCGTGTCAAAGGACTCCCGTCCGGGCTGCCGTCCGCGCCCGGTCGACGCCCCTAGGCGTTCGCCGACCGAGGCGCACCCATCCCCGGGTCGATCCTGTGCGGACCGGCCGCGGAGGGACGGACGTCGAAGGAGAACATCGCGGTGGGGAGGTACACGGTCGAGCAGGAGTTCGGGATGTCCACCACCCCGGACAGCCGCCCTTCGATCGGCGCCGATCCCAGCAGCAGGTAGGCCTGCTCCGGGCTGTAGCCGAACTTCGTCAGGTAATCGATCGCGTGCAGGCATGCCCGCTGGTAGGACAGGTGCGAATCGAGGTAGTGCTGCTTGCCGTCGAGCGTCACGGAGGTGCCGGAGAAGGCGATCCATTCGCTGTACCGGGGGTCGACAATGCCGGGCATGAAGATCGCGTTCTCGCTCACGCCGTACGTGTCCATGCCGCCCCTGATGATGTCGACCCGGAGGTCGATGAAACCACCCATCTCGATCGCACCGCAGAAGGTGATCTCGCCGTCGCCCTGCGAGAAGTGGAGATCGCCCAGGGACAGGTTCGCGCCGTCCACGAACACGGGGTAGAAGATCCGCGAGCCCTTGGACAGGTTCTTGATGTCCTGGTTGCCTCCGTTCTCGCGGGGCGGTGCTGTGCGGGCCGCCTCCCCCGCCACGCGGTCGAACTCCGACGCCGGCAGGCTCCCGAGCACGGCGTGCTCCGCCTCGGGCGGCAGCGCGAGCGGAGGAACGCGGTGCGGGTCCGTGGCGATCAGGTCTCCCTCGCGCTTGTTCCACTTCGCCAGCAGGCTCGCCGAGGGCGCCGTGCCCATGAGTCCCGGGTGGATGAGCCCCACGTAGGACACCTCCGGCACGTGGCGCGAGGTGGCCACCTGCCCATTGAAGTCCCAGATGGCCTTGTAGGCGTCGGGGAACTGCTCGGTCAGGAAACCGCCGCCGTTATTCCGGGAGAAGATACCGGTGTACCCCCACCCCTGGCCGGCGAGCGGACCGGAATCCTCCTGGGGGATCGGGCCGACGTCCAGGATGTCGACGACGAGGAGGTCCCCCGGCTTCGCTCCCTCGACCGCGAAGGGGCCGCTGAGTTTGTGCACGGTGAGGAGCGGGGCATTCAGGATGTCGTCGGCGGAATCGTCGTTGACGATGGCGCCGTCGAACCATTCCCGACAATGGACCCTGAAGGATTCCCCGGGCTTCACGGTGGCCACCGGAGGAATTTCGGGGTGCCACCGGTTGTGGCCGACTTTCTCCTGGTCCTCGAACTTCTTGGTCGAATCGAGTGGGAATATGACGTCAGGCATTTCATCTCCTTTGATGATTGTCGCCGTGCACCCGGACTAGGGGCGCGGCAATTTCTGGTGAAGCGGATTCGTCGTGTAGGTCGGGGTGGCGCCCCGGCCGGGGGACGGAAGACCCCCGGAGACCACGCGGGGCTCCGACGCGCTGCGCTCGGTCGAGTCGATCAGCTGGAAGGCTGCCGTCCCCGTCCTGGCGAGGTGGGGCGCACTGATCCTGCGCCGGGCAGGCTGCCCGCAGGTCGGGCAGGCGTCCTCTGCGGGTGCCGCCCCCATGCCGCGGATGACCTCGTACACGTCGCATCCGGGGCAGGAGTACTCGTAGATCGGCATGGAGCGGGCCTCTCTTTCCAGGGACGGATTCGTGCAGGGGCGGAGGATCAGGCGGGCGAGACCACCGCGCCCTCGTGCGTGGACGGGTTCCGACGCGGGATGCCCCGGCGCCCGAGGAGGAAGGCTGCTGCCAGGGAGGCAGCCGCTCCGACCGCCACCACCAGTGCGATCCCCGTGGTCGTCTCATAGCGGCCCACCAACAGGAAGAAGGCCGGCATGGTGCCGGTGAGGTGCGCGACGAAGATCGTGAACCAGCCCGTGGGGTAGGCCAGTGATTCCTTCCCCAGGCCCAGCAGCAGGAAGAACAACAACCACAGGACGGCCCACGTCCACCAGATGACGCCGAAAACAGGGTCCCCCACGAGGGTGAACTGGAGGGCGCCGATCACCACGGCACAGACCGCCACGAACAACGAGAACCAGCCGAGGCCCTCACCGTCGATACCGGTGATCTGGAGGATTCCCACATAGAGGTAGGTGAAGCCGAACAGGTACAGGCCTGCCGCACCGAAGATGGTCGGCAGGTCGTTGTTCGACTGGATGAGGATGATGGTCGGGAAGACGACCTGCATCACCCCGACGAAGAAATTGAGAATGGCGGCGGACTTACCGGGAACAACCCCGATAAGCATCAATCCATTGATGAAGAGAACCGCCCCGACGTACAGCAAACCGACACTGCTCATGGCGCTCCGTTGCGAAACGATGCATGGAATACCGAGGGGAGGAAGCCACCCGCACCCGGTAATTGTGCCGGGCAGGGAATAGCGTGACATTCGCGATGGCTTAATATGCGCGATATACGGTTGTGACGGCGATACTAGTCCTACCCGAAATACCTGTCAATGCCGCGAAATGCATCGGAAGACCGCCCTCAGTAGACGAAGACATCGAACCACGCCCGGTTGTGCGCGTGGAGGAGGACGAGGAACAGCACGAAGTCGAACAGGAGGTGCACGCAGATGATGTACGACAGCGAGCGCGTGCGGGTGAAGATGAAGGCCTGGAGGAGCGCGAACGGGACGATGAACAGCGGCGCCCACGCCCTGAAGCCCAGCTCCCACAGGAACGAGGTGAACAGGACCGCCTGCAGCAGGTTGGCCTGCACCATGGGCAGGTGCCGGCGCAGGAGCGCGAAGACGGTGCAGATGAAGAACAGCTCGTCCCAGATCCCGAGCCCGTTGGTGCCGACGAACAGGCGGGCGATCTCCGCCGGTTCCGACGCCGCCGGCCAGTTCGTGTAGACCCCGGTGCTGATCATGTAGAAGGGCAGCACGGCGTAGCCCAGCACGACGACGACGGGCAGGTACCACTTCTCGGTGCGGGTCCAGGGTTCGCCGGTCCGGACCGGGAAGGTGATCGCGTGGTCCCGGTACACGAAGCGCGAGACGGTGTAGGGCACGCCGACGGCGAGGATCATCGCCGACCCCATGACCGCCATGTGCTCCACGCTGATGTCCGTGGTGATGGGCACGAGGGTCATGACGGTGAGGCCGAAGGCGATGAGCAGCAGGTCCCGGAACAGCGCGCGATCGACCACGGCGGCGACGGCGAGCGCCGCACCGAGGAGTCCGTACCCGGCCAGGGGCTGGTGGAGGACGAGCAGCACGAAGCCGGCGAGGGACACCAGGGCTGCCGGGGCGAGGGCCCGGGAGGGGGTACGCCAGGTGCCCTGCTTCCAGGACCGGGTGGCCGTGAGCATGGCGCCGGGAGGAGGCTGGTCCGGCGCTGCTGTCTGCTCCACGATGCGTGCTCCTTCGACGGCGTGCCCGCGGGGTGTCTCCCGCCGACGGCCCGCCGGCGCCTGTGCGGGTACGATCCTCATTCTTTCCCGGGTCCGGCGGCCGGTCCAGACCCGGGACGCGCCCGGCCCGCGCGCCCTTCCTCCCGCCGCCGGTTCCGCTGGCTCATCCGCGGGAGGTGAGATCCCGGCCTTCCCGCGCGCCGACAATGGGAGGCAGCACCTGCACGCCGCCGGACGGGCTGCGCTATGGTCGTCGCGATGTGCTCGCCGGGCTCACCGCGTCGCTCCAGGAGAAGGAGACCCATGATGCCGGACCCGCCTGCTGCCGCCCCCCAGCC